>JBFENN010000318.1:0-3507 GCA_041551115.1 Anaerolineales bacterium
GTATGAAGGTTGAGCTAGACGCCGACATCGTCGCTTTGGCTGCTGCCGTTATTCCCTCCGCAGAAAGCGAGCAGGTATCCCAATTGTTCAAGGTCGCGTTAGGCCCGGACAATTTCTTCCAGGAGGCGCACGTCAAGCTGCGGCCCGTCGAGTTTGCGGCGGACGGGGTGTATCTGTGTGGAATCGCTCACTATCCCAAGCTGATACGGGAGACGATTGAGCAAGCGTATGGCGCTGCCAGCCGGGTCTTGACGCTTCTCTCGCACGATACCGTCACTGCCTCCGGCTCGGTTTGCGAGGTGGATGAGGACAAGTGTATTTCGTGCGGGGCGTGTATCACGGCTTGTGCGTATGACGCCATCGCGTTTCGTGAGACGCCAAAGGGCAAAAAGGCCGCCGTGAATCCCGTGATCTGTAAAGGAGACGGTCTCTGTAACGCCAAGTGTCCCACGGGGGCTATTGTTTTGAGGCACTTTACCGATGAAGAGCTTTTGAGCCAAATTGATGCGGTGGTTGGAGATGTGTAAAAGCCTGTCGTGTGGGTTTGCGGGGTATGCGGACTGGTTCGCATATCATGTCCAGGATGAGCGGTAGGCGAAGTGTTTCGCAGATTTACGAGTTGGGCGGCCATTTGTAACGAATAATGTGCTGGGATAGTGGTAGGAGGAGGAATCTAGAAATGGGATTGGAAGAGTGGTCAAGCTACGACCAAGTTATTCGAAAGGTCAGTAGTCTATATGAGGAAGCCAAATTCGAGGAAATCATCCAGATTCTAGAGTCAATTCAAGAAAAGTATCCAGAAAAGGAGTGGCAAGTCACCGACACTTTGGTCTACAGCTATTATCAAACAGGGCAATTCGCAAAGTGCCTCCAAACGTGGGAATATGGGCTACAGAAGGGGATATTCTATGGAATTGACCCTGAAAGGTACGATAGAATCGAGATTTCCGAGAGGTTCTCCAATGTACTTGAACAGGATCGTCTCTTGAAGGCCAAGGCTCAAGAAGAATCCAAGCCAGACTTGGACGTTGTTACTCCGAAAGGGTACGGACGGCTCGAGAGGTATCCACTGTTCATTGTCCTTCATCGGGGATATCAGGACAGGGAATTTCTACTCGAGTGCTGGCGGTCAGACGTGATTGCCAGCGAGTATGTCCTGGCATTCGTCCGATCGTCGCAAGTTCTTGGCACAAATACCTACACTTGGGCAAACGTAGAGTTGGGCAAGAAAGATGTAGAGCGGATGTACCGGAGGATCGTTGAGGAGTTCTCTGTCGATGCGCCCATACTCGTTGGAGGCATGTCTGGTGATGGCGGGATGGCTATAGAAGTTGCTGTAGATCAGATGATCCCGGTCAGAGGTTTTGTCGCGTTCTGTCCCGCGATGCCCAAGGAGCTTGACAAAGAGAAGCTAAGCGAGGCCGCACGACAGGGAGTCCGTGGCTCAATACTGGCGGGGGAATACGATTTCCTTCTCTCACAAGCGAAGGAATTGTCAAAAGTCTTTGATGAATCACATCTGTCTTGCCGTCTTGTCATTGGCAGCCATAGTCACGTGATTCCTGACGATGCACACCAGCGAATAGATGGATCCATATCCTTCATTCTTGATTCGAGTGAGGTTATATGAGTAGACAGTAAACTGGATGTTTTCAAGTGTGTTGGCGGCCCAACCCACGCTGCAGGCGACGCCGCTACGCTGCCTCGTATCGGGGTGCGATTTGGTTACGCGATGTGTTTTGTCAAGTGAGGCTCGTGGGCAAGCCGCGTCGCGGCTGAGCTAGTCGTTGGGCCGCAGACTGAAAAGTTGAGTTGAAATCATTTTGTGAAGGATGAAAAAGATGAAGCATAAATGTAAAATTACAGTGTTGCGCAGAGAATTCTACCAAGATTTGGCGGGTGAATATTTGGCAGATCCGAATGTTGGAAAATGTAGTTTGTTCCAGGACGGTCAGGAATTTATTGTTGACGGAAAAAGTTTTTGGAAGATGATGAACGGAGAGTTTTGCGCGGAAGCCTGGGACAGCATCAGTCGTTATATCTACGCCGCGTTGCAGGGTGGTTCGATTATGAAGGGTTGGACAAACGACGAAAAAATGATGATTACGTGTTGCAATGATGGCACAAGACCCGTCATCTTTAAACTTGAGAGGATAGATGAAGAGGAATAAAGTATTGCAACAAGGGTTGGCATTTGGTCGCTAGGGCAAATAACGTATATGAAATTTACTAACTATCTTTTGCATGCGGCACTTTTTGTCCTGCTGCTGTGTGGCTGCCAAGCTGATCGGCCACCTGACCATAGTGATTTCGACTCGGACGATACCGAGAGTTGGGAAGTTAACCCCTTCTACGGAGAAATCCGCTTTCTGATACTAGATCAAGATACCGGCGAACCGATCCCTGATGTCGCCTTGCGGATTTCTACCTTGCGCATCGCGGAACAAATCGAAGGAAAGAGTACGAGTAGTGGGCAAGATGGTCTGATCATCATTCACCAACTCGACCGTGGCATAACCTACTGGGGTGAAGGTCCCGCACCACCAACCTTTACATTCAGTGCGCAAAATTATTATACGCAGACCTATTCAGTGGATGAACTGGCTGCTGGCACATCCTATGATCCATATAGCGCCGTTGACTTGCCCACAACTACCTACCTGTATGGAGCGGATGGCGAGGAGATACAATTGCCGGTCTATGAATTTACCATTCATCTTACCCCAAGTGATTGATGCGAACCGAAATGAGTAGCTTGTGCTGGAACAGGGCAAAGCTTATGACCTGTAGTCAAGGATCAGATGGTAGCTGTAGATAGAAATCACACAGGATGAATGGCTGCCTAACCCAGCATGAACCGCAGCGGCAGGTTATGCGAGTCGTTTAGAAGAAAAATAGTTACTACTCAGGTGCGACGCACTTGTGCCATATTTTGGATGTACCAGTGACTTGAAACAGCGCCGTATTGCTGCATTGCCGGTATTTCGCAAGTGCGTCGCACCTAGCCTGAGTAGTTACGAAAAATAAATGAAATAAAAGGAGGAAATATGCCAGAGTTCGGAAATCCATTCTCGGGACTTGCAAAAGACAAAAAACTCACTCAAGAAGAATTGATTCGTGCCATTCGTTTTATGATAGCTGCTGAATATGAGGCTATCCAGTTGTATATGCAATTGGCTGAATCAACAGATAATCAATTGACAATAAAAGTGTTAAAAGACATTGCCGACGAAGAAAGAGTACACGCCGGTGAATTTTTGCGTCTATTAAAAGAATTAGCTCCCGACGAAGAGGAATTTTATGCAGAAGGAGCTGAAGAAGTAGAGGAAGAAATCGAAAAATTGAACGGGTAAATTGCTCTTCTAATCATTCGTTGTGCCCCTACTACGCCGTTAAGACGCGAGATTAGAAGAGGAAAACGTATCTTTTCAAAAATTTGACGAATGTAGCCGAGGTTTCCATACCTCGCCAGGCCAGCGCGCTATGGAAAGCGCGGCTACGTTACAA
>JBFENN010000319.1:0-3481 GCA_041551115.1 Anaerolineales bacterium
AGCTTTTTTGCAGCTTGGATCACATCATGAGTTATCGCATCCAACCCTGCAATATATCCATCAACATCTGCGATGAGTGTTATTAGTTCTTCGGCGTTTAGTGGACGTCCAGTGGTGTTGTAGACCACTTCCCCGACAGCCGACTCTAAAGTCGTTCGCAGTGCTGGGTCATTATTTGCATAGGATGTAGGTGTTACGAGAACTTTACATGACTCTAGATCTCTCATCATCTACCTTCCGGAGGCATCCATTGTGGGTTATCTACGATTTCAGGGGTGCCTTTGCTGTCCAAAACTAATTTTCTAAATCCCTGCCTTTCAATCGATCTGTAATCATGGCCTGCATTTCCTGGATAAACAAAAAATGTGATCAAGTCTTCATGGATTCCAGAATTAACTGAACGATGAGCCCAGCGTGGGGGAACGTACAAAACTCTGCCTGGTTTTAATACCTCGATTGCCCAATCTCCCTCTGGAGTTTCCATGACCATGAATCCTTCCCCGCTCAAGCAGTAGTACATTTCAGAAGTTTCGAGAACGGTGTGAAAATGACCCTTGGTCATGAAATATTCATTACCCACCTTGCCGGGATGGACGATTGAAATACCCATTAACAGTTCACCAGCTACTTGAGGTCGACTGACCTCATACACCTCATAAAGAATAGGGTTAGCTTCCGCCAACTTTGCCTCATAGGCAGCTAGGTCTTGGTACTGACCCTCCATTGCAGAGAGATTTCGGATGATATGGTTATCATATTGATCTAGGATGCTTGCCAATGATGGCACGATATTAAAAGTGAATGGAAATGTCGTCTCTTTGGGCATGCCCGCTCCTAATATTTGTTCTCAATGGGGGAGCTTCCCCCTGGCTTTTCCACATAAGCGTACTATTTTGATGGCTTACCGTTAGCTCGACCGCCGTTTAAATATCCAAGATTACTTTAAGTGCTTTGCCTGCCTCTGCTGCAAGCAAAGCGGGTCCTGCTTCTTGCAGAGAAAATCTGGCACCAACTAATCTTGCTAGGTCAACTCGTCCGCTATTGACAATTCGCGCTGCCCTCTGGCAGTCGTCCGTGCTGCAGGCAGTAGTTCCAGTAATAACGAGTTCTTTGTAATGAACTAGGTTTGAATTAAATTCGATCATTGGTTGTTTTTTTGGTAAACCGCCAAAGAAATTGATTCTGCCTCGTAAACCAGCCAAGTCTAGAGCTTGCGCCTGGGCTTTATGAGCGGGGGCAGCAACCACGATCACATCTGCTCCTTCACCGTTGGTTGTCTCCATCACAATGGCTTTAAGATCACTTTCTACGGGATTGATGACCAAGTCAGCCCCAAATTCATTTACCTGTGCGGCGCGCTCGGCAATCAGTTCGCTTACCAAAACTGTACCTGCTCCTCGTAGTCGGGCGAGAAGAACATGCATAATCCCGATTGGACCTGCACCGATCACTAAAACAGTCTCGCCTGCTCTGATGTTGAGGGCATCTTGTCCCCGCAGGACACATGCAAAAGGTTCGATCAATGCGGCTGCTGCTGGATCAATCCTTTCGTCGATCGGGATCAGGTTGCCCTGCAGGATTCCTGCTTCTGGGACTCGCAGATACTCTGCGAATGACCCATCATAGGTAATTCCTGGTGCTTGATAATCTGCACATAAGTTATTGTTGCCCGAGATGCATTGTCGGCAGTGACCACAGCCCATATTTGGGGCAAGGAACACTTTTTGCCCTAACTTTAGACCGCTGACTTCCGAACCAACTTCCTGGATTATTCCTCCTACCTCATGGCCGGGGATGCGGATTGTCCCGGTTGGATATTGACGGTGATTGCCGTGATAAATCCTCAAATCTGTACCGCAAATACCTGTAGAAATCACTTTGATAAGTGCCTCGCGCGGGTTAATTTGAGGGATGGCCCGTTCTTCAACCCTTATATCCTTTGGTCCGTAATAAACTGCAGCTTGCATAGTGTCAGACATATAGATCTGCTCTTAGAGAATCTCGTCAAGGTATACGGGTCGTTCTTCGAGTAATGACTTTGTGGCTGCTAGCACGCCGGCAACAGCCCAGCGACCATCTGCTGCGCCGACATTGGGAGTCGTGCCATTTTGGACGCATTGAATAAAATGTTCCATTTCTCGGATATAAGCCCATTCAAATCGCTGCGGCCAGGTCCGGTAGATTGGTGTGATCAGACCTTGGTCGCGGTCCGTGCAAACCAATATGGATTGCCCTTTCAATTCTCCAATCTGCATAATACCTTTCTCGCCAACGATCTCAACGCGCGCATCGTAACCATAATCGCACGGACATATGCTGGAGATGCTGCCCAATCCGCCGCTCTGGAATTTAATATTCACTAATGCGTTGTCATAATAATTCTCAGTTTTCACACCCCGGTCTGCACCCTTGAAATTTGCTACTTCCACGTATACCCGGTGGTAATCTGACCCCATTAGCCACCTCACGCAATCCCAGTCGTGGCTGTTGACTTCAGCTAGGTTCCCGTTAGAGGTTTTTAAGTCCGTTGCCCAGGCTGGTGGTAATCCAGGACCGTGGGTGAGGGACTTGATCAGCATGGGTTGCCCTATCTCGTCACCTGCAATTCTTTCGGCCGCAGCCGTAAATTCAGGGTCGAAGCGCCGCATAAAAGCTAGCTGTAGGAGGATATTGTTATTTTGGGCAGCTTTGGCAATCTCATCACATTCTTTGAGATCCAGCGCCATCGGTTTTTCCAGCAGGATATGTTTCCCAGCCTTTGCTGCTGCGATAGCTAGTTGGGCATGGGTGAATGTCGGTGTCGTGATGACAACTGCATCAAAGTCAGCTGTATTGAGTGCATGTTGTAGAGCATGAAAACGGGCTTCAATACCGTATTCGTCAGCTGTCGCTTGTAAAACATCTTGGTTTGGGTCCACGACAGCAACTAAGTTGGCATCTGGTACATATTTGACCAATGATTTCGCGTGCACCTTAGCAACGCGGCCTGCGCCTACAAGGCAAACGCGGATAGGATGACTCATTGATGCTCCTTGCTGGTATGAGGTTGATCTGACATTGTGTAGTGGATGTATTCAAGGGTGGAAATTACCGTTACAGCCACTACAAAGATGTAATCCTGTAATTACAGGATTATAATTTTATTCACAAGTTTCGTCAAGGAACTTCAGTAATATGTGATCGAAAAGTAGAAGCACATAATGGTGCAGTTTTAAATAGATCATTTTGGAGATCCTCTTCAAGTACGGGGGTGGACAAATTAGGTGTACGATTTACGCATCAGCAAGCGAGAATTGTCCGGCTTATAAGTGATGTTGCCGTAAGGCATTCGTCAAGGATAGCAGTATCACGTCTATTACCATTCCATCATTCTCCAATCCAATGTCACAAAGTTGAGCTCAATATCATCATATTTACTCCTAGGACACTTCCCAAAACCCGTGTTTTATGGTACAATTGTTCTAGTAATTGAAATGGTCAT
>JBFENN010000320.1:0-3475 GCA_041551115.1 Anaerolineales bacterium
CAACTTCTGCAGTTTCATCACCGTACAGCACTCTGGCGGTATCAACGGTGACCAGTGCCGCTGCTTCAAATGAAGTATCCGCAGTGAAATCAAAGATCGCTTCTAGTATGAGTGTATCCGCGACTACATGCCCTAGCTTTTGGCGGATGTCCCATAAGGCCCGCGACCATATCTGTCCATCATGGTGGATGGAAGTTGTCATATCCGTCGGGTAATGCAGGTCTAAGTCAACCCGCCGCAGGCAGTATATCGGTCCAGAAGCATACGAAGTAGCATCCCAATCGGCTACACAGGCCGGATCTGCATCTGTTGGTGCGATTACATCACTGACTGTAACCGCCCAATAATCGGCAAATCCTTCACCAATTGCACCTGATTCATGTGATAAACCCCAGTTGCCAAAAGGTTCCGACTGCGAGTCCATCATAGCATGTCCATATTCATGCAGGATCACTTCGGCGTCTTCGGCATCATCAACGCCTCCCTTACCAAAACGCAGCATATCAAACTTGTCCCACGAGTAAGAATTGTCCTGACCTAATTGGTTGATGCGAATATCCTGGGGCTCTTTATTGATCGGTCGGTATGTACCAGTGCCGAACCCCAGGCTCTGGATGTATTTTTGAGCTTCCGTAACCCAGTAATATGCCATCACCTGCTCAAACCGGTCATCATGCCGGTCATAGATGAATTTATTATCCGTTTCATAAGCTAAGGGTCCGACAGATTTATAGATGTATGCCCAGTCCCCATGCAGATACCCGCTGGAATCCAGGTTGGTTAGCTCTACCTTCACATAGGCGGCTTCCAGAGCTTCATAAGCTGCGTCATCCTGATCGGTTAATGTGTAATCGTTGAGGTAAGCCACCGGGTTGGGGAAGAAAACCTGTCCAAAAACCTTTCTGGAATTTTTCCCGTTGGCAGGCTCGTCAGCGAAAGCCGAGCTAAAAACCGCAGCGAGTATCAACATTGTCAGAACCACGGTTGCAACAATTTTTTTAACCTTCATCTCCTGCTCCTTTTCCGTTAGAATGATCTGGTTGGTCAATGCCGATTCATGGCTGATATTCTCTTGGGAAGCTAGCAGTATGACTGCCATTATCTATGACGCCCATGAAGATCGAGCGATACGTCTTGATGACAAATCATCAATGACAAATCAAGTAAGTCGAGGGTGACACCCTAAATGTTGCCGTCGAAAACCATATCGCTCGAACGGTAGAGACTGCGGTAAACTACGGAAACAACTATCATACCCAGAGCAGTATTAAACATACACTTAAGATCCGTACACAAAACGGGAGTAAAGATAATCATGGCTGAATTCGAAGATAAACTTGCCCGCTATGCCGACCTGGTAGTACAGATTGGCTTGAACCTGCAACCTGGCCAGCGCCTGCAAATCAGGGCACCATTACAATCCGCACCCTATACCCGCCTGATTGCGAAGCGCGCCTACCAGCTCGGATCACCGCTGGTCGATGTTGTTTGGTTGGATGAGCAGCTTAATTTGATCCGCCACCAATTCGCACCACGTGGGACGTTTGAAGAATTCCCAGTCTATATCGCTGAGGGACGGACAAAGAATGTTAAGGATGGCGGCGCCGCACTATACATTTCCGGAGAGGACCCTGACTTACTCTCTGATCAGAACCCGGACGACCTGTCGACCGTGGAGAAAACCTTCATGAAGCACATGAAGGGATTTTACGACTTGCTGGGTGATAATTTCTTCAACTGGTCGATTGCCAGCTACCCGACGCCGGCTTGGGCGAAGAAGGTTTTCCCTGAAGCTTCGGACTCAGAATGTTTAGAACGGCTTTGGGAGGCTATATTCCAGGTCTGCCGGATCAACGAACCTGATCCCACAGCAGCTTGGCAGGCGCATATCGCCAACCTAAAAGCCCGCTCGCAATATATGACTGCAAAGCAGTATGCGGCAATCCATTTCCAAGCTCCAGACACAGATCTGACAATTGGGCTGGCAGAAAGACATCGGTGGGATGGGGGTGGTGAATTCACCCGGAGTGGGATATTTTTCACGCCAAACCTGCCCACCGAAGAGATATTCTGCCTGCCCCACCGCGAGCGCATCAATGGACATGTTTCAGCCAGTATGCCGCTTAGTCGCTCAGGTGCCCTGGTTGAAGATTTCAGCGTCCACTTCCAGCAGGGGCGAGTCACCCGAATAGAAGCCCGCAAAGGCAAGGAGACTCTTGAGAAATTAGTTGCGATAGATGAGGGCATGGGCAGCCTGGGTGAAGTCGCACTCGTCCCCTATTCATCACCGATCTCCAAGTTGGGGATCCTGTTCTACAACACATTGCTGGATGAAAACGCTGCCTCACACATCGCGCTCGGGGATGGGGTCAGATTCTGTATGTAAGATGCTGAGACGATGACCGATGAGGAGTACGCTGCCCGCGGCGGTAACATAAGCCTTAACCATATCGACTTTATGATCGGCAGCGCAAAAATGAACGTCGAGGGCATCAACGCCGATGGCAGCCGTGAACCAGTTATGCGCTCTGGTGAGTGGGCTTTCGATGTGTAGTTAAATGGAATCGCGATGGCTGATTTTAGTTTCGATAAGAATCTTGACCGGTATGCCGAGCTTACGGTGAAAGTAGGTATAAATCTTCAACCTGGTCAGCGTTTGCTGATAAACGCACCGTTATTATCTGCGCCGTTCACGAGACTGGTCGCCCGGCATGCCTACCGAATCGGCGCACCGTATGTCGATGTGACCTGGGTTGATGAACAGCTGAAACTCATCCGTCTTCAGCACGCACCCCGCGGTACTTTTGAAGAATATCCAACCTACTTGGCTGAGGGATGGACAAAACATGCTCAGGATGGCGGAGCCGCGCTGGGCATCACCAGTGAGGATCCTGGTTTACTCGCTGATCCAGATCCGGATGACATAGCAACAATCGAGAAGACTAGGATGAAGCATCTGGATGAGTTTTACAACCTGTTGGGCAATAATTGCTTCAATTGGTCGATGGTCAGCTACCCAACCCCAGCCTGGGCAAAGAAGGTCTTTCCTGATCTCTCCCCTCGTGAGCAAGAATCCCAGCTGTGGGAAGCAATATTCCAAATCTGCCGGATTAATGAAGCAGATCCAACCAGTGCTTGGCAGTCGCATATTGCCACCCTAAAAGCGCGCGCGAAATACATGACTGCGAAGCAGTATGCGGTACTTCAATTCCTTGGATCTGGAACGAATCTCACCATCGGCTTGGCAGAACAGCATCGGTGGAATGGGGGCGGCGAAAGGACCCGTGGCGGGGTATTTTTCACCGGAAACTTGCCAACCGAAGAGATATACTGCCTGCCTCACCGAGAGCGGATCGATGGTCATGTATCTGCCAGCATGCCGCTCAACCGTTCAGGCGCGTTGGTCGAAGATTTTAGTCTGCATTTCGAGCATGGGCATGTCACCCAGGTCGAAGCCCGTCAGGGCAAGGAGCTG
>JBFENN010000321.1:0-3474 GCA_041551115.1 Anaerolineales bacterium
CAATACCGATCAGGAATTTTGGCTGTCAACACAGATAGAAGCCACACGCCGGATTGACTTGCTTGTCAAGGGACACCCCTTAGCCCGGCAAGGTTCTTCCCATGCATACAGTGTATATATCGCTCTTTTTGAAGAATTACGAACAGCTTGGAAACGTGTCCAAGAGGATACTACCCGTTTGGGATATGAGTGCCCTGATTTGGGATTGTGTTTATCGGAAGCCCAGATGCTGCGCCAGACGTGGCAAAGCGTAGAACCTTCCTACCTTAGAGCATATCTTGACAATGGTCTGTGGGGAAACGATCCTTTATGGGATGGCGTGGCGCGCAATGCTTTTACAGTATTCCTGTACCTGTACATGCTGCCCGAGGAACTATCAAACCCGCTTTTGGACTATTTCAATGAGCATCACGATTTCCCACCCGAACCGGAGATTGCAGAAACAGAGCAAGATCCAACCAGCGTTGAAGATTTCATCGCCCAATATATCCCCTCCGAAGATATATTTCAACAAGAGTTGGACAATATCCGTATGCGGGCAAATGAAGCCCACCACGCGATCATCCGGGCTAATTTGCGATTGGTAGTAAGTGTAGCCAAACGTTATATCGGGCGAGGCAGTTCTTTCTTAGATTTGATCCAAGAAGGGAATATCGGGCTGCTGCGTGCAGTATCCAAGTTTGATCCGACGCGCGGCTACAAGTTCAGCACCTACGCGACTTGGTGGATCCGGCAGTCAATCAGCCGCTCGATTGCTGATCAGGCAAGAACTATCCGGATTCCTGTCCATATATTTGAAGCGATCAACCGCTTGATTCGTGTCCAGCGCCGGCTAACCCAACAGTTGGGGCGCGATCCTTCCAGTGAAGAGATGGCATTGGAAGCTGGCTATCTCGATGAAAATGACCAGCAAGCAATCGCAGTCGCCCAAGCAGAGGGGATGGCGATCCCCATCGATGTACAACGCCGCCTTATGCGCGCAGCCTCCAAAGTGAACCGTATTCTACGCGCGGCAGAAGAACCGATGTCTTTAGAAAGCCCGGTCGGCAGTGAGGACAGCAGCCAATTAGGTGATTTTATCGAGGATGAAGATGCCTTAGAACCCATGGACGCGGCTGCACGCGAAATGCTGCGCGAGTCCGTAAAGAATGCTTTGGCCGTTCTCTCCGAACGTGAGCGGCAGGTGTTGGAGCTGCGCTTTGGTTTAGCAGATGGCAAGGACCATACCTTGGAGGAGGTTGGCCAGTACTTCATGGTGACTCGCGAACGGATTCGTCAAATTGAATCCAAAGCATTGAGAAAACTGCGCCATCCTACCCGCAGCCGCCATCTACGTGATTACCTTGGGTAGTCATTGGAATTGTACGCCCAGAACTTCGGGAAATGGACTGGGCAAGCTGGTTTGTGAAATTTGACACCTAATCACCCATATGATAAACTTCTCAACTAGGTTAGAAATTTGCAAAAAATCCCATATCTGAGGATGCGGTATGCTAATTGAATATGCTCCGATTGCAGTCTTGCTGTTACTATCGACAGGGTTGGCGGTCTTAGTTATCATCCTCGGACACACCTTTGGTCCCAAGCGTCCTACCGAACGGAAATCCCTACCATACGAATCCGGAATGATACCAATCGGACCTGGCACCCGTCGTATGCCGGTACGCTTTTATCTAGTAGCCGTCCTCTTTATTCTCTTTGACATCGAAGTGGTCTTCTTTCTACCGTGGGCGATCGCATTCAAAAATCTAGGCGTATTTGGTCTAGTTGAGATGTTTGTATTTGTTGGCGTTTTGTTGGTTGGATATGTCTATGCGTGGAAGAAAGGAGCTTTAGAGTGGGAGTAGAA
The DNA here is from genome assembly GCA_041551115.1 of Anaerolineales bacterium. GTDB lineage: Bacteria > Chloroflexota > Anaerolineae > Anaerolineales > UBA4823 > DAOVXM01. The sequence goes on from JBFENN010000321.1 coordinate 1,850, forward strand.
CAGAAACTAGGCAACATGGGGGTGGTTACACTCAAGCTCGAGCAAGTAGTAAATTGGGGGCGGACGTATTCGACGTGGCCGATGCTGTTTGGATTGGCCTGCTGTGCGATCGAAATGATGTCTGCTCAGGCATCTCATTATGATATGAGCCGGTTTGGTATGGAGCTGATGCGAGCTAGCCCACGGCAGTCTGACTTGATGATCGTTGCTGGTCGAGTCACGCGCAAGATGGCGCCCGTATTGCGGCGGTTATATGACCAGATGCCGGATCCTAAGTGGGTTATCTCGATGGGTGATTGTGCTTCGTGTGGCGGCATTTTTAATAACTATGCCATTGTGCCAGGTGTGGACGAAGTGGTACCAGTTAATGTTTATGTTGCGGGCTGCCCACCACGTCCTGAAGCGCTTATCCATGGCATCATTACCCTGCATGAGAAAGTTCGAGGTGAGAAGATCGACCAATGGGCGTAGCAATCGCTTGAGCAGCGATATCGATAGGATCTGTAAGTTTTCCGTTTTGTGATAATCATATATAGATAAACAATGAGACCTCTAGATGAATGATGACTTCAAACCTGCTGTAGAAGCGCTCGTTGACCGGTTTGACGCGCAAATTGAAGAGTATCTTGGTGATATCAGCTTGATCATTTCTCGTCAGCATGTCGTTGATACTTGCCGTGCTTTACAGGATGAGATGGGATTTGAGATGCTCATAGCACTGACGGCGGTTGATTACTGGCCTCAGCAATCACCCCGGTTCCACTTGATCTACCGGTTCTTATCCATCCAACACAATGTACGGATGTGTCTGCGTGTTCCGCTAGACGGCAACTACCCGATAACCGACTCGATTGAGAGTGTATACCCCAACGCTAATTGGTATGAGCGGGAGGTATGGGATATGTTCGGGGTTCGTTTTGAGGGCAATTCCGATTTGCGACGAATCGTTATGCCATATGATTGGGAAGGTCATCCATTGCGTAAGGATTACCCCCTCGGCTACGAAGAAGTGCAGTTCAGTTTTAACTATGATGAAATCGATGAGCGCAAACCCTACGCAAAAGATTAGGTAAAAAATCATGATTCACCTTGCGGCTTAGTCCAGCGAGGTGTGACAAAGACTCATGGACAGCCATGTTTGAAAAAACTGAAGTAACCCTAGATGAATTAAAGCACTTGATCAGCGATCAAGCCCTCACAGGAGAGACCGTCCTGCTGAATATGGGCCCGCAGCACCCAAGCACCCACGGTGTTCTGCGCCTGTTATTGGAGTTAGATGGCGAGACGGTTATCAACTGCATACCGGATGTTGGATTCTTACACACTGGTATAGAAAAGAATATGGAAGCCAAGTCCTACGAAAAGGCTGCCGTGATGACCGATCGCATGGATTATCTCAACACGGTAGGCAATACCTTGGCTTACTGTTTGGCGATCGAGAAGCTCGTAGACCTGGATGTTCCTCCCCGAGCACAAGTGGTCCGAGTGCTTTTGACTGAACTGCAGCGTATCGCTTCTCACCTGGTGTGGCTGGGTACACAATCACTGGATTTGGCAGCAATGTCGGTTTTCTTGTACTGCTTTCGAGAACGCGAACTGGTCATGGATATTATTGAAATGTGCGG
>JBFENN010000322.1:0-3470 GCA_041551115.1 Anaerolineales bacterium
AAACGCCCGCATGATTGCTACCCCGATTAACCTGCTGGATGCTTCACCGATTGGTGATGGGGCTGCTGCAGTGGTGATTACTTCAAGCGCGAATATATTTCCATCGGCAGAGAGACCGATCATCGCGATAACAGCATCCGCCAGTGCGACGGATACACTCGCGGTCCACGACCGTAGCAACCCGCTTTTCCTGCAGGCTGCTTATAAATCTGCACTGCGCGCCTATGCACAAGCTGGAGTAGAACGCCAGGATATCGATTTATTTGAGCTGCATGACGCCTTTTCGATCATGTCAGCATTGTCCCTGGAGGCATGTGGTTTTGCTGAACAAGGCCAAGCGCCGCGCCTTGCTTTAGACGGGCAGCTACAACTCAATGGCAGCATACCGGTTACAACGCTTGGGGGTTTGAAAGCGCGTGGGCATCCAGTCGGTGCAACCGGAATCTACCAGATCGTAGAAGTCGTCCAGCAGCTGCGCGGGACTGCCGGTCCAAATCAAATTTCTGACGCGCGTAATGGCATGGCTCAAAACATTGGCGGCAGTGGCGCCACCGTGCTTACGCACATCTTGCAGCGTAAGGCATGAGTTCCATTCTTTGTGTTGTTATAAAAACCTAGTGTTGAAGTTTGTTAATATCTTTGGGGATTCAGTTTTTCTGCTCGGGTGGCAATGAAGTAAGGTGTGTACTCAGAGAGCAGATCTTTTTCGTCTGGGCTGTTGCGGTCCTCGTAGAATCCACTGATCACAAAACCAGCTGCAATTTGGCCACCAATCTGGTCATCTAACGTATGGCTGTACTCCAGTGGTGCATCCTCTCCGAATAATCGCAATCGCTCCGCTTCAGTTAGACTATCTAGATCCGAATATGGCAAATGGTGCCTTACCTGCAGGATGCGTTGTTTCTCTTCAAGTTCAAAATCGAATAGGTAAGCCCATGGATTGGTAAAACCAGAGAGCAGCGCGCCACCGTCTTTGAGCACACGGTACGCTTCTCGCCAGACAGGATTAACTTCAGGGGCGAATGTATTTGAGACCGGGTGCACGATTAAATCAAAATGCTCATCAGGGAACACTCCTAAATCAGCCATGTCACCTTCGATCGTAATGATGGGCAGTTCCTCCCGTTCAGCAACCAGTACATCCTGCTCCAGCTGGCGCGGGGAGTTGTCGTAGACGGTCACGACTGCTCCAGCCGCCGCCAGGATCGGTCCTTGCTGACCACCACCAGACGCCAAGCACAGCACCTCTGCTCCCGCTAACGGCGGGAACCAATCCCGAGGTACGGTCTTTGTAGAGGTTAAGAAGATCCCCCAATTTCCATGCAGTGCCGCGGCAATTTCATCAGGGCGAACCGGAATTGTCCAGCGGTTCCCGGTTTCAACTTCCTTGTTCCAGGCTTCCCGGTTGTGGGCGCGAACATCCATATGAAATACTCCTGCTAGCGATTCCTGCGTACTATTGCGATCACCAATCCAGCCGCAAACACCAAAGCAGCTACCCCCCAAATCCATGTTAAGTCTGCGGATAAGGGCTCTGGACCTTGGCTAGTAAAGGGGTCTAGCGCGACTAAGTAGACCCGCTCGCGCTTGGCAACTAGATCGTCGATACTCTCTCGGATATCCAGCGAAGCGAGCCAAGGTTCAAAATGTGAATCGCCACCGCCATCAAGCAGTGATTGCATAACCCGCTTGTACTCTTCGAGCGATTCAACTCGCCGAGCAGCAGCCGGGGTAGTTACCTTGTCGGTCTGCACTGATACCACGGGATCAGTTTGTATGTTTCGATACCAATCTGCCTTTGGTCCCCATCCTGAAAGTATATAATATGAACCAGCATGCACAGAATAGGATAGCATGGTATGTCGTGGGAGCTTACTCACCCTACCAGTCGTCGTGAGGACCAGCATCTGCTTCCCCAAAACTGGTCCCATCCCCAACCTCCAGAGAACTAGAGGGGTCTTGAATAGTAAACGGTTTGTCGTACCCCGAGTTGGATAGTGCATCACTCCAGTTGCTTGTTGGTGATAGGGTTTGTCCATATGTATACCTTTCAGCACAAGTATTCAATCCTGTTAGTATCTATTGATAGAGCCGAGAGTGGAGGCAGCTCTCACCACAAGCTCTTGTGCCAGTATTGGTCAGAGTAGCTACATTAACACTTTGAACTAACCATATTATATAGCTATTTCGAATGTAACCAATCGCATGATTTGGGTTCGCAGGATCGGTAACGAAGCATTTCACGGAACCAGCAAGAAGATGAGGAATTTTATTAACCTTATTGCCACTCACTACTACATCAGCTACAATGAGCCGCAACTCAACTCCAGCAGTCAAGCCTACAGGCGCCAGCTTTAATTCTTATGCGATCCCCATCACTCGAAATAAAGCCACTCACCGCAGAACATTGGGCTGACTTTTGCGTACTCTTTGGCTCCCATGGCGGCTATAGCGGCTGTTGGTGCATGTGGTGGCGGACAACCCGCAAACAATTTGAGCTTAACGGTAACCATGGCAACCAGAAAGCGATGCATGATATCGTTACTACTGGTACTATACCTGGAATTCTCGCTTATCAAGATGGGAGACCTATAGCTTGGTGTTCGCTTGCCCCGCGCGAGGAGTATGCGTCCCTCATCCGTTCGCCGATATTGAAATCAGTCGATGACGAACCAGTATGGTCGTTGGTGTGTTTCTTTGTCGCCAAAAAACATCGCGGGCAGGGTATCGCACGCCATGTGCTGAGTGGTGCGATACAATACGCCGCAGATCAAGGCGCCGGGATTATTGAGGCTTATCCAACCGTACCAAAATCGGACCAGCTGCCACCTGTCTCAAGCTTTATGGGTGTACCCTCTTTGTTTGCAGCAGCTGGTTTCGTCGAAATCGCCCGTCCATCCCAAGCTCGTTTGATCATGCGTTATACCATCGAATGAGAGCATGCCTGAATGAATTACAACAACGCTGAACACTGGAACGCCATCTACAGCACTACACCAGTTGAAAAGCTCGGTTGGTATGAAGCACACCCGCAGCCATCTTTGGATCTCATCACCCGCTGCCAGATGGAACGCGATGATCCTCTCTTGGATGCTGGTGCGGGGGCTTCCACCTTGCTTGATCACCTCCTGCAGCTCGGCTTCAACCGGTTATATGCAGTAGATTTCAGCCTCCAAGCAATTATGACCTCCCAGAACCGGTTAAGTACACAGCCTGCTGCCGGCGTCGATTGGATCGTCGCTGACCTCAGTGATCCCCAGTCAGCCGCCTCTATTCCACCCGTTAGATTGTGGCATGACCGGGCTGTCCTGCACTTCCTGATCGCTGATGAAAAGCGTTCGACCTACCTACGTACGCTGAGATCCGTTCTCCAACCGGGCGGCTATGTCATCCTGGCCGCCTTCGCAGTGGGCGGCGCTACCCAATGCAGCGGCTTACCGGTCTATAATTACGATCAGGAAAGGTTCTCC
>JBFENN010000323.1:0-3467 GCA_041551115.1 Anaerolineales bacterium
AGACTAATCCTAGAACTACTATTGTTTCTGAAGATGAATTCATTCTGCAATCAGGTTTGAAGGGACAGAGATTTGTCATCGACAGTATGGGGCGAGCCACAGCGTTCATCACAGAGCTTAACCAGAGGGCTGCCATTCTCGCTTGTTTTGGTAATTTCACGCTGGTGGATGAGATTGCAGTCACCCTCAAAGCCAGTGAGTAAATCACTCCACAGAAAACGAGCCAGTTAGCAAGGCTCGTTTTTTTCATTCACTCATATTTTTTACTACCCTAAATACCACGTTCGGGGTATGACACTCATACCACCTACCTGCTATTCTGTAAGCAGATATTCATAAATTTTAACCTAAACAAAAGGTGTTTGATTTTGACAGATCATAAGGAGATTTATTATGAGCAAGAAGAATTGGGTTTTCATATTCCTTCCCATTCTAGTACTGACAGTCATCGCTTCATTAGTAAGCTTGCTAACTTCAGATTTTTATTTTAGAGATTCTGCGACTATGGCTGTAAAAAGCCATTATCTAGATTTGATAAACATAAGCATCGTAGTTCCAATAGGGGTTTTAATGTTTGTCCTGGCAATAAGAAAATCTCATTGGGCCAAACTATTCATTCTGGGGATTATGGGACATTTGGCATATGAGTTTGGATTTAATGCCTTGAGTTTATATTTCAATGAGCTTTTCCTCGTCTATGTCGCAGTTTTTGGCCTCAGTATTTTCGGGATCATTTTGGGATATGGGGATGTGCAACAATCGGGGGATTATCTGAAGAATCCCATAAAGATGAGGTTATCTGGCATTTACTTAATGCTATTTTCCGTAGTCCCCTTTATCGCATGGTTGATCGAAATATTTTCAACTGAAAGAGGTTCCGTGCCGGAAAGCATTTTGGGCATGAATATACCGGTTAATGTTGTTCATGTATTTGATATGGCATTTGTGCTTCCAGTAATTATTTACGGTGCCGTTCTGCTTTTTAGAGGCAAAATGTCGGGGCTGATTATTTCATCCATATCAGCGACATTTGTTTTTCTCACCTGCATCAGTATGCTTTCAATGGAATTGGGACTCCAGTATCAAAATATGCATTTTGATGAGGGACAACTTTACTCGATGTATTTATTGACTCCCTTGGGTATATTCCCATTGATCACTTTGTTCAGGGCCGTATCAAAGATATCGCCAGAAATAGAATAAGTAAATAGATTTTGTCTTCCCGGTTGCCATTACCATTTCTATTTTAGTTGGCGCACTGTTCGGCATGTCTAACAAATCAGGATAGCATGCAGATGGAGTTGGTCTGAAATACTATGTCCCCTCAATATCACCTTCGGGGTATGACATTATTACACTTTGCCTTTATGCCGTAGATGCAATTAATCAATCGCAGAAATATAAAAGGAGAAGAAAATGAATAACTCAACATCGATAGTCAACATTATTATCCTGACTCTAGCAGTAATTCTATTGGCATCTTGCGGTGGGTCGCAGGAAATCCCCATCACTGTGCCCATCGGGGCGCAAGCAGGTGATTTGAATATGGAATCTTGTACATACGAAGCTGGTGATGTGGAATACACCGCCGATTGCGGCACATTGGTTGTTCCAGAAAACCGCAGCAAGCCCGACCCGCGGTTGATCGCGCTGCCCATCACCCGAATCCACGCGTCAGATAATAATCCAATGGAGCCGATCTTCTGGCTTGCTGGCGGTCCAGGTAGTTCGAATATGGGATTCTCCCATCTGGCGGGGTTGATTGAAAACCACGACATTGTTCTGGTTGGGTATCGGGGTGTAGACGGCTCTTCGGATTTGGATTGCCCTGAAGTAAAACGGGCAGCGAAGGGCTTGGGTGACGACCTGCTCAGCGAGGAGTCAATCGTCAATATCGGAAATGCTTTTGCCCTCTGCCTCGAACGCTTGCAGGGTGATGGAGTTGACCTGGATGGTTACACCATCCCCGAAGTGATCGAAGACAATGAAGCCGCCCGTAAAGGGTTGGGCTTTGAGCGTGTGAACTTACTCAGTGGGAGCTATGGCACAAGGGTTGCCCAGATTTATTCCTGGATGTACCCAGAAAACACTTTTCGCTCAGTCATGATTTCAGTGAATCCTCCGGGGCACATGGTCTGGGAGCCCTCTGTCCTTAACGAGCAAATCATGTACGACGCTGATTTGTGTGCCCAGGACGCCGATTGCAGTGCTCGTACCGAAGACCTGGCTCAAACAATGCGGAACGTTGCTCACAACATGCCTCGCCGGTGGCTCTTCCTGAAGATTGACCCAGGTAAGGTTAGATTCATGACCCACTTCTTCCTCTGGCATCGAGGACAGGCGGCTTCGGCATACGATATCTACCTTGCTGCCGAAGGGGGGGATCCGAGTGGGCTGGCTTTGATGTCTTTGATGTACGACATGATGATCCCCAAATACATGACCTGGGGCGAGTTAGCTCTTAAGGGCGTTAGCACCGACTATGACCCTGCACGTGACTACCTTACGGAAATGAATCCACCGGATTCGATTCTGGGCGCACCGATGTCGGAGTTTATCTGGAGTGGTGCACAGGCTATTGACTGGACTATCACGCAAATCCCTGCTGAGCTACGTCAGGTGCAGCCCTCTGATGTGGAGACTCTGCTGGTGAGTGGGAATATTGACGCCACGACCCCGGCTCATTGGGCAACGGAGGAACTCCTGCCATCCTTAAGCAATGGCAAACAGGTCATCCTCTCAGAGTTTGGGCACACGGATGATGTGTGGGGAATGCAACCCGAAGCCACTGTGCACCTTTTGAACACATTCTACGACACCGGTGAAGTGGATAAATCATTTTTTACCTATCAACCTATGGATTTCAATGTCAAGATGGGTTTTCCATTAATGGCAAAAATCATTGTGGGGGTCATTCTCCTTGTCATCACGCTCGTAGCACTTTTTTTGCGGCGCATCGTGCTTCGACGCCGCAAGGCCAGAACCACCTGAAGATTACCGGATAAAACTTCAAATTTATACCACCCTCAATACCACGTTCGGGGTATGACAACACTACCATCTGAGGGCTATATTATAGGCAGATGTTAACCAAGTTCAACCCGAACAAAAGGAGAATAAATTATGTCAGAGAAAGTATCAGGTATTTTTGTTAATGATGATGGGGACGGTTCTGTGCCCGTGATCTTTATTCACTCATTGGCGGGAAATACGCGACAATGGTCTGCACAACTCGACCATATTCGGAAAACACGGCGGGCAATTGCGCTCGACCTCCGAGGACATGGCCAGACGGCAGCACCTGCAAATGGCGATTATGCTATTGAGGCAATGGCCCAAGATATTCGAACAGTGGTCGACCAATTAGGTGTTGAGAGATTCGTTTTGGTGGGACATAGTATGGGTGGCAGTGTTGCTGGTGCTTATGCAGGTGCTCATCCTGAGCAAGTAGCTGGGTTGCTTCTCGC
>JBFENN010000324.1:0-3445 GCA_041551115.1 Anaerolineales bacterium
GAGGCAATTTACGAACACTACTTACCGCGCTTTGCTGGAGATGAGACGCCGATTTCAACAGCAGGCTTATTGGTTGGACTCGCGGACCGTTTTGATACCCTGGCTGGTTTATTTGCAGCGGGGTTAGCTCCCACAGGAAATAAAGATCCTTATGCCCAGCGCCGGGCAGCTCTGGGGCTGGTGCAGAATCTTATTGCTTGGGATCTTGATCTTGATTTGCCCAGTGCTATACACAGTGCTGAAGATAATCTCCCCATCCCGACCAGCGCGCAAGCTGAAGAAGCCTGTATAAATTTCATCATTGAGCGCTTGCGGAATTTGCTCTTGGAACAGGATTGGCGATATGATGTTGTTGAAGCTGTCGTTAGTGCCCAAGGCAATAATCCTGCCGGTGCAGTCCGGGCTGCTGCACAGTTGACCCATTGGACATCACGCTCGGATTGGCACACGATCCTGCCAGCATTTTCTCGCTGTGTAAGGATCACCCGTTCCACTGATCAAACATATGTAGTGAACCCCGATCTTCTTGTAGAGCCAGCAGAGCTTGATCTCCATAGCGCATTATTAACCGCTGAAGCCATTGAACGTAAACCCGGTGCCATTGACGATTTCTTGAAGGCGTTTTTCCCCATGATCCCCGCCATCGACCAATTCTTTGATGAAGTCCTGGTCATGGTGGATGATGAGGCGATTCAGAGAAACCGACTCGGTTTGCTTCAAAGGATTGCTGCCTTAGCCAATGATGTAGTTGATTTATCCCGAGTAGAAGGCTTTTAATTTAATGGGCTTAGGAAAATTTATCAATCGAAGACACATGCAGAAATAATCACAACAGTAAATTTTGTCTAGCAATCAGACTGCTTACCCAAAAGGAGAAACTAAGTGAAAACAACCACCAACAGGCACACGGTTACTTTTGAAGTTCTTGAGGCTTCATCTTGGCAGGAAGACCTCCGTATTGTACCTATGCCGGTACCAGATCCGAGCAACTCACGGCAACCGGGCAAGCTGGTGGGCGACAAATTGCTGATAACGACCGCTGAAGGTGGGCAAGAGCTACGAGTGTCTCTGGGACTCGAGGGCAAAGTCACCCTGCGGAAAATCTATAAGGCAGCTGGCGCCGTGGCAAAATGGCTTTATGAACACCAGATCGAAAAAGCTGCTCTAAAGCCTGCTGATTTATATGGATTGAATATTGAACATGCCCTGCGGGTGTTTTGTGACGGATTGCTTGTAGGTGCTTTTCGGTACACAGAACATAAATCCAAACCAAAGCATATTCTCCAGACTACTGTCTATCTGCTGGGCGAAGGAAATATGGAGCCGCTGCAGGTGTTGGCCAGAGAGAGTATGGCAACGGTTGCAGGAACCAACTTCGCGCGCCAGATTGCGCACGAACCACCCAACGAGATTAACCCACTCACCTTGGCTGAACGTGCCCGAGAGCTTGGCGCGCAAACGGGAATGCACGTAAAAGTATTAGGGGAAGAAGAGTTATCCGAAATTGGGGCTAATGCGATACTATCGGTGGGATTAGGCAGCAAGACTCCTTCACAGATGATCATCATGGAATACCCAGGGCACGGTGAAGCAGTTGGCTCGAAGCCGGTAGTGGTGGTCGGAAAAGCAATAACTTTTGATACTGGGGGGTATTCACTGAAAGATACGACCAATATTGTCGGGATGAAGTTTGATAAATGTGGTGGGGCGGCTGTATTGGGGATTATGCAAGCGGTATCCAGTCTAAAATTGCCAGTGCCCGTTATCGGTATCATTGCTGCCGCTGAAAACATGATTTCCGAGAATGCTTACCGGCCAAATGACATCATCACAGCATTATCTGGCAAAACCATTGAGATCATCAGTACAGATGCTGAAGGGCGAGTAGTCCTTTCTGATGCACTTACCTATGCCCACACCAACTATACACCACGCGCTATTGTCGATATCGCCACGCTGACCGGTGGTATTGTTGTTGCCCTGGGCAAAGTGCGAGCTGGGATCATGTCAAACGATGATCAGCTAGCACAGTCTCTGTTAGCTGCTGGCGAGCGTGCAGCTGAACGTTTGTGGCGTATGCCACTAGATGATGAGTATTTTGATTTAATCGAGGGGTATGACAGCGATTTCAGGAACTCATCGGGCGTCCGCCAAGCGCATCCAGTCGTAGGTGGTATCTTCCTAAAACAGTTTGTCCCCGATGAAGTGCCTTGGGCTCATTTGGATATTGCGGGACTCGCGTATACAGGTGACTCTGTGCAGATTGCCCTGCCATTCCCACCGCGCGGGGCTACCGGTTTCGGTGTGCGACTGGTGATCAACTACCTGCAGGACTTGACATAATCGTGCCGCGTCAGGTAATACTGACGAGTTTTATCGGATATAGAAAGGGCGGCCAGCTGGCCGCCCTTTCCTATACTTGGTGCTGGCTCATGTAATCACTTATGGTGGGTATCGCAGTGAGCCTTTCGTGGAAGAAGTTGTTCACCACATTAATGACCTCCGCCCGGGCTGCTTCAGTCTCAGCTGTTAGTTCATTATTTGTCTCTTGTTGGCTGAGACTATCGCGCAGGCGCAGCAATCTTTTGACGATCTCTGTTTCCTGGTCCCCTTCGAGCGAGTCGATGACCGCATAGATCAATTTATCGGATTGGGCAAGCATTTGTTCACGTGTCACAGGGGAAGACGGGTTTGCACAATCGTCAATCGTGCGGATCAATGACCAGACCTGGTAAAGCATCGAGGCTGGTTCATCGAAGAGCTCCCTGATGTAGGCGGCTTCTTCGTAAAGACCAGTGAGACGGAAAATATTGTACATCCGCTTTGCTGCCTTACCGTAGTTGGGATCCTTGCTGAGGTATTTGTTGACCTCTTTCTCAAGCTGCATGACATAATCATCCAGGGCGTCCCCCGAGACTTGTTTAGCGAGTTTTGAGAAGATCGGCACAGATTCGGCTTCCAGATATACTTCCTGGAAATATGGGTCAAGATATCCATCTAAAGGAGTAATCGTGCCGTCGGGTGCTTCCCACGTCGCATCGAGCATATTGCTGGCATTGGCTAAGGTGCCGCGCACCGGATCTGCGATGATCCAATCCAGTTTACACCAACCCGGATCGTCAGCAACATCATCCCATTGTATAGTTGCGGGTGTGCCATCAGCAAGTTCCACATCTATCTGCCCACTTTCAATTTCAGCATTGGACCACGATATCGGTGCGCCAGCTGCCATGGCATGGTTATCGCGCACAACATTGTAGGGATACGAGCCGAACTTGACTTCGATGAGCTGGTAGGTTGGTCCTCGTAATGTATCGAGGGCTTTTTGACGAATGATTCTGGCTAAAATTTCACACGCCTCACTGCGAGAATCTGAAATGATATTCACCCGCTCAAAATAATCGGCATCACCAGGGTAGCTTTGGATTTTAGATTGAGCCGCAGA
>JBFENN010000325.1:0-3444 GCA_041551115.1 Anaerolineales bacterium
AAGCTGGATCTCGCTAGCTCTAGTGGAATTGAAATGTTTGAGGCCGTTATATACGTCCGTGATGGACGCGGCCTCACGCTCAACCGAATTGTTTATGTCGATCAACCTATTCCCGAGGTCGTTCAATGTCAACGATAGGAATAGGCCTACCAAAAGATTTACAGCGAGAAAAATAGTCCGCGTCGCATCCCCCAAGGTTTCTAGCTTGTCTTGAAACAGGATCTTCTGGGAGGCGAGGTAAATGGATTGCCCCACCATAACAACAGCTGCCATGAATATTAGGCAGCCCAGCAGTGCCGGCAGTTTAAGTAGAGCGTCAAACATTTGTAGAAGAGTATACGGAATGTTTCTATTGCGGGGCTACTTGGACATCGATTGGAGGGGGAAAAGTGCTCACTAGACTAGTCAATCCCAGCATGCGCCGATATAAAAAACAGATTCTTCATCCAAGTAGACCGCCGGACAGTTCCTATCGTCAGATAACGTCCACTTTGGGTTGACTCCTGCCGATCCGCATCCTGCCCCTAAACGTCCGAGTACAGGACTTTCTTTCCGTTCAGTAACTTGCGCTGAACGACCGGTCCGTGGCATGAACCGGACATCCGAGTAAATCACTCAGGTATTTGCCATTGAATGGCAGTGTTTCTCCAGACTTGCCGTTCCCAGCGACTGCTGTGAACGCCCGAGATGCATAAATAACCGTTCAGGCCCAGCAAGCTGTATTGACATTTTCTGCCATAACTCGGACATACAACGAAATTAGAAGCGGCTTACCTGAAGATTGTAACTCAATGAAATGATTTGGCTGCTTTCTCGCGTCTGGATCATTCTATGGGTACAAGGGGTTCATAAGCTAAGAGCCGTATTCCTGGGGAAATGGGGATAACGCTTAGGGGTAGATTAGAAGCAAGTGTCAAGAGGCTTGAATTCTGTGCGACAGTGGTCACTTGTGCCACCATAGCCATACAATCAGCAGAATGGAGTCAAGTGCACAAATCCTGCTGACCCTGGGAGGGATTCTGCTGATCGGCCTGGCAACCGATATCCTGGGTCAACGCACTTTTCTGCCCCGAGTTACCCTGATGTTGCTGTTTGGCATGCTGATCGGCCCCGGGATGCTGGACCTCATCCCGGCAGTCATTACTGATCGCTTTGAACTGATAGCCAACATGGCCCTGCTGATGGTCGGCTTTCTGCTGGGTAGCAAGCTCACCCGGGAGAATCTGCGGCGCTCCGGCAAGGAAATTATTTCAATCTCGGTCAGCGCGGTTCTCGGTACCGCACTGTTTGTATTCCTGGGACTGATACTGGCCGGTGCGCCTCTGGAAATCGCAATCCTGCTGGGTTGTATCGCCTCGGCGACTGCCCCGGCTGCCACTGTCGATATTGTCATGGAGTCGGGTTACAAGGGATACTTTGCTGATCTTCTCCTCGCTGTGGTGGCACTGGATGATGCCTGGGGCCTGATTATATTCAGCCTTGGACTTGCACTGGTGGCGGCACTGGTCGGCCTCGACAGCCACTCTGCCCCCCTGCTAGTCGCAATTCAGGATATTGGTGGGGCCGCGCTGTTGGGGATACTCATCGGTCTCCCGGCGGCCTTCTTGACCGGTCGTATCCGGCCGGGTCAACCCATGCTGGTTGAGGCGCTGGGGCTGGTATTCATATGTGGCGGCGTTGCCCTGTGGCTTGATGTCTCGTTTCTGATTGCGTCCATGGTGATGGGAGCGGTTATCGCAAATCTAGCCACGCACCACGAGTATCCCTTTCATGCTATAGAGGATATCGAGTGGCCGTTCATGGTCATCTTCTTTGTCCTTGCGGGTGCCTCACTGGAGTTCAGCAGTCTGAAGGAAATTGGCCTGATCGGTACTGTCTATATTGGCTGCCGCATCATCGGCAAGGTGCTGGGCGCAGGAATTGGTGGTAGATGTAGTCAGGCAGGCGACACAACATCTTGCTGGATTGGTATCGCCATGCTGCCGCAGGCCGGGGCGGCTATGGGCATGGCACTGGTGGCGGTCAATCTTCTGCCAGAATACCGCCAGATTGTACTTTCAGTAGTGATAAGCACAACTGTCATTTTCGAACTCATAGGTCCACCGATTACCCGCCTTGCACTGCAACGCACAGTCAGGGAATGATTCTTTCTGCTGGTTGAACGACCGATTACGTCAGAAAACGACATTCCCGTTGATTCTGGCAAGGCGGCAAATGCAGCAACTTGTCGTTCGCACTAAAGTAAACATCCAGCATCATGGTAAGATTTTTTTCAAATTTTAGATCAAGACAATTTCACTCCTCGATATTTTTTCCATCATGCCTGAATACGCAGTTTACCCACGCAGCAACTGGATGAAAGCTTCAGCAACCGCGTTTTCAAGATTCGAGCGTGTACGTGCAATCCACAATGTACTCTTGATTCGTAATCCCTGGATCTTTATGTGGTAGAGGCTGCCATTACGCAGCATCTCTTCGACCACATAACGCGGCAGAAAGCTGACATGTTTGCCGCGCTGGAGCATTTCCACGATGGTATCCGTAGATCCAACTTCCATGGCAATCGGTAATTGTTCGATTCCGATAGCATGCAGGGCATCGTCGAGAGTAACGCGCATGGAAGAGCGTTGTTCGCGAAGCACGTAACTCAACTGGCCGAGTTCGGTGATCGGTATCAGATCGCTGTCCCGGAGCGGATGGGCGGGACCACAAACCAGTATCACTTCATCATCCAGCCATTTCTGAACCAGTATGTCGGGGTGATCCGGTGCCTGTTCCAGCAGCGCCAGGTCAGACAGTCCGGTTGCAAGACGGGTCTGGATTCGCCGCGTGTAACCCATGCGACTCAGGATCCTGTACTCCGGGTAGTTATCGGCGAAACGCAGCAGCAGGTCTGGCAGGATGTGTTCTCCTATGGAAGAGGTGACGTCAAGGCGCAAGGTATTTCGGCCTTCCTTTAATGAAGCCAGATCGTCGAGCAATGATCTCTGGTGATCGAGTGCCAGGCGTGCGTAGGCGTACACCTTCTCGCCGGCAGCCGTTAGCTCCAGACGTCGAGCTTTCCGCTGCATCAGATCGACGCCATAGCAATTATCCAATGCGCGCAGGCGCTTGGTAACGGCAGGCTGCCCGATGTGCAGCGCGCGACCTGCCTCGGCAACACCACCCAGCTCCACGACCGCTATGAGGGTCGCCAGCCCGCTCAAGTCCGGCAGATTTCTATATTCCATATGGGAATATTAGTATACAAATATTTATTTGTATACCACACACATACACCGCAGAATGGCTTTCGAATAGCCTAGTAAGCAGATCATCAATCCTGGCTATAATTCCATGTCGTTATACATGGTTTCCTATATGGAATAAACGATAGCAGCGCCGCTTGCAGTATGGCGCACAAAGACTACCGGCATTGCCCGGTTGTACCCCCGGACCGACCAC
>JBFENN010000326.1:0-3430 GCA_041551115.1 Anaerolineales bacterium
AGCGTGATATTCATTGGAGAGCGTGCGGATAACGGTGCCGGTGTAAAAAGCATCGCCGCCTCCAGCTGGTTGTCCACCCTGGGTGCAGCCAGCTAGCGCACCAGCACCAACCATTGTTCCGAAAATTTTCAGGAATTCACGTCGATTTATGTAATTCTTTTCCATGAGAACATCTTCTCCTTTTTATGTACTGGAAACAAATGAATGTAAACAAACAACTTAGTCACTCACGTGTGGTAGTCTCTTCCGCAGTGTTCACCTCCTTTTACTCATCGCTGTTCCCGCTCCTCGACGGATGTCTACTCATCTGCCAGCATGTGGTGAATCAACTGTTGGGAGACGATAGCATTCTGCTCACGCTGAGCCCGCAACAGTGCCTCACGATCTAGTCGGGAAAGAAGTTTATGATAAATCCTGAGATTAGCAATGCTGAGCGTGCTGGCATCAACCGGGCTCTCGCGGGTCGGAACTAAATCAAGTGTCAACCAGCCCTGGTAGTTAATTTTTTCGAGAGCGAACAGAAACTCAAGCATTGCCCAAAAATGAACCGATCCAACGGTGATATCATCATCACCAGAGCCGTAATTATCGTTGACATGGACACCCACAAGCCGTCCGCTGCGCGCAAGAAGAGCGGCAGACTCAGCCGGGCTCTCCCGGCTCATCAAGGCATGCCCAAAATCCAAATAACCGCCAACATTGGGGAGACCTAATTCACTGCCTAGGAGAGCCGCTTTGGCTGCATTGCTTACCAGTTGATGTGTGCGAGGTTCATGATGCTTATACTCCACACCAATGCGTGTTTCTGGATCAAATTCTGCAATTTCACGAATAGACTCAGCCGTCCAATCCCATAATTCCGTGTGTGAAACCTGGAAATGGTAATCCCAGCCATCTTCACCAGGCCACAAGCACATCTGCCGAGTACCGATCATGTGTCCGATCTCAATCGCCTGTTTGGCCCGATCAATGGCTGCACGGCGTACTTTTTGATCGGGTGAGGTAAAAGCACCTCCCACCCAATTTGGTTCAGTCCATACGAATGGATTTACAGACACAGGATGGATACCGGCATCATCCAACCAACCTTTGACTTCCTGGGCGTTTTCGAGGGTGATATGGAGAGGAGAGATCAGCTCCAGCCCGGTAAGACCTGGTACCGAAGCAGCAGCTTTGATCTGGTCACGGACAGATAGAGCTTCAGTATAGCCTCCAAATTTTTCGATTGATTGGGCAAAGACCCACAATCCTGCAGCAAATGACCAATCCTTCATGCATGCCTCCTGAACGTAAGAAACAATCGATAGAAGGTTTCAGAACAGCCAAATTAGTTGGGGATGAGTTTCGTACCACACTATCTAGGATTATGGGACAAACTTATTACATTGTCCTGTAATCCTGTAATTACATTTTGAACATTATACAGCCCGCTTTGGGCATTGTCAAGACAAACTGAGTTGTCATTTCACCCTTACAAAGGAGTCTTGACCCGATAATTCTACTATACTATAATCAAGTTGTAATCAAGTAATTACAGGATCGCTATGTTCATCTTGAGAAATTAGCGAGGACTCTTGCGTATGCTGTACTCTTCCAGTGCCATAAACTTTGACAGCAATATCCCTTACTATATACAACTAATGGATGTGATCGAAGCCAAGATCAGGTCTGGTGATTGGCAGGCTGGAGACCGGATACCAAGCGAACCCGAGTTATGCGAAACCTACGGTGTAAGCCGTACGGTCGTTCGACAGGCATTGCGGGAAATCGAACTTGCAGGCCTGATCCTGCGCCGCAAGGGGAAGGGCACATTTGTATCGCGGCCTAAAATAGATGAAAGTCTTGCCCAAAAGCTGACGGGATTCTACCAAGATATGGTCGAGCGCGGCCACAAAGTGGTTACCCAGGTTCTCCGACAGCAAGTAATCCCAGCCAGCGATAAGATTGCAGGCTATCTGCAGATCGAGCCCGGTACACAGGTGATGGACGTACACCGCTTGCGATTCATAGACGACGAACCGATCGTGCTTGTCTCCAGCTACCTACCGTATAATCTCTGCTCGGGATTACTAAATGTGAACCTCACCAACCGCTCACTCTATGAGTACATCGAAGGTGAGTGCGGTATCCATATCGCTAGCGGTAAAAGGTACATTGAAGCGGTCGCGGCTGACCAGCAGGAAGCGGAGTTGCTGAACACCGATGTCGGTGCACCACTGATCATGCTAGACAGTGTCAGCTTCCTAGAAGATGGAACGCCAATCGAATACTACCATGCTGTCCACCGCGGCGACCGTTCGCGCTTTGAAGTCGAACTCGTGCGAGTTTGGGACCATACAGACATTCGCACAACGCTCGACGAAGTCGCAAAAGATCTGCCCAGCAGCAACTGATTCCCACAAAAACTTTTTATAATTACCGATCATGTAGTGCAAGTGTTATTGATAGACAGCTATCCTGCTGCAAAATTTGGGTTGCAATGAAACCACTTGCATTCCAATACAGCTATGGCACATTAGACCCCCGTTATTTCGAACTGCGTTTCCATTGACTACCCAGTCACAGCGATAAATAAACCTTTACGGCTTTGGGAAGTCGACAAACGGATCGTGAGTGGAAATTCCCGATCCGGTATCGAATAAAAGATGAATTATCCCGTCCTTAATGCTCAAGTTTACGAATCTGACAAGTGAGTATAGGTCAGGAAATTTTCCCATCCATCTCACATCTCTGCCATTATTCAACTCTAAAGGAAATACAGCTAGGTGCGGGGTAGATAAACCGATTCCGGTGGGGACATCGCTCTATTGGCGTCATTTCAACAACTGTAAGGGTGGACTAATCATCCAGATTCGATCTATTCTTGTGATGGTATCATATTCAAGCGTTCCACCCGTATGAAATGCGAGTGATTCTGTGTCAACTCCGATACTTACTACAAAGCTTTTTATCCCTCAACCGCCAACCGATCTCGTACCACGCCGGCCGTTAATTGAACGCCTCACCCAAGGGTTGGATCGGAAATTAACGCTCGTATCAGCCCCGGCCGGATATGGAAAGACGACCCTAATTTCCGAATGGAGTGCCCGCAACCTGGTTCCCTTCTGCTGGGTGACTCTCGATGATAACGATAATGACATCAGCCGCTTCCTGGCTTACATCATCGCCAGTCTACAAACGATCGAAATCACGGTTGAAGAGAAACTGATCGCACAGCTTGCCCCTCCCCAAGAACCAGAAATTGAATCCATACTCATTCCTCTGATCAACCAGATTACCAACAGCAACTTTGCTAAATTCGTCCTAGTCTTGGACGACTACCAGGTCATCGAAAACAGAGAAATACATTGGGTACTCACATTTCTCCTCGATCACCAACCACCCGCCATGCACCTAGTCATCATCACCCGATCAGACCCGCCGGTTGGTA
>JBFENN010000327.1:0-3391 GCA_041551115.1 Anaerolineales bacterium
AAAAAGGTTGTCAAGATTAGTGAGACCATAAAGAAACATTAAACATGATGGTTTTAAATTTAAAGTTTTAAAACTGGGGAGAAACAGGAGACAGCAGCTTTAGGCTGGGAATATTGATAATCGTTCTGAACTCAATATTTTCATAATATGTAATTCCAATTGACAATTTATGCACAATATCACAGGCGGCTTGCAGCCCAGTATGTTTCACTACCGGAAATCGACCGGCTCAAGTCTGCCTTTGACCCTTATTGGTGCAGTTTTGTATTTTGTATTTCTCTTATTATCCTGCATGGGGCAATAGTAGGCTTGACGCCTTCCCTTATAGGCTTGTGCGGTGACCGGCTTGTATTTTCTTAAGCTGTTCATCGTTAACTCCGGCTTCTCTGGCGAAGTCGGGCCAACGGCGCACGACTTCAATGACGCGTTGAATCATCTGTTCTGCGCGTGCCCTCTTTATGTCAGCCGCCTTGGCAAGGGCGACCAAGTCTTTACGCTCAAACCCATCTCTCTTACCGTTCACGCTCATCTGGTGTCGACTCGTCCATTCACCTCTGGGGTTCCACGCGTAGGAGATATCGAACGCAGGTGATAGGCGCCATTCACCCCGTCGATTCATGATGAAGGCTATGTTCTTGACGTGATCATCACAATTGCGACCGACTACATTGAAAATGGCGCGCAGCACTTGCTGATCCATATCCTTTCGAGGGAGTCTCATCCTCCGAATAATTTGGATCGCCTGCTCGTACGAATAGCTCGCAGGTTGCCTGTAGTCATAGTGAGCAATAGCCCCCAAGGACTGCATATGCAATTTCCCTCCGTTCGCAGTCCTATCAAATCTCTTCGTCATAAAGTGGCTACGGCCACCTTCGTAATGAAGGCGGCACGCCGTCATCTCGATGTCGGCCTCGACGGCCATTAGGTGATAAGCATACTCGATCTTACCGTAGCCCTTCGGGGTGGCGACTTCTGTATCGCTACTGCTGGTGATTCCATCAAATTTCATTAGCCAATAATCAAAACCCGCTCCAGCCTCGACTTGGCCTGACCGGAATTCGTCAGTTTCTTTATTCCAAGCGAGAATCGCCTTAGCCCGGGCTCCTCCAGCTGAAGTCCCGACTCGGAGAATATCATTGATTACTTCTCGGTCGTCGTCTCCGGAGAAGACACCGCCGATTCTGGTACGTTCGTCAAGAATCTGGTTTGCAAGGTCGACGAGACTTGCAACCTCAACTGCACGCTCGCTGGATGGCGGCCCGAGTGTGGCTGGCTGAAACTCGAGAGCCCCCATGCCGCGACTGCCGACATAGCAAAGGCGTTCCACTGGATGGAAACTCGCCGCGATCCGTCCCTGTGAAGCAAGCCAAGCGTCAATGATCTCATTACCCCATCTGTCTGGAAGTGAGTCTGCAACCAATCCCGGCAACCCTTTGAAGGTGTTCCGTGCAAGCGCCGGGAACTCATAGGGAAACTCGTTAAGCGGCATCATGAGCGGCGCTAACTGAATACCGCTATGCAGGAAGTCAGGCGCATATTGGAAGACCCCAATCTCCCTGTCTTCAAGCCAAGTAACAGCACCGATTTCACTTCCCCAGAGAATGATACGTGCATCATTATTCATTATCGTCCTCGCCGTCACCCCAAGACCAAGTTGGGCGTTCATCAATAGATTTGGTGGGACGTGCGCGCTTGCGCTCTCCTGCGCCCATGCCTACCCGTTCGATTGGTCTCACAGTCGGATCCGGCAGTAGGGCTTCAAGGTTTTGTTGTATGCGAAGCGCCATCATAATCCGAATGAATGTATCCATGGAAACCCCTTGGCCTTTTTCAAGCCGACCGATGGTTCTTGGCGAGACGCCGGCTTCCTTAGCAAGTTGAGCTTGTGTTATGTTACGGGATAGCCTTATGCTTTCCAAGCGCTTGCAGAGGGCAGCTTCGATCTGTTCACTCGTTGCTACTGAGAATTCGATGTTATAAGACATTTTTTGCTGATTAACCTCCATTCGCAGTGTTAAAAAGCAATATATTGCCAATTAAATGACAAGTCAAGTACAATGATATAAATGGCAATTTATTACCATTTATTGCGACGATGGCCGATTTATCGGCAAGATGTTACTGATTTTCTCATGTCGGTATGACCACTTATAAAACAAGCTGCCTTCAGGTTGAATTTGAAGAATGTAAAAGGTTAAGCCTTGAATTTTGAATTAGAATAAAACTTACTGCATATATTTACAATTCAAGGTGAACCTCAATTCTTTAATCCGGTGTTCCATATGGTCTATGCCGCACAAGGAGCGGATGTTTGGGATGTCATTGTTGACGGGTGCATCCTCGTCAAGGATCGGAAACTTCTGACTGTCGATTTAGAGAACATCATCGAAAAGATTGTCAGGCTCAGTGAAAATATAAAGAAAAAATGAGCGATCTTACCTGCCGGGATTTTTATACTATTCTTAAATAGGGCAAATCCATTTTCGGGAATTTGCCTTTTTTGCAATTTTGTAAGAAATACGATATATGTACTGGAAGTTGAGATGCTTGAACCTGTGGTTTTGGCAAGAAATCTGTACTTTTTATGATCTCAGTGAGAAGTCTTCACTTTACATCAATTGAAGGTGCAGGCACCTAATCTCGCACTACGCGACGCCATTAATATTAGGTGGAAACGCATTCCTTATATGCTATAAAGACCGTTATTTTATTATGGCACACAACACAATCAAATCCGGTTATTCCCGCCTGGTGGATAGATTAAATCGTTATCCAGAGGGTGCTCACCCTTCGGATCTTTTATTCAAAATTTTGAAAATGCTTTTCAGAGAGAAAGAGGCTGCATTGGTTTCACTTTTGCCTATCAAGCCCTTTACGGCAAAAAAAGCAAGCCGCGTCTGGCAAATGGACTTAGCTAGTGCTCAAAAGGTACTGAATGAACTGGCTGGTCGAGCTATACTGGTTGATTTAGACCAAAATGGGGAGTCCGTATACACCCTTCCTCCCCCCATGGCGGGCTTTTTTGAATTTTCCTTGATGCGTGTGCGGGATGATATTGATCAGAAGTTATTGAGCGAGTTGTTTTATCAGTATTTGAACGTGGAAGAGGATTTTATCCGCAATCTGTTTACTCGCGGCGAAACTCATCTGGGTCGCACCTTTGTCCACGAACCGGTTTTATCCAATGAAAACGCACTGCACGTATTGGATTATGAACGCGCTACCAAGGTCATAAAAGGTGCTTCTCATAGAGCGATTGGCATGTGTTATTGCCGTCACAAAATGCACCATATGGATAGAGCCTGTGATGCCCCGATGGAAATATGCATGACGTTTAATACTACGGCATCGTCGCTGATTAAACATGGTTTCGCTCGCCGGGTGGATGTTG
>JBFENN010000328.1:0-3384 GCA_041551115.1 Anaerolineales bacterium
CATCATGTCACCAGCTACCAAGAACGGCTTGCCGTAGGCATCGTCCACCGGCGGCAGGTAGAAGAAGTCGTAATCCACGCCCGCTTCTGAACCCTCGGGGAAGAAACCGGTGATGAAGTTACCCTGCTTGTGCATCCAGCACTTGGGCGGATCTTCAAACATCGGCGCCGGGGAGTCGCCAAAGAATGTCGAGACGATGCTGTCCGTTCCACCAAACACGTAGTCCGGGTTGAACCAGATCTCGCTCCAAGTCTCGATGGCTTCCTTCACCTCCGGCGAGGCGAAGGGCAATGTGCCCGCTACCCAACCGTCGTAGTTCTCCAGCGAGGTCGTGCGCAGCATCAGTTCCTCGGTCCAGTCCGTCGCGGCCCAGCCGGTAGCCGCACCACTCTCGATGCCGATGCACCAAGCCGTGTCGCCGTCATCAGCAATCTGCTGTGTCAGCGTAAGCAGGTCATCCCAGGTCTCCGGGACTTCGTAACCAGCCGCATCCCAGTCGTCCTTCGGGTACCATACCAGGCTCTTGCCGTTGAAGCGGTGGAACACACCACCGATCATCGCCGCACCATCCGGACCCTCCAAGGTCGTCATGTCAATCCACGACTGGTTGTACTGCTGCTTCAACCAATCCTCGGACATCCAGGTCGTTGGGTCAACAATGTAGCCCTGGCGGGCATAACCAGCTGCCTTACCAGGCTGCGGGAAGTCAGCAATATCAGGTGCATTGCCAGCATCGACCGCAATCGACAAGCGCGCTTCGAACTCCTTGTCGCCGATATAGTTCACTTTGATGCCAGTCGCTTCCTCAAAGGCCGCTACGGACTCAAAGAATCGCAGGTCATCCGGGTCAGTAAAGGGACCATCTACGGTCACTTCTGTGCCGGCATATTCACCTTGGATCGCTTTCTCTAAGAACCCACCTGGGGGATAGGCGAAAGAGACTTCCGGCATCTCTGCAGGGGGCTCACTAGGTTCTTCTGGCGCAGCCTCTTCTTCGGCTGGTGGCGGTGGTGCTTCTTCAGTCGGGGTTGCGCCCCCACCACAAGCAGCCAAGAGCAGAGATGAGACCATCAGTGCTGTCAACAAAATCCAAAAAACTTTATTCAGTTTCATTCTTACTTCTCCATATTGTAGTTAGGTTGAATTGTCATGGTGCTGGAAAGGTTTATCTGTTTTTTTCTCACCTCCTAACGAGAGTAGTGCGATCATTTTAAAGCAATGTTGATAATAAGTATGATCGGGTGTCGCACTCTAAAAAAAATGAATATCAGCGCTCCTAATCTGGATGCGCACCACAAGATTCCCGGATGACCAGGTGTGTATCCAGGATAATCTGCTCACTGGTTACCGATTTTCCCGATAGCATCTTGATTAAATACTTGCTTGCTTGCCGAGCCAGCTCAGGGACAGGTATATGGACAGTCGTCAATGGCGGGCTGTTATATAAAGCACCTGGAAGATCATCAAACCCGACAACGGCGATATCCCCCGGAACATCCAATCCGTTGTCACGTATGGCTGCTAATGCGCCAATGGCGACCTGGTCGCTGCCGATAAAGGCAGCTGAAAAACTTTCTTGAGAAGCTAGCAGTTCTTGCATACGCTGGTAACCGCTTTGCATACTAAATTCGCCATACTTGACAATCGATTCCTTAAAAGGGAGGCCATGAGAAGTAAGCGCATCCCTGTACCCATTCAAGCGATCTGTGGCAGCAGTATATAGAGGTGGAGCATTGGTTATACATGCTATGTGTTGATGGCGGTGTTGGATTAAGTGCTCAACAGCTTCGCAGGCTGCTTTGCGATTATCGACATCAACGGAGTATAGACCTGTTCCTGGAAGCTGCCCCATCAACACCGTCGGGAAATTATGCTCCTCCAATGCAGATAAGGCTTCATCGTCAAACCGCGGACCTGATAATATCAATCCATCAATGTGTTTAGACCTGGCTAACTGCAAATAGGCTTCTTTTTGATGGTGTGGTTCGATGATGTCGACCAACAGGCGCAACTCTTGCTCGTGGACAACATCGATTAGGTTCTCCAAGACCTGAGTTAGGAATGAATCCGAGGTGATATGGTTCGTACTTCGCACGAGAACCAAGCCTATAATTTGCGCCCGGCGACTTGCCAAAGCCCGCCCGGCTGCATCTGGCACATAACCTAAGTCTCCTGCAGCACGCATCACACGCTGGCGTGTGCCCTCGCTGATCTGGATGCCTTTGACATTGTTTAGAACCAAAGAGACTGTTGTTCGCGATACACCAGCAGCATCGGCAACATCTTGGCTTGTAACACGGTTTGTTTTCACGAAGAACTCAACTAACACGCGTTAGTAACGCGTGTTAGTAATATAACAAATTTGCTAGAGAATGTCAACCAGGTCTTGTGCGGCGTCAGAAATCAGTTGTTTATTTGCGGAGGTTAAGTTTGTTCGGGATCTTTCATCAAGTATTGCCCATGCTGGTTCTGTAGAATTCTTGCCAACATTTCGGTAGAGAGCAACTCACAGGTAAGATGCCGGTTTGATCCTGCGAGGGCTTAGTTAATGGATACCAGCTTCGCGCTGCCCCGACTAATACTGGGCAAGTGAATATTGGTTATCTCGAAGGAAACTACCCACTTTATAATCAACATTGATTGCGATACATATTTTAGCGCAGCCGCAATCACCCGTGCCATTGCTGGTGACTAATAGCATTTTGAGGGATTGGCAGTCAAAGTATATCCATACCAAAATTGTGCGTTCCAGACAAACAACACAATCCCGAAGCAGGATACGGACTGAGTTCAATATTAATAGATTACATGACCTGATAACAATCGGAAATCGGTTGCAGCTAATGACGAAAGTCAAAAATGGAAGTGGATCAAATTTATAGTGATTTGACTAGATACAACTCCCCACGCTCGAAGCCACGATCTAGATAATACTTGCGCGTCCCGATCGCTGATATGACAGCCAAACGCTGATAACCGCGCTGACGGGCAATTTCCTGGGCAGTTTTGATCAATCTGCTTCCCAGACCAACATGCTGGACGGCATCCACATTGTTTGTCCCCAATTGAAGAGATTGCCCATAGATATGAACTTCTCGAATGATCGCAGCATTGTGTAGGTCAACCACATCAAAGTCGGATCCTTGGCTTGTAGGTAAAGATAACCGCAAAAATCCGGCCAGTTTATTACTTGAGGTGACAAATGAGAGAAACTGCTCTTCACTACAGCGGGTTGGATACCCAAGTCTCTGGAGATCCAAACTATCAACTTCTACCGAATCGCGACGAACTTCACGACAGCGTATACATTGACATTGAGTGCCCCTACGCGCCATTTCAGCTTGCACATCCTGACGCAAGGAAGTCCGCTTGTTTCCGCTAACA
>JBFENN010000329.1:0-3381 GCA_041551115.1 Anaerolineales bacterium
AAACACTTACAAACAGGCTGCAGAATGGTTGGACCGGGTGAGGCTGCCAGATCCAACGAAAATGGTCAGGAAGTATCCATTTGAACTGAGCGGCGGGCAGCGCCAGCGCATTCTACTCGCCATGGCACTGATAAACGAACCGAAATTGCTGGTGCTTGATGAGCCGACAACGAGCTTAGATGTCACCACCGAAGCTAACATGTTAGATCTGCTGCGTGAGCTGATGAGTGATATTGGCACCGCAGCACTGTTCATCACTCACAACTTGGGTATCGTAGCGGGTTTCTCCGAGCGAGTTGCAGTCCTTTATGCGGGCGAATTGGTTGAAGACGCACCAACGGTTAGCCTCTTCCAGCAGCCGCTGCATCCCTATACCCAGGGGCTGCTGGACAGTATTCCCAAGCTAGGGATGCACAAAGATACGCATGCCCTGATCGCAATCAAGGGTCAGATACCCCCACTGCAGGAACTGCCGCAGGGATGCATCTTTGAGCCGCGCTGCAGTATTGCGGTGGATGTGTGCCATGAAGAACGCCCACCGCACGTGGGTCCTGCTCCCGATCGCAGTATCCGCTGCCACCGCTGGCAGGAGATCGCGAATGGCGAGGTCACCCTCAGCAGGGAAGCGAACCCTGCATCCACATTTGATCATATCCCATTAGCAACAACACTCCAAATAAGCAAGCTGCAGGTGAGCTATGATGTCACCCAACCAAGCCACAGAACAGCAATCCATATTAAACAGCAGCTTGTAGCTGTTGATCACGTGTCCTTGGAGGTGAAGGGGCGGTCTACTTTGGGGATCGTCGGCGAAAGCGGGAGCGGCAAATCCAGCCTCGCGTTAGCAGTGATGGGGCTGCTGGATGATGTCACTGGAGAGATGCTGCTGTTCAATTTACCGATGCCGCAGAATGTCCGCCGCCGTAATAGAACGATCTTGCAGAAGCTGCAGATGATATTCCAGCAGTTGGATGAAGCTTTACCGCCAAACTTGACCGTTGGGGAAATCCTTTCCCGCCCATTGATCAATCTGGCAAGCATGGATAGAGCAACCGCACGGAGCCGTACAGCAGATTTACTGCAGATGGTGCGCTTGCCTGCAACCTTTATCCAACGCTACCCACATCAATTGAGCGGTGGTGAAAAGCAGCGCGTAGCGATCGCCCAGGCAATCGCAGCTTCCCCTGAACTGCTGCTTGCTGATGAACCCGTATCCGCTCTTGATGTATCCGTGCAGGCTACTATCCTCAACCTGCTGAGTGACCTGCAAGCAGAGCATGGGACGTCAAACTTGGTGATTTCGCACGACATCGCGGTCGTCTCCTACCTAGCAGATGAAGTCGCGGTGATGTATCTTGGACAGGTCATGCAGCTCAGCCCAGCCAAGCTGCTCCTATCGCCTCCATATCACCCATATACAGAAGCCTTGCTGTCTGCCATCCCCGTCCCGGACCCCGCTTATCAAGGTCAAGCCATTCGACTTGCGGGAGATATTCCAAGCCCACTCGAAAAACCAACTGGCTGTCCATTCCATACCCGCTGCCCACGATTATGGGGAGAGATCTGCCGGACAACGGCACCACCTTGGCAGAGCTCTGCTGACGGAAAGCAAATATCCTGCCATATCCCATTGGATGAACTGGTAGCAGATCAGGGCAACTCGCTTGCAACGGCTGCAGATTTTGGAGAGGAAGCATGACACGCTACCTCCTGCGCCGGTTTGCGCTCCTACTGCTGACCTTGTTGGTCACCTCCCTGCTGGTTTTTCTAATTGCCCAAGTCATTCCGGGCGATGTTTGCCGGGTGATTCTGGGACGTGAAGCAGGTGAAGCCGCGCTGACCAACTGCCATATTGATTTAGGATTCGTGGATGAAGAAGGCCAACCGGTATCTGCCGCCCGCCGCTATTTGGCCTGGTTGGGCGACTTTATACAAGGAGACTGGGGGACATCGTATGCTACTGGCGAGGAAATCCTACCCTGGGTTATGGGTCGCTTGCGGAATACATTGATGCTTAGTGTGGTTGTGCTGGTGATGGCCATTCCAGGAGCCTTAGTTTTAGGTTTCATTGCGGGTTTAAACGAGGGTAAAACCGCTGATAACATCATCAGCGTGGGCTCCTTGTCAGTCGTTGGCTTGCCGGAGTTCATCACCGCTATCCTGCTAATCAACTTGATTGCCTTTAATGTGGAATGGATCCCCGCTAACTCTTCGATCCCGGTCGAGACGACTTTCCTGGATGCGCTCCCGAGCCTGCTCCTACCGGCCCTCGCCGCTACCTTCGTCATCCTGGCTTATATCGCCCGCCAAACCCGGGCTGGCGTGATCGACGAATTGAAACAAAATTACGTACGTACAGCCGAGCTTAAGGGTCTGCCTCGCATTAAAGTGCTGACAACCCACATCGCCCGCAATGCACTCCTGCCAACTATTACGGTGATTGCCATCAGTATTGGCTGGTTGATCAGTGGATTGGTCGTGATCGAAAATGTTTTCAACTACCCTGGTTTGGGGCGCTTGATGGTGTTCGCGATCGACCGTCGCGATCTACCCACCCTGCAGGCGTGTGTGATGATCTCCGTGATCGGCTTCGCACTGGCGAACCTAGCTGCCGACCTGCTGTATGCACTGCTAAATCCCCGCATCCGGCTGGGGAATTCAGGGTAGCCCCTAATCCTCCACCTACACAAATATTACTGTTGTCTATTAATCATCTAATCATATATTGGCATAGATTGTTATGCTATAATATAGATATATTAGATACTATTTATATTATTAAGGAGTGCAGCGATGAACAAATTCCTACTACTCTACTCAGGTGGTGGCATGCCGGAAACTGAAGAAGAGACTGCAGCCGTGATGAAAGCATGGGAAGACTGGTACACGCAGCTTGGCAGTGCAGTGGTCGATCCCGGGAATCCAATTGGTCCAACCGCAAAATCCATAACACCCGACGGTGCCGTCAAAGACGGTTCGGTGTGGCCAACGGCTACCGGCTATACCATCGTACAGGCCGATTCACTTGATGCCGCCGTAAAATTGGCGCAAGGCTGCCCAGTCTTGCAAGGCGGCTCGGAGATCTCTGTCTTCGAGACTTTCAATGTAATGTAAGAATTCGATTGTGGAAACCATAAAAACCAGCTCAATTGAGCTGGTTTTTTGCTTTTCATATAGGTCAACATAGGAAAATAGATCACCAAATGAACAGCAGGAATACATTGATCTACAGTATCAAATGCACTTCTTTGATAATCCTATCTAGATCCTAATACTGTTTCAATGGCGATCCGCTGCAGGAACAACGCTGTTTCCACTTGCAGCCCGGCAGTATATGCTAGATCCTGTGGAGATCGACCTGAAATGGCTGCATAAAGCACA
>JBFENN010000330.1:0-3380 GCA_041551115.1 Anaerolineales bacterium
AGGAGCGCGGCCTTACTATGCCGGCGATCCACTACGCTGGCTGCACTGGCGGTTGAGTGCTCACCATGATGAACTGTTTGTGCGAACATTTGACAGCACTCCGACGAGCGATTGGTGGATACTGCTGGATCTTGAGGAACAAACCAAGCTTGGAGAAGGAGCTGATTCCAGCATTGAACACGGTGTGATCCTAGCCGCCTCCCTGGCAGAACTGGGGTTACAGGCAGGTGTGGATGTCGGTTTGGCAGTTGCAGGCGAGCCATTGGTTTGGCTGCAACCTGACCATACCTCAGGCCACCGCCTGGATATTTTACGCTCATTGGCCTTGGTTAACCCTGGAAATATAAGCATCGACCAACTGCTACATGCCACGCGGACTAAGCTGCACCGTGGAGCAAGCCTAATAGTCATCACTGCATCCCAAAGCAATAAATGGATAGAATTCATAGCAAGTCAAGCCCACAGCCTGGTCGTGCTTACGGTATTGATTTTTGACCCGCAATCGTACCAATGGGATGGGAACGTGGGGCGGGTAGAGAAAACGTTAGTTAGTCTGGGGATCAAACCATTCGTAATCACGCCCCAACTACTCGACCAGCCCGAATCCCATCCGGGGGATATGGGGCAATGGAAATGGCGGGTGACAGGGTTTGGCCGGGCGATACCCATCCACAAACCATCTGATTTGAGCTGGAGGAAAATCGGAACCTGATGGCGACTTTTTACCGGCTTATCGGCACGTCTCTCCGCTGGCTAGGGTTCAAGAACATAGCCATGTTCGCTCTACTTGCCCTTGGCCTCGGCAGTTTGGTCTATGGATTGGAGCTGCCTGTGTTCACGTACCAGTCCCGGACTCTGGCCCTACTGTGCCTGAGCGGATTGCTTTTTGGATGGCTGTTGGTCGATTACATCCAACAAGGTTGGCTTGCTGGAATCCTGGCTTTTGGGATCGGAGGGTTGAGCATCCTCTTGAGTGTCGGACGCTTATGGAAACCGCTCTACAATTTTTTTGCGAGTGTAGCGCAGTGGCTTTTGCTTGTCCGCCGCGTAAATTCCTGGTCGTTGGATTCCCTTGGGGAAATCACAAAGTTGGGTTTAAAACCAGCCTGGTCCAATTTGATTCAAGGCATTTTCATCCTTTTCAGTCGGGCCTGGCTGCGGTTGCTTGCTCTCGTGCAGACTCAAACATCCTATGACCCATTAGCTGATTTAGTTGTCTGGTCGTTGATTGTATTCCTGCTGGCAGTATGGGCAGTGTGGTGGACCCGTCGCCGGAGCCGAGTCCTGGTGGCCCAGCTGCCGACCGGGATAATCCTAGCTGTCAATTTTGCAACATCTCCTGTACCAGTTTACCCTCTGCCTATTTGGATGGCTGCAGTGTTTATACTCTATGCCCTGGTAAGCTACTATGACCAGCAAACCAGATGGCAGGTCTTCGGGATGGACATAGCTGACATCCAGATGGAATGGGCATTTGCGGTAGGAATGCTCGCGATGGCGTCTATCAGCAGTGCACTTCTCGTCCCGACCATCTCTCTGGATTCAATCTCAGATCAAATCGGACGGTATAACCCAGTCAGATCATTTTCTGAATACAATGCAGCGAGCACATTGCAAGCATCCCGATCCTCAAACACAAGTGCAGAATCTCATGGTCTTGCGGTCTATCAAACACTGCCGAATGACCACTTACTGGGGAGTGGTCCAGAATTGAATGAGCAGATCGTCATGTGGATCTCTCTGAATCGGTACAAGCCGATGCCTGTCGAAGCATACGAAAAAGACTCGGGTTCCAATGTTCCAGACCCATATTGGCGCGGAATGGTCTATGATCGCTATCTCGGCCATGGTTGGTCCCGTTCAGCAGTAAAAATGGTTGGAGTGCCAGACGGAGATAACCTTGCTATTAATGAGTATCCCGCCATTCGCGATGCAAACAATCTTGTCCACCAGAAGGTCCAGATTGCATCTGGCAATGGAGGCATCCTTTACTCTTATGGGGAGCCCATATCAGCTACAGTACCGGTTACGGCGATGCAACTGGGCACTGGTGAAATTTTCGGAGCATCCATTGAGTTTGGGGAGTATGCGGTTACCTCATTTCTACCGCAGGCAAACGCAGATGTGCTTCGCAACAGCGGCGAGATGTATCCAGAATGGGTCCTGGAAAGATATCGGGCACTGCCTGAAGAGCTTCCCAGCCGGGTAAGAGACCTCGCACTAGATGTAACGGCTATGCAACCAACACCTTATGACCGGGCAGTGGCAATTGAAAGCTACCTGCGTACGATCCCATACACCTTAGATTTACCCCAACCACATCCGGTAAGTGATCTGGTCGACTACTATCTATTCGACCTGCAGCGCGGATTCTGCGATTATTCCGCATCAGCCATGGTCGTCTTAGCTCGAGCCGTTGGGCTGCCGGCGCGTTTGGTGATCGGATATGCATCAGGGATTTACCTGCCAGAAGAAGCCATATTCGAGGTGTCAGCCGCTGATGCGCACGCCTGGCCCGAGATATACTTCCCCGATATCGGCTGGGTAGCTTTCGAACCGACCGGCGGGCGACCACCCATCTTGCGGACCAGCGTACCAGACGTTAATCAGGAAGCTCTCGAGCAAACAACGACAACATTCTCGGGGATCGATTGGGAATCTTATGGTCGGATTTTGGTCATGATCCCCATAATCAGCATTGCACTGATCGCATTATTCATCCTTGGGCTTATTGTGGTCGATACCTGGTGGCTGAGGCGCCAGAACCCGTCTCAGGCCATCTACCTCATTTACCGAAGGTTACTGCTCGTTGCCAAACGAAGGCTGGTGAAGATTTCGCCTGGAACAACCCCCAAAGAGTTCGTTAATGAACTCAACCAACGGCTGATCAAAGCACTCGCGATTGAACATCCTCCCCTGGCAGACACCTTAACGAAAAATGTACAAAAAATCGGTGCTATCTATTCTCAATCCATCTATTCAGCGCACAATCCTGGGAGAAAAGAGCAAGCGGATATCATCCAGATATGGATTGGTTTACGGTATCAATTGGTCCGCTTCCTGCTGAACACATGGAGACGCCCCCCAGAGAGTTAACCTAGAATTCGCATGTACTCTAGTCTGTCACAACGTGAACCAACTAAACTATAGGTCAAGGAGAAATAGGAAATGTTTAGCAATATCCATCATGAGGAACTGGTTCAATTTATTATCACAGCGAAATCCCAAACCTATGCGGCTGGGGGTGGTGCTAGCAGTTCTATAGTTACGGCATTGTTAACCGACTCACACCAACTGGAATATCAGGCGGGTACGCTGTTCTACCGTGATATTTACTTCGGGCAGGCTTACTTCGTCGGGCAGGAGACTGTATACCATAC
>JBFENN010000331.1:0-3356 GCA_041551115.1 Anaerolineales bacterium
GATTAACGACAAATCTCACAGCCTTTCGCTGGGAGATTTTGTTTAATGGCTCTTTATAAAGATCCACTCGTTGGAAGAATGATTTTTTGGAGCAGTGATGATTAGCAATATAAACACATAGAACATTATAAGACCGGAATAAATTCCCACGGCCGTGCGTAAATATGTGCTTAATTCTTATTTGCTAATCTGCTTCGAGCCGGTTAACGCGTTAAACTCGAGGATGAGACACTCACTCCGTGTATGAAAAATTATGTTCAAACTTGTGCAGTAGAGGGCGACATCTGCAATACAAATCAACCTGATGGCTCCGTTTCTACTTCTCTGTACACCAGGTCGCCTCTCCGGACATAATCCCATACCTTGAGCGCGATCTCATCCCCTGCGCTGGCAGAATCAATGGCCTGGTGGTTGACCTGCATCGATTCAACAGTTTGGGAGAATTCAGTCGTATGCCCAATAATGGAAATGCGTTCCCCGATCTTTAGATCGCCGCTAAGCTGGATCACAGCCACAGAAATCTGGGAGTAATAGTGCGTTACTTCGCCAATTCGTGCTTCCATCTTGCCACCTCCTGTTAAAATGCCATCAAACACGGATCCGAATTTGAATGCGTAGAACTCTCTATAAAATATATACCTGAAAAATGATACAAAATCAATCAATACAGCTTGCTGTGTGCTGATTGGATCATACGAATGATGGATTCATAAGAAAAAATCCCCCGGTGGTCGTTCTACCGGAGGAGTTTCTTCGGAAATGGTTAGGATTATTGGCAAACTTGCAGGGATGCATCGTCCACATACATCGCAGTGATCCCGCCCCAACCGTCATTGTAGGTACCAAACTGCAGCCTGATGTAATCTCCTGCATACCGTACCAGATCGAATTGATGGAAGTTCCAAGCCTGGGTATTCTTACGCTTCCAATACAAGGTGTCGATCCAGTTCCCGTACCAATCCAATAGCAAGATATACTGCACATCCCCGGCTTCGGTTAGCGTGCTCAACTGTGACGCAGTTGGTGCTTCTGCTTCTGCTAAGGTCATTACCTCAGATGAGTATTGAAATAGGTTGATCCCCAAGGTTGCACTGGTTGCGCCAGTTGGGATTTTTGATCGCTGGTAGGCATCTGAATAGCTGTAGCGGTTATGCGCGCTGTAGTTGATACCAGTCCTCATTGATCTCGAGCCGGTCTTCGCCTGCTCGGTCGAGTACCCGGCAGTATAGGCAGTGATTGGTATGTCCCAATCGGAGCTGCTCTCGAAGCTATTGTTGAGCAGGGCTTCTGTACAAGTACCTGGAGGGGGTGGTGTCGGTGTTGGCGTTGGAGGTGTCACTGTAGAACACACATCTAAAATGACATCATCAACATACATCGCGGTAACCCCACTTCCCCCACCATCATTGTACGTGCCGATCTGCAGCCGGATCGTTTGGCCGCGATATTTGAGCAGGTCAAACTGCCAGTAATTCCATGCTTGGGTATCTTTCAGTTTCCAGAGCAGCGTCTCAATCACATAGCCGTACTCGTTGAGTATGAGTACATATTGGACATCCCCTGCCAGTTCTGCTTCACCGAATACCCGATCGTGCGGTACCTCCGGCATAGGTTGCGCAAGAATTCCGCTTGTAGACACTTCGTCACTGAGCATGTAGAGATAGGTCGTCAGGGTCGCTTGTGTGGCATCGCTGGGTATTTTAATGATTTGGTAAGTGTCTGAATAGCTGTATTTGTTCGCCGATGGATTGACAATCCCGGTACGCATGGACTGCAGGCCACTGTGCGCCAGGGCGGTGGAGTAGGATGCCGGGTATGTGGTGATCGGGATTCCCCAATCGCTGAAATATTCAAAACTTGCATTCTGGATGTAGTTTTGACAGGTCGGTGTGGGCGGCGGTTCCACGGGGGGCAGCGTGCCATCATCACACAATTCCAGCGAGATATCATCTGCGTAGAGGGCGCTGACGCCACCGTAGCCATCGTTATAGGTTCCGACCTGAATTTTGATCGCTGTACCGGCGTATTTGCTGATATTAAAATCGTAAACCTGCCATTGCTGTGCATCGCTGCGCATCCACAACAGTGTTTCGAGCAGCGTATCATCAGCAGGGTCTGAAGGGTTGATGCCTGGATCAAGGATCATCACGTACTGTACATCACCAGCCAAGGTTTCAAGTTCAAGTTCTGCGCTGCTGGGGCGCGGCGGCAGCGGTTGAATAGTTACCTCGGCAGGTGCACTGGTGAAAACTTCGCCACTGATCGGGTACAACCAGACTCGCAGCAGGGCGGTGTCGACATCTGCAGGTACGCTGACATACTGGCGCGCTGATGAATAGCTGTAGCGGTTATCCAACGCATTCGTGATGCCCGTCCGCGCCGAGCGGAGCCCACTGTGGGCTGCAGCCGTGCTGTAGCCAGCCGTATTTGTCGTTGCTGGAAATTGCCAGGCATCGTCAGTTTCAAATCCTCCATTGACGATGGCATCACTGCAAGCAGTTAGTGCCGTGAAGTTTTGAACAGCATCAGCACCAGCTAATTCCACTTCGGTAAGGGTGGGATTGAAGAGTAATCCTTGGGCGATTGGCGCTAAGGCGTAATTGCCCAGGGCTAAGTTGCTCAACCGGTAGCTGCCATCGGATTTTGTTACCGATTGGTGTCCTTCTTGGTCGATAACCGTCACCCCTGCAACCGGTTCGCCGTCGGTATCACGCACCTGCCCGTAGATGCTGTAGTTGCGGGATAAACTGATCAGCGGCATGAATAATTTCTGTTCCGGGGGGTCATCAACCGGATCATCCAAAGATTGTGCTTGGCTGATCGCGGTGCGCGGTAAAAAGAGCGGACCGGTAGCGAGAAGTAGAAAAATAAGTGTGAATTGTATCGTCCGGTTCATAAACATACCTCCATGATTAACCACGACATGCGCGACTCAATGTCACGGACGCTGGTTTTCCACCAAGTTATTAGGTGGTTTGATAAATTACTGATCTGTGATGTTGCAAGTAATGTGCAAGTTGGATGGGCATAGTATGAGACGCAGTGTGTATATTATATCCCTTGTTTCAGCTTGTTATAATTACTAGTATGGGAGACTATCCGGAACTAGATCTACATGGCTATAAAGCCCACGAAGCACTGGCTGAATTTACCCAATTCTACAACCGCTGGATCCAGAAGCACACTCGAAAGCCATTTGCTGTCGTGCATGGTTATGGTGCTTCAGGCAGCGGGGGTGTGATCCGTAAGCGCTTGCGCGCCCTGTTGGAGAATTACCCTGACCATATGGAGATCATGCCAGGAGAGCGGTTGGGAAATCCCGGTATGACTGTTATCTATCCAGCTAAACGGCTCCC
>JBFENN010000332.1:0-3351 GCA_041551115.1 Anaerolineales bacterium
TACCCAGTCTGGAGGCGGGTTGTATATCACTTATGCTGCAAATCCTGCCCCAATACTCATTAATAATGTGTTGGTTGGTAATCAGGCATCAGTGGGAAGTGGAATCTTGTTCGATGTCCTCTATCCGGATCTACAAACCGTCAGTGTCCTTCATACAACGCTCTATGATAATCGTGGCGGAGGTGAGGGTATCTTTGTGCGAGGGTACCCTTCCATAGCCCTAACGAACACTGTTATCGTCAGCCATTCCGTCGGCATTAGCGTAACCTTGGGCAGCAATACCACGCTGGATACCACCTTGTGGTACGCCAACCAGACCAATCTGATCGGTAGCGCTACCCATACTAACGATCACACCGGAGACCCGCTCTTCAGCCCTGACGGATTCCATATTAACATCAACTCAGCGGCGCAAAATACTGGCGTGAACGCAGGTGTTTCTGTGGACATTGATTCCGAGCGGCGTCCTCAGGGAACAGGCTACGACATCGGTGCGGATGAATTCAAACTGCCGGGCATCTATCTGCCCGTAGTTGTGAAAAACTAGGTCCTCTTGGGGTTGACTGAGAAATGACCAAATAACGGAGGAGTTACCTTATGAAAGCGATGGTGGTATACGATTCCGGTTTTGGCAACACGGAGAAAATCGCCCGGGCTATCGGCGGCTCACTCAGCCTTCAAGCAGATATCGAGACTATCCATGTGAGTAAGGTGGAACCTGATCAATTGACAGGTATAGCCATGCTAATCGTCGGCTCCCCTACTCAGAAATTCAGGCCGACTGGTGCCATCACAAACTTCTTGAAAGGGATTCCGCAATATAGTCTGCAAGGTGTTAAGGTAGCCGCGTTTGATACACGTTTTCCACTTAGTGTGATCGAAAAAACACGGGCGCTACTGTTCTTTGTGAGAATATTTGGCTATGCCGCCAAGCCCATAGCTGACCGGCTTCAGAGTAAAGGTGGCAAGCTGGTTATCGCTCCCGAAGGATTTTTCGTAGAAGACGTTGAAGGGCCCCTTATCAATGGTGAACTCGAACGTGCAGCAGAATGGGCGAAGCGCATCATCGCTGCTCAGTAAGGTCAATTACCGCAGGAGGTATCGTATGAAAAATGAAACGAGCAATGCAGGCGGCATGATACCAACCATAAGACCATTATGGCGGCGCATATTGGGATTGCCCAGTACCCGGCTCGGTTGGTGGTCGCTTTGGCTGCTGGTAGGCTTCTTAGTCTTCATTGCACTGTTTCAAATACTGGTTGCATCTGGAGAGCGCGGTGGTGAAACCTTCTTCTCAAACCTCCGGCTGTCTCTGATGATCCTGCCTGCAGCGGCTTCAGCAATCGCAGGGGGTGTTGCCGCAGCCGTAGCAATCTTCTCCAGGCATGAGCGTTCAATCCTCAGTATTTTAGCATTGTTACTCGGGCTCTTCGTAACTGTCTTTGTGCTTGGGGAAATCATCGTACCGCATTGAAAGAAGGATAAAGACCCAAATTGGCTGGCGCGATCCATGGGTGCGAAAGCTCCGCTGATATCATCATTGCCGTATATACGCAAGATTGTTGCGGAACTACCAAGGCGTAAAAAAAAGGTGGGAAAAAAGTTGAGCAGCAATAGTCGGTATTGCTGTAGATGCACACCAGGAGCGGGTAGAAAATTGGTCTGGAAGAACGGTTTTTGAATGCCGCCTTGAAAAAAACTGCACTTTGTTCCGCTGCGATATCAGTTAAAACTATCGGCTGATATTGTTCAAATAAACGATAAGCGAGTTCGGCAGAAAGCGATGGAGTTGATTGAAGCAGAAGATGATAGCAAATACCGGCGAAAGTATACTCGTCTCTGGTAATGAACTGAGCCTTTTAGCTATCTAAAGCGTACTCCATAATGTGCTTTCGGGCTGCAGCCGGTTGACGGCATAGCCCTAACAAACCCCAACAACACCTGCGAGTCGGCTTACGATCTAACCATTCGTTTCAATAACAATCAGGATGTAAGATTTTGCCTTGGTTCAACCCGTTTCGACGGTTCCCGTATGCCTGCCCGCGATTCTAACCATTTGGATCTGTGATGGTGCCACAAACCTGTACCGATCTATATCTCATTTCCATCCGCCAAGACCTGTGTAGTACCGAGATCGTAATTCATCATCTATGCGCAATTGCTCTGCGATAATGGAGATATATCGATTTGTTGCAGTCCCCAGCAAAAATTTAAGCAGCAGAAATTGGAATGAGTGAGCGTTGATGTGGAAAAAAGACTTATGCAAAAATTCCACATTCCTACCCCTTGACTTTAACGTTACGGCAAGGTGTATCATTATGCCCTGAGGTGAGGCTATGGCATACACGATCAAAGAAATTGCTGATATGGCTGGAGTTACGACCCGCACCCTGCGCTACTACGATGAAATCGGGTTATTTCCCCCCGTAAGAATTGGAGATAACGGTTACCGCTACTAT
Source organism: Anaerolineales bacterium (assembly GCA_041551115.1). GTDB lineage: Bacteria > Chloroflexota > Anaerolineae > Anaerolineales > UBA4823 > DAOVXM01. Next base: position 2,460 of record JBFENN010000332.1, read on the forward strand.
GATCATGACAGCCTGTTGAGGCTGCAGCAAATCCTATTTTTCCGGGAGCTGGACGTGCCGCTGAAAGACATTCAAATGCTCATTAACCATCCCGATTTCAACCTGCTCACCGCACTGGAAGCTCACCGCTCCTCGCTTCAAGAATGAGCCAGCAGATTGACACGTTGATAGAAACAATTGACTTTACAATGTCAGCAATTAAAGGAGAAATAAACATGGCTGCTGAAGAATTTTTTGAAGGCTTTGATGAAACGAAATACGAAGATGAAGTCAAAGAGCGTTGGGGGCATACTGACCAATATGCCGAGTCGCAGCGCAAGTGGGCAAATTATTCCCAAGCTCAGAAAGAGAAAATCAAGGCAGAAGGTGAAAGACTAACGGTTCGCATGGTTGGTCAGGACCCCAAAACACCGCCCGATGACCCTGAGATACAAGCCGCGATTGGCGAATATCTTGCCTACCTGAACGAATACTTCTACACTTGTGACGCCAGCTTCTTACGCTCCCTTGCCGATATGTGGGTCGCTGACCCTCGCTTTACCATCAATTATGAGCGCATCCGGGAAGGCGGAGCAGAGTTTGTGCGCAAAGCGGTGCACATATACTGCGATGAGCAAGCAGCCGGGGGAAACCCTATAATATCCTGATGACAAGTTCATAGCACAAATTCAGGCATTATGCCAACAAAAAAACCAAGAACTATATCAAGTTTCTAAATTACCCACGAAAGCACTTCTTCTGCTTACTATCATCAATGTGTAGCGCTTGTCCGAGCTCAATGATCTCCTTTGATCACAGCCGATCAACTAGTACTGGCAGATTTTCCAGAGACAGCACCATGTTTGGATTAGTTCGTCACTACGTCGTAATCTCGGTGTTGTCTCACTAGAGA
>JBFENN010000333.1:0-3329 GCA_041551115.1 Anaerolineales bacterium
CGACCGACAGCACGAGAATAGCACCCAAGAAACGCGCAAATACCATCCTGACCAATTCACTCTGCGAAGATTGACTGTTGCTCATATTATCTCCCTGCCGCATCAGACAACCTGGCATCCCTTTGGCTTTGTATACTACACACCTAACGGTTTGCGTTACCTGCAGGTCGGTGGGATGAGATGATACTGCTTTAATAGAAAATGTTCGAAGTCAGGATCAACTCAATTTAGCGGGGCGCATCCCACCTGCCGGGTGCACGCTGTGTTAGGCGCCCAGAGACCGCGACGGGCGACCAAACTGATACACACGCTTTACAGACTCAACGGTGAGCCACCACCCGATGGCAAGAAGCAGCGTTCCTCCACTCAGAATGATACCAAGAATCATCACGGGTGTAACCGGAAAGGGAAGCCCCAACATTCCTTGGAGATCAAACGCTACTGATGGATCCAGCAAGGCTATTGCGGCTGATGCGATACACACCAACCCCAGGATGCTCGTTGTAAACACAGCAGTATGCTGGGCAGCCTTCCGCATGCGAGCGGGATCGACACTCCTGTGAGTCAGCCATCGCCCAACGAAAACACCAGCGGGCACGGCAAGCAACACATGGAAAACCGGAAATCCCATAAAGAAGCCAAACAGTACAATGGCATAGAACCCATAGATCCCCATCCAAACCCAGAGTTTCATCGTATAGGTGTGTCGAACCCATTTTCTCAGGAAGATGACATCAATCAGTGTCCCTAAAAGGAGACCTGTTAGCGCATATTGAAAGATACGTGATTCTGAAACAAAAGGAATACTGATCCACCACCCGGCGAGAAAGCAAGCGATTAACGGCACTGCTCCGATGAGCATGCCTATGATTACATTCTCCATTCTTTGCATCCTATGTTCATCCATAACGAAACAATTCAGATGAGTTGTCGATCATTAGATCGTTTCCATCGATTTATGATGTACCCCGACAAGAATTTGAAAAGCCGGCTGTGTGCAACTCCCAAGCGGATTATTCTTCCCTGATCCATTGATATTTCTTGAAGAGGTTGTACGCTGACCGGTAATAAAAAGAAGCTGGCAGCATATTCCGCATAAATACTTGGAACCTGGACAGCCATCCGGGGATGCAGACGACACGATTCTTCTGCAGACATTTAAGTGAATCGTCAACTACTTGTTCAGGCGTAATCCACCGCATGGGACCGCTATCGACAGTAGACTCTTCCGGGATGCCCAATCGACGGTGCATATCGGTTTTTGTCAGTCCTGGGCAGACTACTTGAACGTTCACGCCGGAATGCATTAATTCGAGATGAAGTGATTCAGTGAAAGCACGAAGGAAGGCTTTCGTTCCGGAGTAGGTTGCTGTATCGGGCGTAGGCAGGAAGGCACTGGCTGAAGACATATAGATAATCGTCCCATGTCCTCTTTCGATCATGCCCGGCAGGATCGCATAAGTCAATTTCATCGCCGCTAGAATATGAGTGGCGACCATCTTTTCCTGCAGTTCAAGGGGCTCCCGATAGAAGAACTTGGTGGTTCCAAATCCGGCGTTGCTGATCAAGATATCAATATTGCGTCCTTCAATCGCCCCCAGGAATTGATCTACTTCGTCCGCCTGAGATAATTCGATGATGATCACTTCAACATCGACATGGTAAGTTTCTCTCAAGGTCGCAGCCAGGGAGTTGATCTTTGCTTCTCTCCGGCCGGTGATGATCAGGTTATAGCCCTGTCCTGCCAACCGCTGTGCATAAGCTGCACCAATGCCGCTGGTAGCCCCGGTAATAAGTGCTGTTGCATTATGCTCTGTGCTCATGTTCTCCCTATAATTTCTACGCGGCCTTGTGCACCGTCGACACGTACCCGGTCGCCGCTTTTTAGCTTGGCCGTCGCATCCCCACAGCCAACCACGGCTGGGATGCCTAATTCGCGCGCCACGATAGCGGCGTGCGAGAGTACTGCCCCAACATCGGTAACTACCGCACCGGCGCGTGGGAAGATCAGCGTCCAGCCGACATTGGTCTTGTTGGTGACCAGGATCTCCCCAGCTTGAAGCTGATGTCCCTCCTCAGGAGTGAGGACCACGCGAGCGATGCCCTCATAAATACCAGCCGAGCCTGGGTTGCCCTTGATGTATTTAGCAGCCTCTAGTTCTTTTGAATAGTCTTGATCCGGCATGTGTGAGTCGAAATATTCGCTGCTCCGGTTGGGATTCGTAATCCACTCGAAGGGATCGAAATGGCCGCTGATCAGGCGGGGGAATGGGGGTAGGGCGCAGTATTTCTGATTCGTTTCTTTGCGAGCGGGGATATACTGAACCGGCTGCTCGTTCCCATTTATGAGTCCAAGCATCTCCTGGAAGGTAAGGAAGAAAATGTCATCATATACCTGGGTCATTTCGCCAGCCCGCAACGCCAGTGCACGCGTCACCCAAATAAGACGGGTTGATTCGGAACGGACCGCTTCCCGTTGGTGATGGATATGCCGCGCCTGGGAAAGCCGGCGCTGGATAGATTGCGCATTTTGAGGATACTGGCTGGTAAAGCGCTGCCAGGTTTCATTGTACTCTTCCTGTTGACTGGCAAGCATTTCATCCACATTGACAGCGGAGGCTTTCAAGGCTGCTATTTGCTGGTCAATCCAGGCAGGATCTTCAGCTGGACGCGGGACTGAAAACTCGCCTTCGTACGGGCCACGGTGGCCGTACTGCTCCAGATATTCCTGCCGGGTCATTTCACCCCGGGCCACTTTTGAAAGGCTGGCAACTGGTGCAACACTGGCTAATAACGCCCCCTTTTGACCGGAAATTGATAACAGTGTGTTGGTATCCGCAGTGCCGATCATAGGTTCGAGCGCGCGGCGGAGTTTGGCGACCGTCTCAGTATTATTCCAGACAGTGACTACGGTCATCATGAAAGCCTGCATCGTGTGGCGGACCAACTCACTCCAAAACTCGAGAAAATCTTGCTGGGTCTCGATCGTGGCGATGCGCTGGTGCATGGCTTGACACCTTTCGGGATTAATTGCCAGAAATTGCGGTATTTTTGGCAGTGCTAGCCTTTGTTTAATCTGCAGCTGAATGGTTTTGGCAAGGATGGGAAATCTTGCCTGCCAAGGCAGTGATATGAGGGGAATGGTCAAACCCTTGGGCAGATCGAGTCCCCCACCAAATTCCTTGATCATCTCATCAGGGTCTTTGCCAAGCGCCTGGATCAGGGCATACATCGCCGTACCATTTTGATAAGGGCGGCCACAAATATTACCCACTATGTGGATTCCGGGGATAACATTCATCTGACCATAAGCGAAGCGGAATATGGAC
>JBFENN010000334.1:0-3328 GCA_041551115.1 Anaerolineales bacterium
AGTCCCCATACTGATGACCAGTTCTTCCGCGATTTGCTGGTTCGAATTTCCTGCAATGATCAGGGCCAACACCCGCAGTTCCTGGTTGGTGAGCGGCTCGGGCAGTTGGTCCATGGGCGAGGGTTTGGTGCCATTCTCAACTTGCTGGCTTTCGAGGATGGCATCCACCAGATCCGGGGCAGCCTGACGCGCCTTTGGTAACAAGTCGAGGAGCGCTTCCGCCTTCATCAAAAAATATACGGATAAAGTCTTCGAGTGCAGCCAATTCAAGCCCTTGGGATAGCCAGTCTGTGGCGGCTGGGATGTCTTTTTCAACGCAATGGAATTATGCCATCAGAGTCATGACCTCTATGCAGGTTCCATCGCGACCTTGAGCCTGCCCTCGCTTAAGCAGAGCCTCCAAGATTGATGGCACATTCTCGTCCTCGCTTGTTTCAGCAGGACGCTCACAAGGGTCAGATCCGCGAATTCGTGCGGTTGCTCGGTACGGATAGCTTGGTATTCCGCTGCCCATTGCGTTGCTACTCCTTCTTGACCTGTGTAGAGTTGTAGGTTTGCGATATAAGCTACCGTAAGTATGTTCATGCGCTTCACGCCGAAGCCTTGTATGATCGCGTTCACTTCCAGGGCGGTCTCAAAGGCATTCGATACGCGCCCATGATAGGCATGTAAGCGAGAGAGATAAGTTAGCCCTAAAATCACATCATAAATCAAGCCGACTCGACGGGATAACGAAACGCCATTCTGCAGGAATTCCTCAGCGGTGACGAGATCGTTACGTTCGAGAGCGATGCTTACCAGAATAGACTATGCCAAACCCAGTGGGCGTAAACGTTTGCCGACTGCAATCTGTATTGCTTGTCGGCAGGCTTGCTCCTCTCGATATACCTATCCCTGGCTGATGTGCAGCTGTGCCGCGGCGACAAGTGCATGAATGGCAAGATAAAGCACCCCGGCCGATTGCGCTTCATCGCTTGATCTCAAGTAGTTCTGTACGGCAAGTTCAATTTGCCCAAAGAGTTCATACGCCAATCCAAGACTTAAAATCCTGTGGGCATGCTGCAATTGATGCTCTTGTGGGAGTCGTTCCTGGGCGAAAGTGATCATATCGCTGGCTTGTTGCGTATCCCCGCGCATGGAGCCAATTTCGCCGCGGTACAACGATGTCAGTGCTGCATTTGCTCTTTTTCAGGTGAGGAGGGCGGGGCATGCAAGGTTTGCTCAGTTTGGCAATTTGCTATTCAGCGAAATCGAAGCGCCCTAACAGCTAGAGAATATGCGAAGCGTTCAAACCCAATGCGGGCGGCTTTGAAAGGCTTGTGGGGGAAGCAAATCCAGCCAGGTTGCATACAACGTCAGATTTCCTCCCGACCATATGGCATGTTAATAAAATCCCCGATCGATGACATCCGCCAAAAATTCAAGATCGTCACTTGCGATGGCATATTACACCGCTTCATCGAGTAAGTCATTCTGTTCGTGCCAAAGAGCAGCCTTCTTGTATAGTTTTTTGGTTTCAGTTTTGGAGATCTCCGTTCGCAGGAATCGAGAGATCTACCAACTGCACACTGCCATGTGGTTATCGTAAAATGCTGCTTATGTGTCCCGATGAACGAAAAACGGTGCTGGATCTCGATCCTAGGGATAAACGACTTCTGATTACGTGCGCGACAAACCTCATCAAGTGGAGCAAATGTTACCATTCACCTGAATATGAAGACTCTTACGGGGAGATTTGCTCGTTCCCCTCAAATCACATTGTGAATGGTGCAAACGCGGGCGGCGATTTCCTTCATCTGGATGCTAAACAAAAAGGAACGAGCGTGATATTCTGGTGCTACAAAGTTGTTGAGATTTGAACCCACGGAAAAGATTTCGCATTTTCATTCGCAAGATCTTTGAAACCTCAGCAAGATTGGCCCTTGATAGTCTCGACTTATCATGAGAATATTAATCACCATTCACTCGAACACTAGTATTATACAAACGCAATTGCGTCACAATACGTGCGGCATAACCAGCGGATGCACGCGGAGTTGACGATTAGGCCGTGTTGAGAAATTACGAAAGAGCTTATCTGATGCTGTATATGGCGACAGTAAATCATACGATGAAGCAAAGCAAAAACTTGGCAAATGGTTAAAATAGGGTGGATAGAGTCTGCAAATGAAGATTTGAATGTTATCGGAGAATCTTTGGTAGATTTACTGATCCGAAGTTAGAGAAGAAAAAAGAATTTGTAAGCAGAGAAAAGCTCACTCAATTTCGGAGTTTCAATAAATGAATAGAATGAATCCTGACGTTGATGTATTTCTAAGTAAGGCTAAAAAGTGGCAGAAAGAATTCGAGACACTGAGAATCATCATCCTTGACTGTCAGCTGACCGAAGAATTGAAGTGGGGAAAACCTTGTTACACGTTTCAGAAAAGTAACATCGTTTTAATTCATGGATTTAAAGAATACTGTGCGCTTCTGTTTGTCAAAGGTGCCTTGTTGAAGGATGCCAACGGTATTCTAATCACACAAACGGAGAATACGCAGGCAGCTCGCCAGATTCGGTTCACCAATGTTCAAGAAATCGTGGAGATGGAACCCATCCTGAAAGCCTATATTTATGAAGCCATTGAAGTGGAAAAAGCCGGCTTGAAAGTGAATTATAAAAAGACGAACGAATTCATCATTCCGCAAGAATTTCAAAACAAATTAGATAAACTCCCTGCCATAAAAACTGCTTTTGATGCATTGACGCCCGGACGGCAAAGGGCATACATTCTTTATTTTTCTCAACCCAAACAATCCAAAACCCGGGAGGCAAGGATTGAAAAACACGTGCAGCAAATCCTAGATGGCAAGGGATTAAACGATAAGTATTCGCTGCGAAAATAAAATCATCAAGTATAAAGTCTTTAGCGTTCAAGTGAGTGGCGCGCGATGGGTATTCGAGTATGGCAGATTAGCGACCTAAAATCGAATTGCTGCGAAGTTATCCATACCAATCCCGTTTGAGTAGGGAAGTAAAGGAAAGTTTACTGATATGAACTCCAATAATCAACTGTCAGCATACTTTTACCAGCTTAGGGCAACCTCGATTGATTTGGCATATCTCATAGTATGAACCTGCTCATTTTCAACCGGAGAACTTCTACGATAATAAAGACATGGCCATACCCAGAACAAAATGCCCAGATATGTGTTGAGAGAATCCTAGGATGGGTTGATCATCTAGCAATGGCTGAGAACCATAAAGTCAGTTATTCCAGCCTTATACTCAAGAAGGAGAACAGGATGAGTAAAAAAAGTCAATCTAAACAACAAGAGAAACTTGAGC
>JBFENN010000335.1:0-3321 GCA_041551115.1 Anaerolineales bacterium
GCAGGTAAGCTACTTCATGTGCCTCTTCACCGCTGGAGGTAGTCCAAATTGGTGATGATGCTGGGTAGGCGAACATTCCCGTTTGAGGAACGATATCAATCAGTTGACCATCCTCTTTGGAGATGGCTGATAATACAAAAACCGGTGATTCTTCTGGATTATCGGAGCCTTCGTGGGGGAGATGATTTACTGTAAATAATATCTTTCCATCCGGCGACCAGTTAATACTTGGCACCCAAGCCCAGTCTGCACCAGTTTGGAAAGGAATAACTTCCAAAACAGGCTTGAATGTGTTGTTCTCGAAATCCACTAAGCCCACAGCATCAGGACGCGCATAGGCCATCTGCTCACCATCCGGTCCCCACAGAAAATTGGATCCCCACCAACCATAAATACCTCCGGCGTTTGCTTCGATAATCTCTTCCCATTGCGAGACCCAACCACTAGTACTAAATGTGAGGATGTTAAGATCATTATTCGCTTGCCAACCCGGAGCAGTAGTACGTGGCTCAACTGTAGAAAATGCCACTCGATTATTATTTGATCCTGGCACCCAATCTGCGAAGTGAACCACATTTTCTACACCAAGATCGAATAACTGTGGTGGATCCGTGTCCAGTGACGCGGCCCAAAGAGTGTTGATAATTTCCATATCTTCAGATTGACGTGTAAACAGCAACCAGGTCCCGTCTTCTGAAAGAGAAAAGATACGGCCATCCATATCGCCCGTATTTAAAACTGGCCGCCGATTTGCTGTTGTTTCCTCCATCAGCCAGGCATTTCCCCCCATCAAGTAAACGATCCTGCCAGGGATATCAACGGGGGAAAATGGCGTTTGAACGCCTACCATTACAATCTCAGGGAGAGGTTCCTGAACCATAACAGATTTCACTGGATCCTTTGAAACCAATATCTCGTCATGGTATAGATATCGGTACGTTATCTCACGTTTTCCAGTTACACCGCTTTGCGCTAGCAATTGTTCCTGATCAGATAATGATTCAGTTTGTAAGATTTGCTTCTCGTATGGCACCGTTTCCTGCTCGACGCTAAAATCCTCCCGGACACGAATGACCGAAATCTCTTCATTATTATTCAATATTGAATAAGTAGGCGGCTCAACTAAATCCAGAGGACCAACACTTATGTTCGCTTCATCTACTGCAGTTTGGGTGCTACTCCCAGCAGGAAGCGTGATATCGAGCGTCTCCCCATCCACAAAGATCCTAACCTTTATTAGCGTTTGAGTAGCCTGTGGAGGTGAACAGCCAACGATCAAGATGAATATCAAGATAACTGTGATAAATGTAGGATGGTATAATTTCATGTCGTTCTAAATTTTATCATAGCAATAAAATCCATCCCCGATATGACAGAGAACATAGTTGGAAAATTGGAGGCCTTACTATTTATTGCACCCATGGGTGTCACCAGCACCCAGCTTGCAGAAGTTCTCCAAATTCCAAAAAGAAAGGTAGAAGAGGGAATTGGTGAGTTGCTAGCTCATTACACCAGTCATAGTAATATTCATGGTTTACGCATACAAAATCACCATGGAAAACTCCAGCTTACAACATCACCTGAAGTTGCTGCGGATATTGAGCACTTTCTAGGTTTGGAAGCAACGACACATCTCTCTCAGGCTGCGCTTGAAACCTTAGCCATAATTGCCTATAAAGAACCGGTGACTCGCCCGCAAATCGATGCTATACGCGGTGTGAATAGTGATGGCGTATTGAAAAGCTTACTCCGGAAGGGTTTGATTCAGGAGGTCGGTCGTGGAGAGGGCCCTGGACGTCCTATCCTATATAGTTCAACGCCAGAATTCTTGCAGCAATTTGGCCTGAACTCCATATCTGAGCTACCTCCAATACTTGAAAATGCAAAGAAGAATCCAATGTAATATTCGAGCGGGATGATCGCCAAAATTTGTCAGCCTGGTCGAGAATAAGCAAATGCGTCGGGAGCAACCAGAATGCTCGATCATGAATATTAATAGAGCATCGAATAACTCAACAGCATATTTCGAATAATCAATCCCAATATATTGGCCTGCGGTCTGTTAACTATTTTGATAACATCCGTTTTATACAAGAACCATCAAATATTATGGAAGAAAGAATTCAGAAGATATTAGCCCGCACAGGCTATGGCTCTCGCCGTTCATGTGAAAAGTTGATCTCATCTGGTCGTGTCACAGTCAACGGCAAGCTTATCACGCTTGGAGCAAAAGCAGATCCACACGTGGATGACATCCGAATTGATGGCCGCTCAATAGCCAGTATTCCAGAAAATACGTATATCGCCTTGTATAAACCCCGCGGAGTGCTATCAGCCGTTCACTCAGAAAATGATTCCCGACAAACTGTTATCGATATCGTCCAGATCCCTGAGCGTGTTTATCCTGTCGGAAGATTAGATGTAGATAGTGAGGGATTAATCTTGCTAACGAATGATGGCGAGTTAACGAATCGTCTTACTCATCCCCGCTATGAGCATGAAAAGCAATACCGGGTTCTCATCGCAAAACATCCGGATGAGAAGCAGCTAGAAGCATGGCGGAGAGGCATCATTCTCAGTGATGGGCATCGTTCTAGTCCCGCGATCGTTGAGCGCTTATCTTCACATGGGAAAGGCGTTTGGTTGAATATCGTCATGCATGAAGGGCGCAAACGACAAATTCGCGAAACTGGCAGTTTATTAGGACTACCGGTTGTCAAGATAATAAGAACACGGATAGGCACCATCAAGCTAGGGTCTTTAAAGCCCCGACAATGGCGAAGATTGACTGATCAGGAAGTACGTGAACTCAGAAAGTATGCTTTTTCTAAATCTTGATAACGATCACTTGTAGAAAGACGGTGGATTAAAAATGTCCAAAAGCTAATGAAGTATTACGCATAGAGCATTTGACTTCTGCGGGGATATCAATCAGGTAATCGAAATTCATGAACATACTCATCAATTCACATTCATTCTCGTTCGCGTCATATTTGCGAGCTGTTAGCGTTCTATTTATCAGATAGATTATGACCGGCTCAACAAGAATCTTACATGACAACGAAGCGTTCGAGCGATTCTTTGATCAATTTTACTTACAAGTGTACAGGTATATCTATGGCTTACATGGTGGTCCAGCTGAAGATGTAGAAGACCTAACGGCTGAAGCCTTTTATCGGGCTTGGAAAGCAAGGCAGCGTTTCCAGGGCGACCTAAAAGCATCCCTTGCCTGGATATTAACAATTGCACGAAACCTAGTTATCGACAGCTATCGCAAAGACAAAAGGTCTTTCCCATCGCAGCAATATCAAGATTCAGAAC
>JBFENN010000336.1:0-3305 GCA_041551115.1 Anaerolineales bacterium
AACTGAAAAGAAAACGCTAAAGAATAACAAAGTGTTACTCACTATCGGAACCAAGGAACTCGACGGTCGAATGGGTCCCGGTACAGGATACCTTCTTGAAGGTACAGCAAGATTCATAAAATCGGGGCCTGAATTTGATATGATGAAAAACAAATTTTCATTTTTAACACGCGTACTTGAAGTCACCGTTACTTCGATAAAACAGACACTATAAAGTGGATCGTCGTTGCCTTCCCAATAATGCAGAGTCCCTAATATTCGTGTAACAATTTACAAGAAAACGCATCGAAGACCTAACGGTTCTCAACGTTCATGGGGAACTGATGAGAGATCTCATAAGTGCGATGTTAAGTGGCTTCAATTTAATCGATCAAGACGGGTGATATTGCATATGGCTCATTAATGATCGGTCCAGATAGCTCCAATTAAAACGTAACAAAATGATGTTTGGCCTTTGGTATCAGTATCGCATGTTTCCGAAAATCCCAGAATTGATTGTCCAACAACTTAAATACTTGCTTTAAATGTGGATTTCTGGCAGAATTGTTATGAAACTCGCTGGCTGGGGATTCTCAATAAATCCTCATTTACTGAAGTTTTCAATTTAAATTGGCAGAACCCAAAAAAATGGGCATAAATGCTTTTTAATTATTCTTGATTTATCTATACGACTGACCCTGGTCTTGATTTTGTTATTGCCTCGAATCCTGTTTTTCCTCCGATTTTTCGCGTCCATTGATTAATTCGCATACCGATCGCCACTGTTTGAAGCCTTAAAGAGGGAGGTGCCATTATGGCAGAAGGTTTTGAACGGAAACTCTGTGCTGTTCTCAGTGCTTATGTCCAGGGATACAAACGCCTGATGGGTTAGGATGAGAATGCAACCATCCGAACCTTGAATACCTATCAGTGGCACTTCTCATAATCTTAAAATATCAAAGCCTTATATGACCATTCGATATACGAACAATAACATGAATCCTGAGCCTTAATTTCAGTTGAAATATACGTCCACTTGTTGGGTGGTTTATCAAATTTTGATTTTCTTTCTGCACGAATATAGGTCTGGTTTCCCACCAATTTAAACCAAGATATTCGAGACATGAGGCACCGTTAACAATTCAAAGAATGAAAAAGCGGAGGCAGTTATGAAAACTAATATTCTTGGAAGCCTAATCGGCGCATTCATATCGATAGTTTGCGTCATTGCGGCGGCTCAGGCAGAGATCAAGGTTGGCATTGCCGGGCCTTTGTCCGGAAGTTCACTCAATGCCGGCGAACAGCAGGAAATCGGCGCTCAAAAGGCGCTTGACCATCTGAATGACAAAGGCGGCCTCCTCGGCAAGGAGATCGTCGTCATTTCAGTGGATGATGCGTGCGAGCCGCGACAGGCCGAGGCGACGGCGAAACAACTGGTGAGCGAGGGCGTCGTTGTCGTCTTCGGGCACCTTTGTTCCGCCTGTTCCCTTGCCGTCAGTAAGATCTATGAAAACGCCGGGATCATAATGATCTCACCCGCTTCGACCAACCCCAAGGTCACCGATGAAGGAGGGCCCAATGTATTTCGGGTGATCGGCCGCGACGATCAGCAAGGCACCATCGCCGGTAACTACCTGGCCGACCATCACGGCAAAAGCAAGATTGCGATCATCCACGACGGTCAGGCTTATGGCTTGGGCTTGGCGGAGTTTACAAAACGCCAACTGAACAAACGCGGCGTTACCGAGGTGTTGTTCGATAGTTACCCCCCGGATCAAAAGGACTACAATTCGATTGTAAACAAACTCGTCAGTAAAAAAGCAGATGTTCTCTATGCCGGCGGCTACCTGACCGATATTGGAATTATTCTGCGTCAGGCCAAAAAGGAGTTGCCTAATCTTCGCTTGTTTTCCGGCGACGGTCTGGTGAATGTCCAGTTCCTTTTCGTCGCGGGCGATGCCGGCGAAGGCACCTATTTTACATTTGGTCCGGACATGCGACTGAAGCCGGAGGCCAGAGACGTCGTTGCTGCCATTCGCGAAGAGGATGCCTATGAACCAGACGGCTATACCTTGTATAGTTATGCTGCTGTTCAGGCTTGGGCGCAGGCCGTTCAACAAGCGGGTTCATTGAAACCGGAGGCTATTATCAAAGCCTTGAGAAAAGGGAGCTTTGAGACCGTGATCGGTAAAATCGGTTTTGATGAGAAAGGCGACGTTACCGGTATTAGCACCTTCGTCTGGTATGTCTTCGGCAAGGAAGACTACTCACCAGTCAAGTGAGTGGATTGACCGGTGTCTCACCCAGCTTCATCCAGGTTTCTTGACTCGTCTTGACAAAAGCCACAGGAACTGATGACCAATGGATAAGCCAAACAAATCTGCATCCATGGGCGTTCGAGGGCGACTGCTCCTAGCGTTTCTGGGAATTTCCATGTTCTCACTGTTCGCTGCGGCCTCTGGTTTGTATTCCCTATCCCAGGTTGGCGGCGCGCTCAACAAGATCACCGAGCAACGGGTGCCCGAAGCCCTGTCTTGGCTGGAGCTGTCACGGCGCGTGGAGAGCATCGTGCGCGCGGCACCCGCCTTGTTGGTGGTGAAAACTGACAGCGCACGGACTGAAGTCTCGAATGAAATCGACTCCCAAATCGCACAGCTCGATCCGTTTTTGCAGCGCGGCAGAAGTTATGAGAAAGAAGATGAAAAAACAGCAACAACTCAAGTCTCAAAATTAGTTGCCGAGATGACCGAGAACCTCGACAGCCTGGATGAGCTTGTGAAAAAAAGGCTTTCCATTGTCGCCCTCGAAGAAAAACGGATTCGCGACCTATCCAGGGCCAAAAGTATCGCTCAGCGAATGCTGTCGCCTGGCGAGCGCATACTCGGTGCCCAGATGGCGGATTGGTACAGGAATCAGAAAACAGCCGAAGCAAACCAATCCTTAAACGAAAAGTCGGAGCTTGTAAATTCGATAATGAGCTTAATCCCACAACAAAGGGCCGTACTTCTGGTCGACTCAATTCACAGCGACCTTCTGAAAATCACGGACGCTGACTCGGCCGAACGTATAGACGTATTGATATTTCCTTTGAAAAAATCTCTCGAAGAGCTGTATGAGGTCTCTCTGGCCGTTTCAAGTCGTGCGAAACGGCGCCTGGCGAAACAGGTCGCGATACTCGAGGCCCTGACAGTGGGCCCAAACAGTCTCCCGCATATCAGAAAGAATGAATTGGCCGTCATCGCCCAGGCCGAAGAGCTCTTGGCTGTCAATGTGCGACTGTCAAAATTTCTGACCAACAGAGTAGACTTCTTGGTAAATAGCGCGAA
>JBFENN010000337.1:0-3300 GCA_041551115.1 Anaerolineales bacterium
ACGATGCTCCTAAAGGAATTATCTGGTCTGAGCGTACATATGTTTTTTGGGCTGCTTTTCTTTCCCCTGCGGACTAGCGCGGGATTATCCGCTGTATCGAACCTGATCGATCGAACCCACTGGCAGCCAATCGTCCATGTTGCCAAATTCTTGCCGGTTCAGTTTGAAGGGCACAAGCTCCACAAGCTTATTGACTTCAATCAACACCAGATATCTCTTCCCTGCCCAACGCTGGTATTGCCCTTTTGACAGCGCAAGCTTGTCTTGGTGAGCATCAACGAGAGCAATCGATTCTTCCGGGGTCAACTTTTCCGAGTTAAGTACGCTCATTACAATGCCACTAGCTTTGATTACTCCACTGCTGTCGTTTTCGATGAAGTACAACGTGTCATCCATTTCGACACGACCGTAAGGCATTTTTCTCCCTGTCGCACCACGAATGATCATAGTTTTTTGCCCTGATAAGAGTTTTTCTAGTTCATTGGCTTTGTGATCTAAATAGACGACGTGATCCATAGAGCTCCTCTCCGTATGTGCGAAATTGACGAAATGATCCGATCACAGCACATACAAAGATATAGATGTTCGGGCTTGATTGCCCATGGGGCAAATCTCCCTCGTGCTGGCCAATTTGAACTGCATAATTAGACCGATCTACCCGTAGTTGTGCAGCTGCGCGGATTTATTGCAATGAAAACCTATCGCGCATAGTGATCAGGTTTTGGATTGCAGCATTCGATATGATGTACCTCTCAACCGTTAATCCTAATCCAGCTTCGACAAGGCGATAGCAGTGATGTTGTTGGTCGCTACCAATGCCACTGCCCACACTTGAATCTTGGATAGCTTCTACTCCATGATTAATGGGTTATGAACAATCAGCTACTCGACAGGTACCGTTCACCAGCAGGAATCCGTACGGGTAGATGATTCTGGGGCGGGGCCAATGGGCAGGTAGCAAAAGGGGTGAAGGCGCAGGGTGGGTTGTAGGCACGGTTGAAATCTAAGCACACCTTGCCCTGTTCCGGTTTTGCAGTAGTTAGGTATCGTCCAGCAGGATAAGTCTCAACAGTCTGTGTTTGATCGGTGAAGATCACAAAGAATCCGCCCTCTGACCCTTCGAAGACATCTAATTTGCAGTCAGTTTCGTTAATTTCGAACGCCAGGGAACCCACGACTGAATCCGATTGATCGCCTCCGTTCGTAGACGCCAGGTTTATGGGGTTGGGTGGCTCATAGGCTACGTAATCCGCCCAAACTCGATAAACTGGCTTTATGGGATACCATAGTCGGCCTGGGAAATTCGTCCGTTCGGAGCGCTGGTTATCCCATAACCGGATCCCGTATTGGTGGCCACGCTTTATTGCAACTAAGGTTAGCTGTCCCAAATGGAGCATGGTAGGATCATCAGTGGTGTCCGGCTGCAGTATCGTTTCTACAATTAACTCCCCATTTACTTCGAATCCGATATCAGAACTAGCTCGTAGCACGATATTGTGTTTGTTGAGCGTGATAGTACCCGCAAATTGTGGTGTAGCCTCAGAGGGGAGCAGGATATCACAAGTAGGATTGCTGCCAAGTGAATTTTTGCCCTCGTTCAGCCAAAATAACCCAGCTAACGCCAACCAGCTGTTTTCGCGGCGCAGTGAATCATCTAAATCCTGGCGCCATTTGTTAATTTCCTCGTTATATAGGTTTTTCTCCATCTAGGTCATAATATGGGTCTGCATGCCATCGGCTTATCTGATCTCGTATGCGCTGAGAAGACTGGATGATTGGAATGTAGTATCTGTAGGGTGAGAGCGAGAGTTGTCGGCGCTCAGGGTGTCGATATAGGACAGCTACAAACAAATACGCACACCTGTTCAACCGAATGTGTGCTGCAGTGAACTAATTTTTCACGAGTAAGGTTAATATGTTAGTCTGCTTCTTGTTTGTACAGGATTGCCCTAGCATTTAGTAGCTTTTGATATTTGTCGGCTAATTTTTCGGCATCCCCTCGCCGGTTGGCTTTTAGCATATCACCTTCCAGCTCTGCAACTTCCAAGCGTAGATAGTAATCGAGCATCTCTTTGAGATGGGCAAGAACGATCTTGCCAGTCAGGAGTGGATGGTTGTTGGTCACATTGGCATCAGGGAATTGGATCCCATGCTCAAGCTCCACTTCCAGTCCGAGTTTAAAATCAGCGACCGGAACTTCGACTGCCTCACCCCCAACGATCACTTGAATGAGGCGTGCTTCCTCTGTTTGTACGCTTGCCTCAGTCAAGTTTGTCCAATCGCGAATACCTAATTCCTGGCAAACTCTTTGGACTTCTTCTTTTGTTACATATTCTGGCAACTTCATATTTGTTCTCCTATAATGGGTATTTGAAAGCTTGATTGGTCAGCCAGATATACTAAAATTCGCTTGTTAGTCTCGCCCTACCGAAGATTATTCGGTTTGATATGAAAGGTTGCTATTGGATAACCCTTTCATAATATGGTGTCATTATTTGGTGTTATTTTACCGGCAGCCATTGTAACTCAGATGCTTGAACGGTCACGACTAATCCCCAACCAAACCCTTCCGAGACGTTTAAATCAGCGGTGATCTTATGCACGCCAGCTCCCAGATTACAGTTGATCAGCTCGCTGCCAAGCTCGGCATAACCACGCTCAGCCCGGTCAGCAAAGCCGGAAAACGTATTTTCTCCCTCATAAATTAGTCCGCCATCAAGCATAAGGGAAAGAGCATCGCTGTAGCCTAGATTGATGTTTACCTGGCAGTCAGATGACAGTTCAAATGATCGCTCAAGATGTGTTTCCTTGATGGATGGGAGAAACAAGCGGTTAATATTGAGTACACCATTTGGTTCACAACGTACCAGCCCCCCTCCTTCCACATTCCAGGCATCGACTGCCCCTTGGGGCGCGTGCGCAGGTTCGCCAGCAAGTTGATCCATTTTTTCGATCGAGCGAATTTGTAGCCCAGAAAAATATGCTGGCCGGAATGTCCATATCCCGAACTGGCCAGCTCGGGAGGAATGAGCCAACTTCTCTACGACCAAAGGATCTTGATCGCCTACAGTTATCACCGCCCGACTATCCAAACAAGTGACCTTGAAACTGAACCAATTGTCTATCGGTATGTCAGCCCTTCCCTGGTAGCTGTCTCCATAGTATAGCTGCCAGGTGTTTGATCCATTGAAAACGGGGTCGTACTGGATTGCATCCCATAGGCCGCTGCAATGAGGCACTGCGTATGCGAGCTCAAAATTTTGATGATCTGCCTGCCGAAATACGATGCCAGGATAGGCT
>JBFENN010000338.1:0-3291 GCA_041551115.1 Anaerolineales bacterium
TGGATTCGGCGGCGTGGTCAGCTTTGAAATCGACGGTGACTTTGACCGAACCGGACGCTTCATCGATCGGTTACAGATCCCGTACATCGGTCCGACCTTGGGAGGTGTTGAGAGCATCGCCCAGCAGCCCGCAGCCCTATTCTCCCTAAAGAAGGCAGATCGACAGGCGGCCGGCCTGCAGGATAATCTTGTACGCTATGCAGTTGGCATCGAAGACCCGATCGACCTGATCGAGGACCTGAAATATGCGCTGGACGACCTCGAATGATCGGCTAATTGGGGTGTGGATCGTATTTGTGGCTGATTAAAAAGGAGTCAATAATGCTCGTTCATAAATTTGGCGGTACCTCAGTTGGCAGTGCCGAACGTTTCTCTTCTGCAGCGGACATCCTGCTCAACAATCAATATGTTCAGGAAGCGGATAACAAGCCAGCTCTATATGCACCTGGGGATCAAGTAGTTGTTGTGTCAGCAATGAGCAGTGTCACAGATAACCTGATTGCTGGCGCGCGGGCGGCAGCAGAAGGCAGTGACCAGGGATATCGTGAGATCAAGGCAGAGGTACTGCGCAGGCATCTTGAAGTCGTTGAGACTGTGCTTTTGAAACGATCGGAACGCTTGGAAATCGCTGGATTGATCGAGGACAACTTACACGAACTTGAGCGCCATTACCGCAGCATTGCCGTCCTAGGAGAAGTCACGATGCGAGGTTATGACGCGGTAACCTCGTTTGGCGAGTACTTATCGGCCAGCATCCTGGCGGCTGTACTGCGCGAGCGTGGACAACGCGCCCAGGCTGTTAGTGCTACCGAGCTGATTGTGACGGATGATCAATTTGGGAACGCCAAGCCACTTTTGAGCGCAACCCGAGCGAAACTGCGTCAGCGATTGGTTCCGCTACTGGAATCGGGGACCTTTCCTGTGATTACCGGCTACATCGCGGCAACCGAAAATGGAGTCACGACAACCTTAGGGCGGGGAGGCAGCGACTACTCAGCCGCTATCTTGGCAGCTGGCCTGGACGCCTCCGAAGTTTGGATTTGGAGTGACGTAAATGGAATTCTGACCGCCGACCCGAACCTGGTGCCGCAAGCGCATACCTTAAGTGAGCTCTCGTATGACGAAGCAGCAAATTTAGCTTACTACGGTGCCGATGTACTGCATCCGAAAACGATCCATCCTGTGGTGGCTAGCAAGATCCCACTGCGCCTGCGCAACAGCTTCAACCCAGAACACCCTGGTACATTGATCGTGAAAAATCCCAGCCCAGGAAGAACGCTGCTCCCAGCGATCATTTCTACAACCGAGTTGACCATGATCGCGGTTGGCAGTCAAGACGACAGCTGGACCCCGGATGCGGCTGCCAGAGCGCTACGTAAGTTGTGTGCTGCCGGTCTGGATGTCCCCATGTTCTCGCAATCATTTTCTGAGCACAGTCTCAACCTCGTCGTTCGCGAGCAGGATCATAACCACTGCTTGAAGCTGTTATGTGAGGAATTCGGGAACACTATCGCGCCCAACTGTGTTGAGGGAGACGACCAGCGCGCACAAACACACCCAGAAGGAAATGGTTTTATCCTGGGGACGCGCGAAAAAGTCGCCACGGTTTCGGTGGTCGGTGTCCCGGATTGGAATAAAACCGGGATCGCAGCGCATGCATTCGCCTCACTTGGCAACCATGGTGCCCGGGTGATAGCCGTCGCTCAAGCAGCCAGCGAATATAACGTCTCGTTCTGTATTCCAGAAGACCAGGTAAACGAAATCGTGCCAGCTTTGCACATGGATCTGGGATTGGATAAATTAGAAATCGAAGGTCGCTCCCAGATAAGCGATTAAGAAACGCTAACCAATAGATATGGGGTGGGTGATAAAATACGCCCCATGGTCAAAAGAAATTGGACAGCAGCACTCCTGATTGCTGTCATCTTCACAATCACAGCCATGCTGGTATACCGGCTGCCCGCTGTCCAGCAGCGAGCAGCTTGGCGATTGGATTTTGCATATGCATATGTGCGCGGTATCATCAACCCGGTCAGCGGCGTGCCCACCCCGCTACCACCGCCTGCCATTGGGATCACGCCCAATACCACCGAAGGCTCAACGCCCTCGCCCAGTTCGACGGTGGTGATTGAACTCACAGCTGGACCCACCAGGACGCTGCAGCCTTCAGCAACCCCACTCCCGCAGGTTGTCGCGCTCACGCCACCAGCCTGGGAAAAGCAGGATATCAATAACTGCGGTCCTGCTAGCATGGCGATGTATTTGAGGTACTACGGCTGGGAGGGTGACCAATTCGACCTTGCTGAACTGCTTAAACCCCAAAGGCAAGACCGCAACGTCAACGTCGAGGAACTAGCCTACTATATCCGCACACGCGCCGGGTGGTTGAACGTCGAGTATCGCGTTGGCGGCAACATCGACCTGCTCAAGCAGCTGCTTGCGACTGGGGTTCCGGTCATGATTGAAGAGAGCTTTTACTTTGAAGATCCGTATTGGCCGAACGACGACTTGTGGGCTGCCCATTACAACCTGTTAACCGGTTATGACGACCTAAATCTGACATTTACCGGGCAGGACAGCTTCCACGGTCCAGACCAGCAGATTCCCTATGCTACACTGGAAGAGTATTGGCACAGTTTTAACAATGTCTACATTCTGGTTTACCCGCCCGAGAAAGAAGCAGCCGTAAAGGATATCCTCGGCGAACACTGGGATGTTGAAAACAACCGCCAGCTCACCCTAGGCATGTATCAAGACCAAGTTCAATCCATGCCTGATGATGCGTTCGCTTGGTTCAATCTCGGCACGAACCTGGTTTATTTCGAACGCTACCAGGAAGCTGCTCAAGCCTACGACCGGGCACGCGAACTAGGCTTACCGCAGCGCATGCTGCGCTACCAATTTGGACCCTTCTTCGCCTACTTTCACACCCGCCGCATCGATGACTTGATGGCCCTCACAGCGTACGCACTCCAAATCACACCCAATGCAGAAGAGGCCATGCTGTGGCAGGGTTGGGGGCACTTCCGCGCTGGTGATACGAACGCAGCTATTGAAAGTTTTCAAGCTGCATTATTGGAAAACCCAAACTATCTGGACGCTCAATACGCGCTCGATTTTGTACGGTAGAGTCTGAAAAAAAAGGGGGAAATGAGCCGGGAAACTTATTTATTCTGAACATCGCTTTTCCTCGTTCTACAGAGACGAACCACCCGACTCCATATAACTAAACTTTTAATGTTATCTATTCTGTAATATCTATACACAATTAATCAATGTTATGATGAGAAA
>JBFENN010000339.1:0-3288 GCA_041551115.1 Anaerolineales bacterium
CAACTAACTGTTCTTTGCGCCGGGCTACGAGAATAAGGTCGTATCCAAGTTGAGCAAGCTTGCGCGCAAACGCAGCCCCGATTCCGCTTGAAGCGCCAGTTATCAAGGCTGATTTATTAAGGCGTTGATCGTTTATCAACTCGGTCATTTCACATAATGGTAACTGATAGACGGTTGGACAAGCCCAAGTCAGGGTGATTAGCAGATGGTATCAAGTGGGATTATCGTCGGCTGAGTAACGCCGGTGTAGCATACCATTCACCTGGAAATCCAATTATTTGTACGTTTGCAATAAGCTCACTAGCTGCAACCAAATTTTCAATGGTTTGTAGGGTGTTTTTTTTGGACCACCGGAATAGTTTTGTCAAATCCCGAAACTGTGCTGCGCCAATTGATTTGAAATATGTGGAAGTAATTTGCTCACGGGCTTTATGTTCGCTGATTGAACGAGCTCTTTCTGGTATTTGGGGATACTGACGGGGTAGGAGATCATAAGCAAAAGCATATCGCCAGGCACCCGATTGTGTTACTGCTGTAGGAACGATTTTGAAGTCTGCCTGCAGGTCCGCTAGCGTACGAGTAAATGATGAATCGCTTCCCTTCCCTGTAAGGTGGGCTGCTTTACGGAGTGAAACTGTGTCTATTGGCCCCTTCTCGATGATAACCTCATATACTTGTTTTGTTTCCCTCGTCATGCGACCTTGTTCATATATCGTCAAATAATCTTCTTCTGGAGCACCATAGTTTTCAGACAGGGCGTAGAAACTTGGGGCTAGATCCATGGCGATCATGGTTGCTTTCTTCCGCAGTATTTTTCCGTAAAACCAGTTTTCCTTCCCTATAAGTGAATCCTTCCAAGCCCAAGTTATATGTCCGGGATCATCGTGCTTGTTAGCGACCGGTCGATCTCCTGCAACTGCAGTCCAAAGGCTTGGTAAATTGACACCTTTGATCGGCCAGAAGAAAATGAACCCACGTTCAGATACATAATCAATTGCTTCCTCTTTCGTGTGGATCCTTAATCCAGGCAGTGTCCGGAATGTTTTCTGCCGAAACGCTCGTAAAACTTCGATGGGTAGATCTATCATTATACTTATCCGGCATACACGAGGCTCACAAAGATTTTACATTATTATCCCGGTGTCGGTAATGATAGTATGCAATTGTGAAATATATTTGAATAAGATGTGGGAGATAGGGATATTAAATTATTTATAGTTCGGTTTCATTATTAACGGCTTAATAATTTGTGCCATTGTAGAAAAAAGGCAGGCTTTCAGATTGTTTTTTATCACTGCCCGAAAGCCTGTCCACTAGATTTTGGTTTTGCTTATAGTTATGTTATTTCAATAACCGCTCCAGCGCAGCCAACAATAGGAGCACATTTTCAGGTCGTGATGAGTAGCCCATCAAACCGATTCGCCAGACCTTACCCTTTAGTTCTCCCAACCCCCCCCCAATCTCAATGTTGTAATCGCTTAGCAATTTCGAGCGGATTTGTGCATCTGATACGCCTTCTGGGATGCGAACGGTGGTAAGCGTCGGTAGTCGATAATCAACGGGCACCTGAAGCTTCAATCCTAGTTCTTCTAAGCCTTTCCAAAGTAATTCAGCATTCTTGCGGTGTCGCTGCCAGCGATTTTGCAGGCCCTCCTCAGCAACAATGCGTAATCCTTCATAGATCGCGTAATTTGATGTTATGGGTGCTGTATGGTGATAACTGCGCTCGGCACCCCAGTATTTACTCAGCAGAGTCAGGTCCAGGTAAAAGATGGGTACTTGTGTTTGGCGTGTTTTCAACACGTTGACAGCCCTTGTTCCCAAGGTTATCGGGCCGATACCGGGCGGGCACCCCAGGCATTTCTGGGAACCACTGTAGCAGATATCGATATCGGTTTCGTCAACACTTACCTGAACTCCCCCGAGAGAGGTTACCGCATCGACAAGCAGTAAGCCATTTCTCTGATGCACAACGCGTGCGATCTCGCCTAATGGCTGCAGAACACCGGTCGACGTCTCGGCTTGGACGATCGCTACAATCTTTGCGGGTTGAGTTTCCATCGCTTGAGCGATTTCGTCAGCGGAAAATACTTCTCCCCATGGTCGTGAAAGTGTCCGAACTGCTGCTCCGTATCTGGTGGCCATGTCAGCGATCCGCATACCAAAATACCCATTTATACAAACGAGTACAGAGTCTCCCGGCTCAACCATATTCGCAACAGCAGTCTCCATTGCAGCGGTCCCAGTCCCTGAAATTGGGATGGTAAACTGGTTCTCGGTCTCAAATACGTAGCGTAGTAAATCCTGAGTGCTGTCCATGATCTCAAGAAAGCTTGGGTCCAAATGACCGAGCAGTGGTGTGCCCATTATTTGCAGGACGCGCGGATCCACTTGACTTGGTCCGGGGCCAAGAAGTAACCGCGGTGGTGTCTTCAGATGGGGGAAAAATATTGGATCATGCTGGGTCATCTTGATCTCTCCTTGCTCGGTTATGGACCATTTATCATCTCTGAATGCTTAACGCTGTCACTTGGAAATGCTCTCTTTTTGCCAACTCGCTCCTAATGAGTGCGTTTATTGTTTCGCAGGTCTCAAGATTGGGTAGGGTTTTTCGCGCGGGTTGGATATAGCTGGAAGTGGTAATGGTTCATACTGTGAACCAGTACCGATCGACCCAACCGGGATTAGGTATAGGAGGGTTTCGCTATTCGCTCCGCCAAGGTAATCCTGAAAGGCGAGTATGAGGTGGTTGCCGTCTGGGCTCCAGTATGGATCACGGTAGCAGCAAGTATCGTCAATCGGATTAACTTTCTCATTAGCTTTATGCAGCTCGGTGTTATATAGATATAAATTTCCAAACCCGTCATTACGAACATTGCTGTTAAGGGCAAAAAGGGAGATGCCGTCAAAATCGTAGTTCTGAATTATTGGATTGTTATCATATCCGTCCATCGTAAAACGAGGTGGCGGAAAATTATCTATTGCACGTGGATTAGGTATGCAGCGATCGATCGGGATCAATTGAACGATATTCCCCTGCTGACCAGTACCAACGTTGGCGAGGAGATTTGCTGCCAAAATCTTACTATCATTTGACCATCGTGCGCCGACTACGAAGTTTTTTCCGTAAGGAGCAAAGTCTTTGCATTCTGCAATCTCGGTTAGGTCAGTCCGAATTGAAACCTCACTAAGTTTTTCTAAATCGTAGGGCACGATATACAGCTGGTTGTCTAGGCTGATCGCGACTTGTTCACCGTCAGGGGATATCTCAAACGCTTTAAGACTGTC
>JBFENN010000340.1:0-3266 GCA_041551115.1 Anaerolineales bacterium
GGCGAGATCAACCAGCTGTTTACCAGCAAAGGTTTAGCCTGCCTGGAAGATTACTATGATCGTATCTACGCCAAGACCGCCTCCATGTTTGAACTTTCAACCGCTGCTTCAGCGTTGTTAAGCTCCGCAAACGGCGAAGTTGTCGAGGCAATGCGGGGTTTTGGGTATGATCTCGGCATGGCATTCCAGATCGTAGATGATATCCTTGATTTTACTGGTGAGCAGATCACAATCGGCAAACCTGTTGCCAGTGATCTTCGGCAAGGGCTAATTACTTTACCGGCTTTATATTATTTCCAAGATCATCCAGAGAATGAAATCTTACTCGCCATCCAGAAGAGAGCTGGGTTTTCTGAAAAAGGCCTCCAGCAGCTGGTCATCGATATCAATAACAGCGGCGCAATCGATAAGTCGTTCTTGGTGGCGCGTAGCTATGTTGATTCTGCCGTTGCAACGATTGATAAACAACCAGCGAGCAGCGAGCGTAACGCGCTAAAAGAGCTTGCCCAATATATCATCGAGCGGCACTCGTAGCGGGTTTCATATATGAGTACATATATGAGGGGGATTTCTTACCCCTTGACCCGGAGATGTGTCAATGATATATTCCCCTCCATTATGCTAAACGATCACACGTCCAGTACCTCTACTTCGATGACCATGAATAATCCCAATCATCTGGATGCCGTGGGGCGTATTTGCGTGAGCATTAGTGCTTGAGCACAAATCAAGTCAAGCAAGCTTATCTGATACACCCCGCAGCAGCGGGGTTTTTTATTATAGGAGGATGAATTGATGACCAACTTGGCTGATTCCCGCAATCCAATATATGCAGTCCCGGATAAGAATTTGATCCCAATTGATGACTATCTATCCCAATCCGCCGCGATCCCGGCCTCACGCATGTTCTTGATTAAAAAGAATCTTGGGCGGTTTTTACAGGATCATCCCGGCGAGGAAGTATATGACGCTTCTCAAGGCGATGGCGGTGCGAGCCTTCCGGGGGTCCCAGTTGACATTCTGACAGAAGCAGCCGAACTCCAGATAAAGAATGGCACGGCATATGACATGCCGTATGGCACAGATCTGTTCCGGAAAACGGTTGTTGAAGAATACTGGCAATTAGATCCCCATTTTGGTTATGGACCAGCAAATGTCTTAGCTGGTGTTGGCGGGAGGGATGTATTGGTCAAAGCTTATCAAGCCATGCTGAATCTCGGCTACGGACGCCAGGGTGATGCAGTCATCGTGTCCCGGGTGCCTTGGATTTCCTATACCTGGGGTCCATATGGCATCGGGGCGAATGTACTATATGCGCCTGGCTCACCTGAGGAAGGCTGGATGTACAGCGAGGAATCGATCAGGGCTTGTGTGGAGTTTGCCAACCGCACTAACCGAAAAATTGCCTGCCTTATGATCACCTGTCCAGAGAATCCCACCGGTTTGACCATATCAACTAACCGCCAGGTTGCACTTGCCAAAGCCGCCCTTGAGGCGGGTGTGGCTTATGTGCTCTTCGATTGGATGTATCACTACATCACCGATGATGACCCGATGGATTTGAACAGATTCTTAGGATATTTTGAACCAGCTGAACGTGAACGACTGCTGTTTCTGGACGGCATCACAAAAAGTCTTGGCGGTTCCAATATTCGCAATTGCCATCTGATAGCTGCTGAGAGTGTGATCAAATTCATTGTTGCTCGAGCCTCCCACAGCGTCATCCCGCCATTCTACGCACAAGCCGTCGCAATCACTGCTTATCAAAAGGGATATGCCAAATCAAGTCGTACGATCGTCGCGCCAACCAATGCCAGTCGCATTGTTTTAAAGGCTTTCTTGGATCAAGGTAATTAC
Source organism: Anaerolineales bacterium (assembly GCA_041551115.1). Taxonomy (GTDB): domain Bacteria; phylum Chloroflexota; class Anaerolineae; order Anaerolineales; family UBA4823; genus DAOVXM01. The sequence goes on from JBFENN010000340.1 coordinate 1,858, forward strand.
CAGTACATCTTGGGAAAGGGCTATTACGCTTTCATTAATGTCGGCGAAGCGATCGAAGCACGCCGTTGGTCTGACAGCGAACCACTAGGACAGTACCTTGCCGAAAAACATGGTGTCGCGGTCGTTCCAGGGGTATTCTTCTCCCAGTATGGCGGTGATTGGATTCGATTTTCCTATGCTACACCACCAGAACGAACCCAACAAGCGTTGAGCAGACTCGCCCACGGATTGAGGAGCATTGACTGAATAGGTATCGCATGAGCTACGACCCGGTTAAATTTGCGGAAAAATATGAACTGGCAGTGCAATCGGTTCAAAAAGATGCACCCAATTCTGGGCTGTGTGGGCTTGAGCACGAGTGGAATCTGCTTGACACCCGATTTCGCCCGCTCCTTACCATGGGTTCGGGCCCTAGTGAACAGTCGTTCGTTGATTACCTAAGGCAAGATATCCTTTCAGCGTGGAGTACTAGTTTCTCACAATTGGAAGTATTCCATTGGATGATCGAATGGGCAACCCGCCCCTACTTCACCCCTCGCGGTGCTATATACGAAGCGAGGTTGATGCAAGGATTGCTGGTCAATGCCCTGGACAAAGTCGGTCGTTCGCACGGTGAGCAGCTTTACTGCTGGCATGGGAACTTACTTTATAACCCCCGCGTATCCCACAGTTCAATACCCGGGTCTTGGCATATCGCTAAACGACGCTACCTGGAACGTTGCGTTGACTTGTACGGCGATGCACTGGCTACTGCCGGAACCCACGCGAATTTATCGGTCCCGGAACCGCTCTTGGCGTGGGAATTTATGCACCTTGCTGGGGCTGAGCGTGGAGACATGCATTTCGACCGTTTCAAGAGTGATTTCTATATCAAAGCCACGCGTTTGTTCCGCGGGTTTGCTGCATTATTCATTGCGGCAGGCGCTTCCACGCCTTTGCAATCGAATAACTCGCTTGATAAGCATGTGGTCGAAGTCACTGCTGTTGACTCGATTCGCAACCTAACATTCCCCAATCCACCAGAGATAGATATTCCCGATCTTTACCGTTCATATGATTTATATATCAAGCTCTCTACTGACTTGGTCCGCCAGGGTATTCGCTTTGGCAATAACAACTGGACGCCTGTCAGAGCGCGCTCATTTGCAGAACCAGTCGAGGAGCTAATCGAGGTAACAAGCGATCAGCTCAATGAGTTGTATGCGCGCGGACTGTACACGCTTGGGCAAACGCTCTCTGTCGAAGATATGGCCAGCGAGATCGAAAGCCAGAATCTGATCGCGAGAATTCATTTGCCAATGTCAAGGGTAGAGATCCGTACTGATGATGGCGGGTTGCCTTTGGCTTTGGAGATCGCTAACCTAACCCTGAAGCATTTGTTACTGCTCCATTTCTTTGCTGATAAAGAA
>JBFENN010000341.1:0-3256 GCA_041551115.1 Anaerolineales bacterium
AAAGGTGATCTGCTGCATATCTCGATTTGGATGGACGCGAAACTGCAACCCCTGACATCGGTGGTTATGCATTTCTTTTAAGTACTAAACAATATCAGGAGTAGTGGGCTTTCTTACGGAGCAATCAAATTGAGAAATCGACCACGAACGTTTCCCGCTACGAGGGAACAAAGAGGCATCGAAGCGACACCAGCTACAATTACGGCGAAGTGCTAAACTCCGCATCTTCAAAAGGAATCGCTTCTGCCCATTTGGTTTCGAATAAAGCTTGATACTCTTCAATGGCTTCCGGAGCATTGGTAGCTAGGGCGTATTCAGTCAACCCTTTTTCACCCCAGGAACTGTAGTGCATATTCATGCTGCCGATGATCAACATACGAGCATCAATCAGGGTTGATTTGGCATGTAATTTGCCGTTATAGAAACGCAGTTCTACACGGTCACCCAGCCCGCGGCGCTCGAGTTCGGCTTGCAGCACATTACCTGCCACCCGGTTTTCCAAGCCATTGCTGTTGGCGGTTTCCACAATCGCGCGAACTTTTACCGGATAATTTTCGACGGCCTCAATGACCGCATCCATCCAGGGCAAGGCATCATCAATCGTGCAGGTGTCCGGGAAGATCAGGTTGGCCATGCAGATTAAATCCAAGGAAAAGTTAACGTGGATCATGTCAATCGTCTCTTCGGCAGAAGCCAGGCTGGCAGCGATAAAAGTATCAGCTTCCTTGTAATCCTTGGAGCGATAGAGCGAAAAAGCGTGGTCGGTTGCATCAGGGGGTACATACGTCCGTAATACCTCGGGGACATGTCCGCTGGCTGCCACGACTGGCTGGCAGGTAGCCTGCCAATCATCTTCATCTGGTGGGTGGAAATCATCACAGTGAATCTGATCTGCCCCACTCCACATATCATCAAAAGCACTGATTGCTTCCTGGGCTACTGGACCAGTGACCTGGAGACCGAGATCCATCATATCGTATCCTCGACCGGAAGGGTGATCCAACGGCAGATGCAGATATCCAAAGTTATAGCCAACTCCTAGCACTTGTTTTCCATCGACCACCACAAACTTGGTGTGGCTGTGCGGGTAAGTACCTGGGAAGTTGGCCACTTCCAAACGCCAACCAATTTCAGGATCAACCATCTTTTCGACACCAGCATCCCGAAAGTCTGTGATGGCAGCATAGATCTGGTCGCCATAGGTGAAGGTGCTCAATTCTGGATAGTTGCCCAATAATATCTTGACGGTGATACCGCGCGGATAATTATCGGGGTTGGCTTTCACTTTTTGGTATAGAGCGGCAACAGCCCTGGCTAGCACACTGCCCGGGCTGGGGGGCGTCGTATTGGGTTCGTATTGCATCGTTGTAAACAAGACTTCATATTGGGCATTTGCAGCCTCCCTCGCCAGGTAATCGAAAGCACCGTCTGGGGTCGCGGGCAGGTCACTGTAGGCAGGCTCTGGGTTGGGAGTATATTCGATGCGCTCGTACTGGTTATGGCAATAAGGGAATTCTGTTCCGGAGGGACGCAAATTCCTCTCCATCACCGCAGTAACCCCCGCGATTTCAATATACGAAAGATCATCCGGATCGCATTGGTAGTGTTCTTGGACAGCGACCATCCTATTCTGATCGGCATCCTCCCACACCAGGGTGAGATCCCCCTGTGAATCCGCCATCAATGCGGTAGTTACTGGTCCATCGGTACGAGTGACGATGGCGGCTTCGCTCCAGCCATTGGGGGATCGAATGCTCTCAACAAGTAAATGATCCGAGCGCTCGACAGCATTGTTGTCTAGAATTTCCTGGGTGTACCAAACGAGGTGAGGTCGATGATCGACATCCAGTGCAAGTCCGGGGGTTCCTGTACAGCCTGGGAACGCGATTGTCTCCGAAATTTCATCTCCCTGTTGGTAATGCACAACACCATCTGAACTGCACCAAGCTATATGTTCACTTTGATTCGCCCCAACAACGACGACTTTATCTTGATCACCCTGGGTTAGTGAGACACCATCCATATCCCCGCTGTAGGGCCGTGGCGGAGTCCAATGCACCCCCACCGTTACCGGAGTAAGTTGAGATTGCAGGTTTCCGGCGTTGATCGTTAAAAAGGTGCTGATCGTGTCCAGACTGCGGATCAATGAAAATGCCACCACAATACCGAGCACAGCCACAATGATGGTCTGCCATCTAGCAGGAAAGATGTATTGAGCCGGGTCATCTTCGCGTTCCGAGCGGCGTGCCAACCTGCCATGCACAATTCCCAGAGCGCCACCACCCAAGAAAAAAGGTGACAACAATCCAATCAATAAGAACAACCCGGTAAGAATCGGATGGGTTTTAAAACCTTCCGTGGGGTTCAAGAAACGTACCAGCAAGCCTAAAACGACACCACCAAGGGCAAACCCTAGCGGAGCTGCTAGAATCAACCGCCAGCTATGACGCAGCCTGAGACTCATCAAAGCCTGCAAGATGCCTGTCAGCAAGCCAAACACCAGCCAATAAAGACCAAAGATGATCCCATAATGCTCAATCCGCCCGGTGCTGAAATTGTTGTATAAGCCGATAAAGCCGATCAGCAAGAGAAATACCAAGGTGAGCAAACCGGTACTGATCGCAAATGCAATCGCGCTGCTGGCAATCAAACGGGAACGGTGGGACGTGTCCATCAGGCGTGCTAATGACCAGCCGCCCAGGCCACCGATCAGCGCGCCACCCAAAGTGAGCAATAATCCGACGATCAACAGCGTGCCTAATAGCTGCAGTAAGACCTGGTTTTGATCAATCAGGCTGAACAGCCAGCCTGCCAACCCAAGCTTTGAAACCAGATACACAAAGAGAACAGCGGCTACAGCTCCCAGTGTGTATCCGATCCCACCGGTCAGAAAGTTCTGAAGATTGGTGTTCTTGATTTTCATGGTATTTCCTTTCAATGGGAGGTCCAGGTCAACGCGATGGTGTAACAATGTCGACTTACTGCCCTGTGATCGATGTGACTAAGGGTTCCGTTTTCTACCTACAGACTTACGCGCCATGACTACGTATAAGACAGGAGAACACCCTTGGGCCAGATTATAGCTGAAATCTGAACCATACCCAAAATTCAACCAATCCCCCTTCGAAAGGTGCCCACATTGTTAGCTACCGTTTTACTTAATGGCTACTACCCATCGATCGCTCAACTGCTTTATCTTTATTCGAGAAGATCCAAACAGAAATTGCTTTACCAGCACAAGTTTGACTATCGTAAA
>JBFENN010000342.1:0-3255 GCA_041551115.1 Anaerolineales bacterium
CTGAAGCATCCGCCCAGACCCCTGCACCTGGTCATCGTCACCCGCACTGACCCACACATCAACCTGAACCGGCTGCGAGCCCTTGGACAGTTGACGGAGATCCGGACCCAGCAACTGCGTTTTTCTGTGACGGATACGATGGAGTTATTAGAGCAGCTTTTGCGGGTTGAGGTAGATAAGGAAGTCGCCGCCCTTCTGGATGAGAAGATGGAAGGCTGGGTAACCGGTATTCGACTGGCTGCCCTATCCATGCGCCACCGGGATAACGCCCAAGATGTGCTTAGGAATCTAGCGACAGAACACCGCTACATAGAGGACTACTTGATATCTGAAGTGCTCTCTGCTTTGAGGCCGGAAATCCAGGACTTTCTTTTCAAGACTGCTGTACTAGACAGGTTCTGCGCTGCTCTCTGCGATGCAGTTCTTTCAGACAGTAACGCTGAGTTCACGATGCTTCCAGCATCCAATGCCGCCGGGTCGCAAGAGATTCTTGAAGCCTTACAACCGGAAAACCTATTTATCATACCCCTCGATGGGCAACGGCGATGGTTCCGTTATCATCATATGTTCCAACAATTGTTGTTAGACGAGCTAAAGAAGCGATACAGTGCAAATGAAATCGCCTCCCTTCACCTACAGGCCAGCACCTGGTACAACCAAAAAGGGCTAGTGGATGAAGCGTTGAAGCACGCCCTGGAAGCGGGTGGTGACCTCGCAGCAGCGCAACTACTTGAAGAGAATGTGCGGACATTATTGGATAAAGACCGGTGGCATGTTCTGGAAAAATGGCTATCCAGACTCCCGGACAATGTCCTCAGGCAACGACCACGGCTTTTGATCGCTAAAGCCTGGGTAAGTTTTCATCAATTTGAGCTGCAGGCTATCCCACCCATACTCGAACACGTTGAGACAATCCTCGATGATGATGAGACCACCCAGCCGTTATGGGGAGAGGTTGACTTTTTCTGGGGACATCACTGGTATTGGTTGGGACAACGCACACACAGTCTGGACTTGCTTAACCGTGCCCTGGAACGGATTCCAAAAGAAAACTATTTGGCCAGAGGCGAAGCTGAGGTTTTCTGGAGTTTGGCCAGCCAGATGTCTGGACAGAACGAAGATGCTGTCCGCAGGTTGAATAGATGGCTCGATGATGATCAGACACCGCACCCTGGCCGCCATACCAAGTTACTTGGCACGCTGATTTTTCTCGACATACTATCTGGTGAGTTCAATGATGCAGCCCCAAGAAATATTCAGCTGCATGAACTTGCGTCTAAACATAACAATCGGTATATCAGAGCCTGGACTTCATATTTGCATGGGTACATCCACTATTTTTGGAATGACCTGGGTTCTGCATCTCACCACTTTACAAAAGCAGTCAACGATCGTTATATTCTACATACTGCCGGCGCCCTCGACAGCCTGGTTGGATTAACACTTGCCTCTCAGGCTATGGGGCAAACTGAACACGCTGAAGCGATGATGTCGCTTCTGCTCGAATTTGCTCAGGAAAAGAATTATCCAGCTGCTATAACTGTTGCCCGATCATGCCAGGCGCGTCTTTCACTAATGCAGGGAGACCTGAAATCAGCAGTCCACTGTCTGGAAATGGTCGATTTGGCTACGGATCCTGGTGTTATGTTTTTTTGGCTCGAAGTGCCACATATTACCCAGTGCCGGATTCTGATAGCCGAGGGATCAGAGGCCAGCTTGCAGGAAGCCGGAGAGAAACTGGCTGTATATGAGAAGACAAACAAGTTCCAGAACAACTCCCGTCAGTTGATTGATATTCGGCTGATGCAAGCTCTGGTCTATCAAAAGCAATCACAAAGTGACAAAGCCCTGACAACTTTGACGCACGCCTTCAATCTGGCTGAGCCGGGTGGAGTCATCCGGCCCTTCCTGGAACTGGGACCCGATATGGCTGGCCTGTTGGTGCGCTTACGCCAAAAAGGTGTGGCGCAGGCATATATTGCACGGATACTGGCGGCCTTTCCAGGTGATACGAAGGTAGAAAAACATCTACAGATGGCGAGTGGGTTAGATTCGTCCTTAGTCGAGCCTTTAACTCCCCGGGAGTTAGAAGTACTGGCGCTCATGGCCCAAGGGCTCGCAAATAAAGAAATCGCCCAGCAGTTGGTGATTTCGCCCGGTACTGTAAAACAACATGCTTACAATCTTTTCCAAAAGTTCCAGGTTAGCAATCGTCAGCAGGCCGTAAAAAGGGCCTATGATCTGGATATTCAACTTCCCGAGTGATGACAATTTAGGAATTTTCGCAGTAGAACCTCAGGGGATGGGATTTCACTCCATCGTTAGTGTTTCAAATAACCAACAAGTATAACCTCCAACTATAACCAATCTATAACTTTTGTCACTGTCGCCAGGTGCTGGTGTCTATTATCTTTTAAACATCCTACCCGCACCTGTCGTCATTGTCGCCAGGTAGCTCTGGCCCTGAAACAACCAAGAAAAGGGAGATTTTGATTGTGTCCGACGAGAGAAACCAAAGCCTATTCATCATCGTCTATCCAGGGAAAGAAACGGCTGAGGATGTCTATCATACGCTGCGCGCCTTCGAGAAACAGGACCAGATCGACATCAAAACCGCCGCCACCCTTTACCGTACCGAGGAGGGCAAACTGCTGCTGAAGCGTCGTCAACGGTTAACCTTATGGAAAGACGAATTTGACGTGGGGTCCATTGGTTTGATCATGGCCGGCACAAAAGCTGGCATATTGGCCGGCACCCTGATTGATGCACTGATCGGCTCCCAGCGTTGCTTCGAACTGCGTGAAGTGAAAGCTTTATTGGATGACAAACTAGGTCCTGACGATTCAGGCCTGGTCATCCTTATGGACGACGCCGACTGGGAAGCGATAGAAAACGAGGTCGGATTTTCCGGGGAAGAATTGACAATTGAACTGACGGCCAAAGCCGAAAAGCAACTGGCTGGGATCGCGTCCATTGAGGCTGTAATCGCCGTTGTTCGAGAATATGTAGAGATAGAGGAAGTAAACCTATAAGGACCTGACCCAGGCGATTTTCGCTGCCAGGTCGAACGCTTTATACAAGGAGAATAAGATGACAACAAAATCAATCCCCACACCAAACTATAACACGCATATTCCGCCTGAGATTTTGACACCCGATGAAGTCGAAACATCCATCGGCACCTTGGAATTTCTCGATGGCGCTCCGCTACCCCATACTGCTGAAAAAGTTTATGAATATCTTGACACAATGCGC
>JBFENN010000343.1:0-3252 GCA_041551115.1 Anaerolineales bacterium
GAATTCGTCTTCGAACGTCAAGGCAAAAAACCAGCCACGCGAACTGTAGCGATTTACGTGCACGAATAAATGGTTAAATATGCACCAGAGACTATAACCGGATTTTCAACGACGAGTGAAAATTGACAATGGCAGCCTGTCCGTATAAAATAGACCAAGTTGTTATGTTGTTATTACAAGATTACAACATAGGACAAATGGCAGCAGCAAAAACACAGCAGCAATCGCAACCTGCTTGGTAGATTACAAGGAATAGGAGAACAGTATATGGCAAAAGACCTCTTGATGGGCATTGATGTCGGTACACAAAGTACGCGCGCCGCTCTGATAAACCTCGAAGGAAAAGTTGTTGCCAGCGTCAGCACAGCTCAAGAGCTGCAAACTCCACGCCCAGGTTGGGCTGAACAGGACCCACAAGATTGGTGGATTAGTACCGTTGATAACATTCGAAACGTTTTAGATTCTACCGATGCAGCCGCGGAGCGGATCATTGGTATCGGTGTCAGTGGACAGATGCACGGCACGATACCGATTGATGCACAAGGTGAGCTATTGAGCCACGGCGTACAACTCTGGTGCGATAAACGCAGTGCCAACATGGTCGAGGAATACAAAATCCGCCCAGAGGCAGCGGAAGCATACCGTATCGCTGGCAGCCCGCCAGTCGCCAATTGGTTAGGGTTCAAGATCCGCTGGGTCAAAGATTTTGAACCAGAAGTCTATGCCAGAACTTGGAAGTTCATCCTACCGAAAGACTATATCAACTACAAATTAACTGGTTGCATCGCAACTGATTATTCAGAGGCTTCTGGATCGTTTTTAATGGATGCCCACAGCAAGGAGTGGTCTCCGGAGTTGGCTGTCCAAGTGGGCATTGACCTGGAGAAACTGCCCGACCTCAGACCTGCCTATGATGTACTCGGAACTGTCACCCAAGAAGCCAGTTCGCTGACGGGATTGGCGGCAGGAACACCAGTTGTGGTGGGAGCTGGAGACATGCTCTGTATGCTGCTGGCAGCAGGTATTACCCGGCCTGGGCGGGCGTCGGATGTGACCGGGACGTCATCCATTCTATCCATTTTTACCAAAGAACCGGTCTTCGACAGCCGCCTGATGAACCTGCACCACGTGCTGCCCGGCTGGATCCCCTTTGGGATCATCGACTCTGGGGGACTAGCATTAAAATGGTTTAAAGATTCATTCTGTAAGAGCGAACAAGTTGAGGCCAAAGAGCTGGGGAGGGATGTGTATGACCTTTTGAATGACTTGGCGGCTGAGATCGATCCGGGGGCAGAAGGATTGATGTTCTTCCCATACCTGATGGGGGAGCGAACTTTGGGGACTCCATATGCCCGAGGGGTGTTCTTCGGGCTGACGCCACGGGTAAGTAAGGGAACCATGATCCGGGCCATCATGGAAGGAATTACTCTTGAATTAAGGCGAACGGTCGAGATCGTCGAAAGCGCAGGTCATAAAGTTGATATCATCTATCACAGTGGGGGTGGGGCTTACAGCGATCTGTGGTCACAGATAAAAGCCGATATCTATAAAAAGAAAGTCGCTACCTTCGAAACCTCAGAAGGCGGCATACTCGGTTCAGCTATCTTAGCGGGGGTTGGCGCAGGTTTGTACAGTGATCCTGCAGCAGGTATCGAACACTGCCTGCGAGTTGAGAAAGAATTTAGGCCGCGTTTGGAATGGAGTAACAGGTATGATGAGATGTTCAAGATCTTCAAAGATGTCCATGACCAGCTACAGGGACCTTTCAACCGCTTGGCGGATATCCCTTGATCGACATTAGGCTTGTGTGTAATGCGTAACTATAGAAACCTCATCCTGTTTGCGATTTCTTTGACGATATTATTATTGAGCTTGACCAGTATCGGGCGCGCTGACGTCGCCCCTCCAGGCATGCCACCGGGGGCTAATTTGCAACCTGGAGAGGAAAGCACACAAGTTAGGATGGTCGCTGAAAACGTGCTTATTGATGTACAGGAAAATGCTATCAATGGCATCTTAGGGTCTGCTCACGTGACAGCAGTATTTAAGATGCTGAACCTTGGGGAAGAGATTGAGAGCATGGCAGTAAGATTTCCACTCAGTATTAATGATGGTTTCTCCAAGTATCCCGAGATTGAAGATCTAGCAATCGCAGTGAACGATGAACCGGTAAGCACCCGCCGGGTGACTGAGCTCGATGAATATGATTACCCACTACCCTGGGCAGAATTTGGAGCCGAATTTCCACCTGGGGAAGAAGTCATCATCGAGGTTAACTACACGCTGACTGGTATGGGGGAATATCCCTACACATCCTTTGCCTATTTGCTGGAAACCGGCGCCGGCTGGCAGGACACGATCGGAAGTGCTGACCTGATAGTCCGGCTGCCTTATGAAGCAAACGAGTATAACGTTTTTGTCGATTCAAGCCCAGGATGGGGGCAAACCACTCCCGGTGCGGTCTTCGCCGGTCGTGAAGTTCGCTGGCACTATGAGGATCTCGAACCTGAGACCAAGCATAACTTATCGATTGCGCTCGTTCTACCTGACGCCTGGATGAGCGTTCTGGCAGAACAAAGCAATGTCGAGAGAGACCCTTCAGATGGGGAAGCATGGGGGCGATTAGGAAAGCTGTACAAGGAGATCTCCCGGCTCAGAAGATCGACTCGAGATGATGAAGGAGGACAGCAGCTGTTTTTGCTGAGTGTAGCGGCTTACGAACAGGCTTTAGATTTGTTACCGGAGGATGCCCTATGGCATGCTGGATACGCAGAACTGCTTTTTGACCATTACTATTGGGATGAGTACAACCTAGCAGAAAAACCTGGTCTGCTGCGTGCATATCATGAAATCGCACGCGCGTACGAATTAAAACCAAACGATCCCTTTATCCTGGCTCTGCTCAGCGAAATGAAATCTGCGCTGCCCGAGGCATTGGCGATGGATGGCGAGCGTTATGATTTCGTTTGGTTAACTGCCACTCCAACATCAGAATTTAGCCCAACCCCATCCGAGACCACTGTGCCAACTGTTACTGCAACCCCAACTTTGGCTCCCAACACGCCTAAGCCACCATCCGAAAGGGAAATCATTCAGACATCTACCTCCACCGATGCGATAGAAGCCGATTCAGCGACAGAAACCCCATCGGAACCTACCAGCCGACCGCTGTTCCCAATATGCGGTGGAGTGCTGCTAGTTCCTTTTTCAGCACTCCTATTAAGGAAGAAAGATCAAAATACCTTCAAATAA
>JBFENN010000344.1:0-3250 GCA_041551115.1 Anaerolineales bacterium
AGCGACAATCATGCCTTGGTGATAAAAGATGGTACTACTGATGCCAGTGATTTCAATGGCACCGGCCCATTTACTGTCAAGGACTACCGCCCAGAAGACCGGATCATACTATCGGCCAACCCGACCTATTTTATCGCTGACCAACCACAGCTAGCCGGTGCAGAGATCCTATTCTTCCCAGATGACATAGCAATGATCGATGCACTGCGCGGTCGACAGATCGACCTGGTTATGCGCATGTCAACATCCTTGTTTGAAAGCCTGCAGGACGAAAGTGGGATCAAGACGATCTCCATTCCAACCAATGGCTTCGATCTGATCCGGTTGCGCGCAGACCGAGCACCTGGAGATGACCCGCGCGTCATCCAAGCCATGAAACTGGCGACGGACCGGGAGGCCATCTTCGCCTTGACCCAGCAAGGGTATGGTGCAGTCGGTAATGACAGCCCAATCGGTCCGCTCTATAAAACCTATCATGATCCCAGTGTCATCCCACCTGAACGAGATGTGTCTACCGCCCGGGCACTGCTAGCAGAAGCTGGATATCCAGATGGTCTTAACCTTACCCTGCATGTACCGGACGCAGGCGGCCGTCCTGACTTAGCTGCTGTCCTGCAGCAGCAATGGGCTGAAGCCAATATCAACATTGAGATAAGCGTCGAACCTGAGAGCGTCTACTATGGCGAGAATGGCTGGTTGGAGGTCGATCTCGGTATCACCGGCTGGGGTTCGCGCCCATATCCACAGTTTTACCTTGATGTGATGCTGGTAAGCGGAGCTGAGTGGAACGAAGCTCATTTCTCGGATGAGGAGTTCGATGAATTAGCGCGTGTTGCCGGTACGTCATTGGATGAAGACCAGCGCATCCGAGCCTATGCAGATATCCAACAGCTGTTGGCGGAACGCGGCCCGGTCATCATCCCGTATTATTTTGCCCAATTTGCTGCCATCAGCGAAGATTTCGCAGGATTCGAACTAAAAGCATTTGCGGGGCGAACAGACCTGCGCTCAATCTCAGCACCGTAAGCCACCCATGGCGACCCAAACCGGTCAAATTGAAATGCCAAACTCTGCCCAACCTTGGGGGCAGCGTTTCATCCATTTCCTCAGAAAACTCTACCGACAACCAGCCGCCGCTTTTGGTACGACTATCTTTCTCATTTTCATCTTGCTGGCCTGCATTGGACCTCTTATCACCCCCTATGAGGCTAACGAGCAGATCTACACCGCCGCTCGGACACCTCCCTCCAGCGAGCATTGGTTTGGCACGGATCACTTAGGACGCGATGTATTCAGCCGCGTCATCCTCGGAGCGCGCGATATCTTTATCTTAGCTGGATTAGGCACCTGCCTGGCAGTGCTGCTGGGCACAATCCTGGGCTTAGTGAGCGGTTTTTACGATGGCTGGTTTGATGAGCTGCTGATGCGTCTATTTGACAGCTTGATGGCTATTCCCGTGCTCCTGTTTGCCTTACTGCTGCTAGGCTCCATTGGTCCTTCCCGAGTTGGGGTCTTCCTGGCACTGCTGATCGTTTACCCGCCGATCATCGCCCGGGTCGTACGCAGTGTCGTCTTGAGTGAGAAAAACAAAGCCTATATTGCCGCCGCACGCACCCAAGGAGAAAAAACCACATTCATCCTGTTCAAGCTCGTGCTGCCGGCAGTTTATCCAGCGCTCGCAGTGGAATCAGCGCTGCGTTTTTCGTATGCCATTTTCTTAACCGCATCACTCGGGTTTCTAGGTGTCGGTGTTCAACCACCAAGTCCGGATTGGGGATTAATGGTTAACGAAGCCCGCCGCACCTATACGCAAGTCCCGTGGGCACTTTATTTTCCAGCGGGTGCAATCGCTGTCGTAGTGATTGGGGTGAATCTCATGTCCGATGGGCTCAAACGCAGCTTGCGTGCACAAGGTTGATCCGATGCTGCTGAAGATAGAAGACCTATCTGTTGTTTATCATAGTGGAACAGCTGACCTGCCGGTCCTCAGAGATATCAATCTCCAAATAAATGCCAATCAGGTTTACAGCATCGTTGGTGAGAGTGGGTCTGGAAAAACCACGCTGGGTTTATCTGTTATGCGCTACTTACCAGCGGAGGGGCGGATCACGAAAGGAGGCATCCTTCTATCAGGTAAGGATCTCCTGCGGCTGGAGAAATCCACGCTGCGCAACCTTTGGGGGCGTGAACTCAGCTTGGTACCGCAAGATCCATATTCAGCCCTCAATCCCTCTATGCGGGTTGGCGAACAAGTTGCAGAAATGCTGCTAGCACATGGACAAACAAATAAACAAAACGCTTACAAACAGGCTGCAGAATGGTTGGACCGGGTGAGGCTGCCAGATCCAACGAAAATGGTCAGGAAGTATCCATTTGAACTAAGCGGCGGACAGCGCCAGCGCATTCTACTCGCCATGGCACTGATAAACGAACCGAAATTGCTGGTGCTTGATGAGCCGACAACGAGCTTAGATGTCACCACTGAAGCTAACATGTTAGATCTGCTGCGTGAGCTGATGAGTGATATTGGCACCGCGGCACTGTTCATCACCCACAATTTGGGTATCGTAGCGGGTATATCCGAGCGAGTCGCAGTCCTTTATGCGGGCGAATTGGTTGAAGACGCACCAACGGCTAGCCTCTTCCAGCAGCCGCTTCATCCCTATACCCAGGGGCTGCTGGACAGTATTCCCAAGCTAGGGATGCACAAAGATACGCATGCCCTGATCGCAATCAAGGGTCAGATACCCCCACTGCAGGCTCTGCCGCAGGGATGCATCTTTGGGCCGCGCTGCAGTATTGCGGTGGATGTGTGTCATGAAGAACGCCCACCGCACGTGGCCCCTGCTCCCGATCGCAGTATCCGCTGCCACCGCTGGCAGGAGATCGCGAATGGCGAGGTCACCCTCAGCAGTGAAGCGAACCCTGCATCCACATTTGATCCTATCCCCTCAGCAACAACACTCCAAATAAGCAAGCTGCAGGTGAGCTATGTTGTCGCCCAACCAAGCCAGAGAACAGCAAACCATGGTAAACAGCAACTTGTAGCTGTTGATCACGTGTCCTTGGATGAGAAGGGGCGGTCTACTTTGGGGATTGTCGGCGAAAGCGGGAGCGGCAAATCCAGCCTTGCGTTAGCAGTGATGGGGCTGCTGGATGATGTCACTGGAGAGATGCTGCTGTTCAATTTACCGATGCCGCAGAATGTCCGCCGCCGTAATAGAACGATCTTGCAGAAGCTGCAGATGAT
>JBFENN010000345.1:0-3249 GCA_041551115.1 Anaerolineales bacterium
ATAAGCCGCGCAGATCTCCATGCCCATCATTGTTGCTGTCGAGGAAGGCACGCACGTAGACCTGGTAAAAGACCGCGTTTTTATACCAAAGATAATCGGTTGTCAGGTTAGATCCTCCTAACCAAAAAGAGGCTAGGGATAGATTCTTTTGGAAAAATGTTGAAGATTTCTCCAACCAATTCCTGAAATATATTTCTCACCAGATCTGCAATTTCTATCCGAGTGTTATGAGCGATGAGATTCGATGATTCATGCTAATTAAATAATCACACAAACTAAACCTGGATTAGGAATGAGAGGTTTGTTTTGGGAGTCAAGCAAATTACTGGATGAATGAAATTGATCGGTATCCAATATGCTGAAATTGGTTAACCTTTCACAGATCCGGCGGTGAGCCCGCGGACGAAGTAACGCTGGAGGGCGAAGAAGACGATCAAGGGGATAACCATTGTAACAAATGCGCCTGAAGTCAGGACATGCCAATCCTGTCCTCTCTCTCCGACCAATGCTGAAAGCCGGGCAGTTAGAACAGTAACCTCTCTCCTGGTGCCTAAAAAGACCAGTGCTACCAGCAAATCATTCCAGACCCACAGGAATTGGAAGATAGCGAATGAAGCAATCACAGGTACCGAAAGTGGCAGAACAAGTCGGGTAAATGTCGTCATTGGTGAAGCGCCATCAACATGTGCCGATTCGATGATTTCACCGGGCAGCGTGGCGATATAGCCGAAAAATAGGAAGATGGCTAGAGGGAGACCAAAACCAGTGTGGGCTAGCCATACTCCCAAAAATGTTCCGTTCAAGTCAATTCCTACATAGAGACGCAGGAGAGGTACAAGCGTCGCTTGTAAAGGAACGACCATCAGACCGACGACAACTACAAAGAAGAATCGGCGACCTGGAAACTCCAACCAGGCGAAGGCATACGCGGCAAATGCTGCAATGGTGATCGGGATGACCACGGAAGGAATGGTCACCAGCAAGCTGTTGATGAAGGCATTCCCCATCCCGTCCGCGGTGAGTACCTGCGCGTAGTTCGCAACCGTGTATTGGCTGGCTTCGAAGGGATGCTGGAAAACCGTCCACCAACCGGAGGATCGAATATCATCCGGTGGACGAAACGAGGTGATCAACAACCCAATAGTGGGGATCGTCCACAGAATGGCGATGGTGATGATGGCGATGCGCAAGGGTAAGCCAGAAAAGAATTTTCGCAAGCGATCATTCCCGGCGCTGGTGCTGGTTTGAATTGAGGTGCCCATAATATTAATTCCTTCCTGTACGCATGTTGCGGACGTTATAAACCATGACGGGTGTTACTGCGAGCAGCAAGATAACGGCGAGCGCGCTAGCTACACCCGCATTGCGAAAGGTAAACATCTCTTGAATCAATCGTGAGGCTATCACGTTGGTTTTAAACTGGCCGCTGGTCATAACCCACACAATGTCAAAGACCTTCAACACCATGATGAGCACCGTGGTGGTGATCGTGATGATCGTGCCGCGAATGTAGGGGATGATCACCCGAAAAAAGATCTGAATTTCATTGGCGCCATCGATACGGGCTGCCTCGAGCAGCTCTGCAGGTACACCCTTAATCGCTGACGAGAGAACGACCATGGCAAAGCCGGTCAAAATCCAGATCATGATGAACATCAGGAGGAAATTGTTCCAAAGTTCTAAAATCAACCAGCCCTGCGGTTCGCCTCCCAAAGAAACTAAGATTGCATTGAGAAGACCAATTTGCGGTCGAGGAAGTGGTTGGAAGCTGTACACGAACTTCCAGATCACGCTGGCTCCCACAGCTGAGATGGCCATCGGCAGGAAGATGATGGCTTTGGCAGCAGACTCCCAACGTACCCGATCGACCATGACGGCGATGATCAAACCCAGTCCCACAACGAAACTGGTCACCACGATCAACCACATGAGATTGTTACGGAGCACGATCAACATGGCTGGATCGGTCAAAGTAAAGATGAAATTATCCAGGCCGACAAAGGTCTCTGAATTAGCGCTGAAGAAACTTAAGTATGCTGTTCTAACTGCGGGAAAAACCAAGTAAACGCCTAAAATCACCAGAGCAGGTCCGACGAATACAAACGGGCGCACATTCTCCCTGATGGCAGCTGGCAGCAGCGATACCAGGTTATCCGTGATCAAATAAAGTGCCCAAACGGCACCGACACCTACGATCAAGGCTACGATTGCAACCAGGAACTTATTCGCGTCCGCATCGCGCATGAAAGTGAAGCTCCACCACAGCGCGATTCCGGTGAGTAGCGGCACCCCAAAAGAAACAATTATTCGTAAAATGAATGAAAGGATCGATCCGGATCTGGTCGGCGGTGGGGCTGCTTGACCCATTGTCTCTTCCATAGTTTCCTCCTTCAAAAATAAAGGAACACTTGCAGGGCAGTGCATGCACTGCCCTGCAAGTTTCAACATTTTATTGATATATGTTTCTCATGCTTTTCGAGATTTTCTTGTTTATTCACTCGGCCAGCTGGCATCGATGGATTGCAAGACAGTATCCAGTTCAGCGCCACCAATGTAATCGGTGACTCCAGTCCAGAAGCTGCCAGCACCGACTGCTCCGGGCATCAAGTCCGAGCCGTCAAAACGGAAGGTCTCGGCATTGGCCAGGATTTGTGCGAATCCCTGTTGGGCTTCAGATGGATACCAATCATCCGGGGTGCCATTTTGCACCGCGATTGCCAAACCAGCTCGTACATCGGGCTCTACAGATTCAGGTGTGGCCAGGAATTTCATCACTTCACGAACGGCTCCATTATCAACTGCCATGCTCAAAAGGTTGCCAGAACCGAGCACTGGTTCCCCGTAAGCTGCGTCGATCGGCGGCAGGTAGAAGTAATCAACATCCTCACCAACTACAGTGCCTTCTGGAAAGAAGTTGGGGATGAAGCTGGCCTGGCGGTGGAGGTAGCAGCTCGGTGGATCATCAAAGAGGGGCAGCGGCGCATCACCAAATGCGGTGGTCAGGATGGCTGTGGTACCACCCAGGACGTAATCCTCATTGAAGAAGATATTGCCCATAGTTTCGAAGGCGTTGCGCACCTCAGGCGAGTCAAATTTCAACTCACCAGTCGTCCAGGCATCATAGTTCTCGGGTGAAGTGGTACGCAGCATGATGTCCTCGATCCAATCCGTGGCCGGCCAACCGGTAGCTGTCGAGCTCTCGATACCGATGCACCATGGTATGCTACCATCGGCGACGATCTGATCGGA
>JBFENN010000346.1:0-3222 GCA_041551115.1 Anaerolineales bacterium
CAAGCAGCGCTCAATAATTGAATACAGGTTAAGAAGAGCAGAAATGAGATTGATAACGCAGCAATTGTCTCGAACTTGCGGTGCCCATAAGGGTGTTCCGCATCCGGTGGTTTACCAGCTATATATAGTCCAGCCAAACCAACTGCATTAGATATACCATCGAAAAGACTATCCATCCCGTCTGCAACCAGGCTCAAAGCGCCAGTCAACAACCCAGCTGCAACTTTTATCCCCATCGCAAGAAAGTTTAACAACATGGTGATAATTAGGACGCGTTTTATTTGACGGATATCGCGCTTCTCAGTAATAAAATAGCCGTCATCGATCCAATCAAATCGGGGAAATTTATGGCGGATCACTGGTCTGCTCTTGGTTTAGCCTTGAATTGGCCTTGTCTCCTAGCAAATCTATCAACCTAGGGTGATCGGCATAGAAACCTCGATAAGTCGGCGGTAATAGTGCAGCAATCTGGCACATCAACTCATCAGTATAAAGTGCAAGAATTTTCTCACGATCTTCTACAGTTATTGATGGTACGATTATTGGATCACCAAAACGCACTGTGATTTGTGCTCGTTTAAACCTCATCCATCTCGACTTTACAACTTTATCTTCAGTTCCAACTGCACCTGCGGGAATGATCGGTACACCCGCCTTGGCAGCAAGATAAACGACACCTTGCTGCGCTTCATTTAATGCCATCGATTTACTCCGGGTTCCCTCCGGGGCAATTACTAATAATTGCCCTTGTTTTAATCTTTTTAATGTTGCTCTAAGCGCACCGATATCAGCATTAAAGCGATCTACAAAAATAGCGTCCAGCTTCCTGCCTATCCAACGGAAGATAGCATAGCGTTCGTATTTTTCTGCAACCAACAGAATGATGTCATCACGCGTTATTAAATAGTATGGCACGATTGCATCAAGTCGACCAAGATGGTTTGCGGCTGCGATGCAGCCACCCGTTGCCGGAATATTCTCTGGGTTATGCACTTCAACACGTAAGAAAAGTGGTGCTAGGATCCGAATAAGGGTGCGAAGTAACGAATACATGTGTAGGTAAATTTCCTTATGATTTACATTGTAAAGCCGATAATTATCAAAGTATACCGCCATTTGCGGTGATGTCGCATTCGAGCCGGTGCTGAAAATTTCTTGGCAAAACCCTGCCATCGTTGTATACTCATATTATCCCCACATTCGTAGGAGAGGCGCACAATGAAAGTGACTGTTTTACAAGAGAATTTAACCCATGGATTGAGCATAGTCTCACGCGCTGTATCCACCAGAAGCACCCTACCAGTGCTGTCTAATGTATTAATTGCCACGGATGAAGGCCGCTTACGCCTTTCAGCAACAAACCTAGAATTGGGTATTACATGTTGGATCGGTGCCAAAGTCCATGAAGAAGGGTCTACAACAGTACCGGCGCGTACTATTACCGAGCTCGTGAGTACTTTGACAGATAAGCAAGTCGACATGACATTATCTGTACGCACACAAACCTTAAATGTCGTTTGCGGGACATCCAACACAGACTTAAAGTGCATTGATGCACAAGAGTTCCCCCCAATGCCAGCGCCTGACCCAGAGCAAGGACTTGAGCTTAATGTCGCTGATTTAAGGGAGATGATACAACAGGTTGCCTTCGCAGCCTCATCTGACGAAGCACGCCCGATCCTTACCGGCGTGCAGGTATCTGTATCAGGCAGCAGCATAACTATGTCAGCAGCTGATGGTTTTCGCTTATCTATTCGCAGGGCAAATCTCTCCGCACCAACTCCTCAACCGATGAGTGCAGTAATTCCTGCCCGGGCACTAAACGAGTTGGCACGCATTGCCGGAGATGGGAAAAAGAATCTTACGATGATAATCCCTCGTGGACGTGGTCAGGTCATCTTTCGTGCAGATGATACAGAATTGGTATCGCAATTAATTGAAGGGGCATTTCCTGATCTAGAACAGCTGATTCCCCAACGCTATAACACGCGGACAATTCTCTCTACAGCGGCATTTCTCAAAGCGTGTAAACAAGCGGAGATATTTGCTCGTGAGGGGTCGCACATCGCGCGGATAAATATAATCACCGGTGGAGATATGCAACCAGGACAGGTTGAGATTTCTGGACAATCCGAAGAGACTGGCTTTAACCAAACCGTGATTGATGCAACGATTGAGGGGGAGGCCCACTTAATAGCATTTAATGTACGCTTCTTGAGGGAAGTCTTGGATGTCATCAAGACACCTAATGTAGCTCTAGAGACAACTTCCGAAACCAGCCCAGGAATTATCCGCCCATCTGGTGAGGAAGACTTCACCCATGTAATCATGCCAATGCATCTTGGCAGTTGAGTTCACTCGGGAAGCGACACAAAAATTCTCGACCAGCTTACCAACTCCTCAGTGCGCGGTCGCTAGTTTATAAAAATGATCTTTTATGACCCTGCCTCCTCCCTCTTCAGATCGTGTCCTTAGCATCTACCTGGCGTTAGCACAATACCCAATCCTAAGTTCGAAGATCCGCGCCAAAATGAGGCGCGGTTTATTTTCACGCGGGGCCATTGATCCTCAATCATTCGAGGCCGAAGTACGTGAGAAAGCAATACGCTCACAGGCACTTGAAGGCCTGCACAATCCGTTTGCTGAAGAACCTGCGGATGTTTGGGAAATGCGGCTGTCACGAGTACGTGAGCACCTAACTGACTTTTATTTTGCCTATAACCTGCCCTACGAGCTGTTTGAGCAAATTGTCCGCGAAGTGTTAAGTGAGCGGGGAGCTGAAGAACAAGAGATGATGGTTTCATTCAACCCGGAACTTGCACCCCAGAGCATGCTCTTTGAACAAGGATTAGCCCTGGAAAAGATCCCTGAAGAGGAGCGTGGACATACAGAAGCGAGATTGCGCGAGATCAAAGTCGTTTTGATACGCCAATTGATCAGTGATCAACTTGCTTATGTCAATATTGCCAAAGAATGGTTCACAATGTCAGATCTAGTCCGTATCCAGGACCGCAAGATAGGTCAGGGCAAAATAGGAGGAAAAGCAGCCGGAATGCTCTTGGCGGCGCGCATCCTGAGTGAGGCCGGTGACGAAGAGATTCGTTCTTGCATGCGAATACCCGAATCGTACTTTATAGGTGCAGATCTTACCTACGACTATATGGCGCTGAACGGGCTTATGCATTGGGCTGACCAGAAATATAAGGAAGAGGATGAGATACG
>JBFENN010000347.1:0-3222 GCA_041551115.1 Anaerolineales bacterium
ACCAGCTGCATGATCTGATCATAGACATCTTTTACGGATATAGTTTTTGCATCTTTCCGGCTATTAATTTTGATAGACAATTCATTGTCGGTTATCCTTTTCACCCCTTATTCGCCTGTTTTCGGCTAAAAAAACGCAAGATAAGCCCAAATCATGCCGCACAACATCTCAGCCTGTTGAAAAAGTAACCAATAAAGTGCTGATTTTCCCCCAAATTTAGAACGGTTTTGGTGTTGGATTTGCTTGGAAGAAATGTATTTTGGGGTGGAGGGTTATTTCTATGTATATAATTTCACATCCAGTATTTTTAATGGATAATAGTCTATCATTCTGATTATCCCAAATTTTTAGCGTTGATAAGACCGATATAACGGATTTCATCCAAATCAGGTTCGATAATCGATTGCATAATGTTTCAAAAGGGAGTATAAGCATTAAAAATTTTGTAATCCTGTGTCATAATAATAATATTACATAATGAATATTGGTGATCAACCCGTTAGGCATCAATGCCTGGATACAGGCCAAATTCTTGCCGGAAAGACTATGTCCTATCACGAAGCAGCGATGTTACATGGATAATAAATAGATACGCTTTACGGAGGAACATAAGAACATGTCTCATAACGGACAAGAGCATGAACACGACATGCACGCGCCCCATACTGCGCCTGAACAACTTTCTGGACACGATGCCCACGCCGGGCACGGTAAAAACCACACCGACCACAGCGGACACGAGCAGATGTTCCGCACTCGCTTCTGGTGGAGCTTACTGTTGAGTATTCCAGTGCTGGCTTACAGCCCGCTCATCCAGCGCACACTGGGCTTCACCGCGCTCAACTTCTCTGGCAGCGAATGGATTCCTTTCGCTTTTTCGCTGGTCATTTTCGGCTACGGCGGTGTACCATTCCTGCAAATGGCGGTTCCGGAAATCCGCAACCGCAAGCCCGGCATGATGACGCTCATCTCGCTGGCAATTTCTGTCGCCTTTATCTACAGCCTGTTGGCACAACTGACCAACATCGGTGAAGGTTTTTTCTGGGAGCTGGTCACATTGATTGACATCATGCTGCTCGGTCACTGGCTTGAAATGCGCTCCGTGCGCCAGGCTTCGGGCGCCTTGAACGAACTTGCAAAACTGATGCCAGATACCGCAGAACTTATTCAACCAGATGGCTCCATCGTAACAGTTTCCGCCACGGCGCTCCGGACGGGTGACATGCTTCTGGTTCGCCCTGGGGCCAGCGTCCCGGCGGATGGCGAAGTGACCGAGGGCGAATCCAGTCTGAACGAAGGCATGATCACAGGCGAATCGCGCCCGGTCAAGAAGACCCCCGGCGCTAAAGTGATTGCCGGAACCATCAATGGCGATGGCAGCTTGCGCGTGCGCGTCACTGCCACCGGCGACCAGACCGCCCTGGCGGGCATCATGCGCCTCGTCGAGCAGGCGCAGCAGTCCAAATCACGCACACAGGTGCTAGCGGATAAAGCCGCAGGCTGGCTGTTTTACATTGCTCTGGCTGTGGCTGCCCTGACGACGGTTGCCTGGATGCTTGCCATCGGTTTCAACGTGGAAGTTCTAAAACGAGTCGTGACCGTGCTGGTCATCGCTTGCCCACATGCTCTGGGGCTGGCTGTCCCATTGGTGGTGGCGATCACTACATCGCTGGGCGCCCGTAACGGCATCCTGGTGCGTGATCGTTTGTCGTTGGAAGCCGCTCGCCAGATTGATGTAGTGGTGTTCGACAAAACCGGCACGCTGACCAAGGGTGAGTTCGGTGTAGTGGATATGAAGGCGCTGGATGATTGGAAGGAAAATGATGCCCTGGCGTTGGCTGCTGCCATCGAGGGCGATTCGGAACACCTGATCGCCCAGGCCATCCGTCAAGCGGCGGGAGAACGAGAACTACCTCTACCCTCCGTGAGTGATTTCTCGGCCCTGAAAGGACGCGGTGTGCAAGCCAGGCAGAATGGCAAACCCGTGTATATGGGCGGCCCACGCCTGCTGGAGATGCATAACCTGACTCTTTCTGGTGAATTCCGGTCTTTTTCCCAATCGGCTGGCGAGAAATCCCAAAGCATGATCTACCTGGCCACGGACGAGCAGATCGTTGCAGCCTTTGCCGTGGCGGACGTCATTCGCCCGGAAAGCAAACAGGCTGTGCAACGCCTGCATGATATGGGCATAGAGGTCGCCATGTTAACCGGCGACAGCCGGGCGGTGGCCGAAGCCGTGGCGAACGAACTGGGCATTGATCACGTCTTTGCCGAAGTGCTGCCGGAGCACAAAGACCAGAAAGTAGCCGAGTTGCAGCAGCAGGGCAAGCGGGTGGCGATGGTTGGCGACGGTGTCAACGACGCCCCGGCACTGACGCGTGCTGATGTGGGCATAGCCATTGGCGGCGGCACAGATGTGGCGATTGAGTCAGCCGGACTGATCCTGGTCAAAAGCAACCCGCTGGATGTGGTGAAAATCATCGCCTTGAGCCGCGCCAGTTACCGCAAGATGATCCAAAACTTGTGGTGGGCAGCTGGCTACAACATTATTGCCCTTCCATTGGCAGCGGGTGTGCTGGCTCCCTGGGGCATCTTGCTATCGCCTGCGGTTGGGGCGTTGTTCATGTCGTTGAGTACGATTGTGGTTGCCATCAATGCTCAACTGCTGCGCCGCGAGCAATTGACAGCGGCGATATCTTCCGATTAATCATTGTGCGCAAGGAGGTTTATCAAATGAAACACAGAAAATTAATTCTGACGCTGGCTGGTTTGAGCCTGGTACTGGCTGCCTGCGGGGTGTTGTGGCAATCCCCGACAACTCGCTTGACTGATGATGGACCCAACACTGCCAACGGTGAGCAGATCTACTTTACCGCTGCCAGCCAGCGCGGTGGGCAAATCACCTTTACTGGCGGCCCCGCTTTTGGCGGTATGATGATGGGTTCATCTCTGACGTGCGCCTCTTGCCATGGGCCAACTGCTCGTGGCGGCAGACACAATATGCACATGGATACGATGGATGCTCCCGATATCCGCTACGAGGCATTGTCAAGCGAATCGGAAGAACATGGCAGCGATCATGCGTATGACCTGGAATCTTTCCGGCGTGCGGTCGTGGACGGCCAGCACCCCGATGGGGAACTGTTGGATTCAGACATGCCCCACTGGAAAATGAGCGATGACAATCTTGCAGACCTGTTTGCGTTTTTGCAATCTTTACCC
>JBFENN010000348.1:0-3204 GCA_041551115.1 Anaerolineales bacterium
ATCAACTGCATTTGACTGCAATCCGGCGGCAATGCTGTAAGCCAGCAGTGGATGCCCTGCGAGGATCCGAACGTTTTTCCGCGGGACGGTCTTGCTTCCGCCACGTGCCGGTACGATAGCAAGTATCCTCGTTTTCGCTACCATGCTGTCCAACCGCCATCAACGACGAGATTAGCGCCGGTCATATAGGAAGAGGCGTCGGAGGCAAGGAAAAGGAGCGCGCCGCTCATCTCATCTTTTCTGGCCATGCGACCCAAGATCGTCCGCGCGGCATAAGCTTCCACAAAAGCATCATCGTGGTCGTTAAAGACCCCTCCCGGTGTGAGCGCGTTCACACGTATCTCAGTATCCCGGTAATACGCTGCGAGATAGCGAGTAAAGCCCAGGACGCCTGCTTTGGTGACGGAGTAGTAGGCTGGTTTATACCGTTCCACTTCTCCGGGTCTCTGGTAAATTCGTTGGTCGGGACCAACAAGCCCATACGTGGAGCAGATATTGATGATAGATCCCTTGCCAGCCTTTGCCATGGAATGCGCAACTGCCTGCGTGACGAGGAACATCCCGGTGAGGTTAACGTCCACCGCTTGCTGCCATGATCTTAGGGGGAACTCTTCAAAACGATTCGTCTGTTGCCCTGCATGATCGGGATCGAATTTGGGATCCAGCGCAGCGCTGTTAACAAGAATGTCAACACCCGAATATTGCTCGACGGCAAATTCAATTAACGCCTTGCATGAACTCGGATCGGTCACATCCAGCGGGTAATAAACGATATCAAGACCACTTTCTTCGAACTGCGCTATAAGACTTTCAGCCATTGATCGATCGAGATCTGCGAGGATTACTCGGGCAGATGCGAGGGCAAGTGTTCGACAGAACTCTCGCCCAAGCAATCCGGCCCCACCGGTAACAACCGCTGCCCGATCTTCAAGACGAAAAGAATCAAGTGGATCTATCACTGGCTCACCATGATGGAATATCGTTGAGTTCTACGGTTCTTTAATCCCTATTGTTATGACATGCTCGTGGAACGACCCGAGTATAACATCGCATTGGCGGAGAGACATAAACCTGATTGTGGATTATCCCCCAAAGGGATGCTGGATGGCAAAGGTGCAAACTCTAAAGTGAAATAGTTATTCGGTAGTTGAGTAAATGATTCCTTCAGAACTTTCATAGATTACCGTGAGAGCTTCTATCCAAGCTTGATCCTGAGGCACAGATAAATCTTGACGTTGAAATAAAATCAAGTAAGCATTCGGTTCTTTCAACATTGTGCTGATTTGATCGATTTCGGTTTGATAGTCTTCTCTATTTGAATTTTTTACTGGGTCCCACATCTCGGGAACTTGAATTGCAGGATACCCGGTCAGGAAGTTAACTACTAAAGCTTGATTGGTTATGATCGTGGCATCATCCTCTCGCATTTGAATCCAGTTTATTAATTCTGAGTCTCGCCAATGTCTCGATGTGAAACCAGCCCCATTCAGTTGTGTGCTAGAAACCAGATCTTGGGTTTCTTTCCATCTCTCTGGCAGAGAACTCAACGCCAGTATGGCAACGAAACCGGCAGTGATGATGACACGCATCCTGCGATCCTTCCCGGAAAATACTACAAAGATTATAGCGATCATCATTGAGATATATACCGGTGAGAGCAGACGATCATCAATGCGTGTAGAGGCGTCAAAGAATGAGAGCGAGAATAATAATTGGGCCAGGTAAAGAACAGGAAAGATCAGGAACAGATATGTCGTAAACAGTATGCCGCGTCGATCGTTGGACCGAACCCATCTCTGTACAGTGAGGTAGATAAAAGCTCCTAAGAAGAAACCAATGAGAAGAAAGCCTTGCACCCAATGAGAGAGATAAATAGTTGTGAACCATCTGAAAACAACGTCTAATAAGCTTCGAATTGTATCTACATCGATGAGGTGCAATTGAAATGTGCGATTTGTAAATGATCCCGTAAGTGCCCAATTGCGTAGCATCCATCCAAGGATTGGTATTGCGCCAATTACCATAAGTTGTAGGATGGATATCAAGCGGGATCGCCAGGGGATATTCCTAAGGAGCAGGGTGACGGTTACGAGTGAAAGTAGAACAGAGATGCCTATCCAGCGAGTAAGACCAGCTAAGCTCGCTATCACTCCTGCGGTTATCAGATATTTCTTTTGTTGATTGCGTAGGTATTCTGCTCCCGTTGACAACGCCAGCAGCAGGAACATCATGAAGAGTGGTTCAGACATAGCCTGTAAATGCAGCCCCAAGACTACAGGGACAAAGAAGATCGTGGACACCCCAATGATTATCGCTGGAACGGATTGTGTATTGCGATAGAGGACATAGCTAAGTAAGTATGTATTTACGCCGGCCAAGATCATCCCAAGCACACGCGCCGCAGATGTCGCTGACATACCAAGCCATGAAAATACCGCGACAGTAATGGGGTAAAGAGGAGGAAAGTGATTTAGTGCCTTTAACTCTCCACCACTGCCAGTCCAATATACCCCCTGCAGCTGGGAAATATTCTTTGCTGCCGATAAATAGAACAAGGAATCATGGCTAACCCTCACCCCCCATGGCGTACTTACCCAAACGATAAGCATGGAGGTGACGGCCAAGATTAATAACAGCAGCGTTACAAAGCGTCTGCTCGCTACAATGTTCTCAATTCTTTGAGTATCCATCACTTATTTTGCACGCTTCGGCTTTTCTATGCTTTGTTTACTCGGAAATCACGTTGTCGCTTAATACAAATGACATGCTTGAGCTTTTTGGTCCCATTGC
This sequence comes from Anaerolineales bacterium, assembly GCA_041551115.1. Taxonomy (GTDB): domain Bacteria; phylum Chloroflexota; class Anaerolineae; order Anaerolineales; family UBA4823; genus DAOVXM01. Next base: position 2,791 of record JBFENN010000348.1, read on the forward strand.
TGTTCTACTTATATGAAAGTGTTGGCATCCCTTTGGCATACACGAAGTCATCGCGATTCCTTTCCCCAAAGACCAAGGACCAACTTGTTATGGTTTATAAAGCTGTATTAGAGCCTTCTCGCTGCAAATTACTGAAATCATTGTAATTAATTCTCGTACAACAAATTTGTCGGCATTCATTGCGCTTCGGTTGATATTGTGCTTTGATTGAACACAACTGAAATCATGAAAATAGAGTTTCGTATTTTCGCCTTTACGGCAACCTTGTTGATTATTGGTGTCGTCCTTGCTCCCGATTATGGTATTTCTTGGGATGAGCCGGACAACGCCATCTATGGCAAGCAAGCTTTGAATGCATATCTTACCTTGAAACCCCCCGATGAGTGGCACAGCAATCTGGAGTCTAAAGGTCCC
>JBFENN010000349.1:0-3199 GCA_041551115.1 Anaerolineales bacterium
GCATAGCGGCAAGCATCGATAAAGAAAGGGATTTGGTAATGGTGGTAGATCTCAGATACCTGACGGATGTTATCCATCGAGACCGGTTGACCTCCACCGGCGTTGTTTGTGATCGTCAGCATACCAAATGGAATATTCTCCGGCCCCTTCGATTCGATGAATGATGTCAGTTTTTCTGGGTCGAGATTTCCTTTGAACGGGTTGCGATTGGTTGGCTCATATGCATCCTCGATGACGAGGTTGATAGGATGCCCTCCTCTGGCGAGGATATTGGCTTCGGTTGTATCAAAATGCATGTTCGAAGGTATGAAATTACCATCTCTCACCAGCAGCGCGCTGAGTATATTTTCTGCCGCCCGACCCTGGTGTGTTGGGATGAAGTATTTAAATCCGAAGATATCCGATACTGCTTCTGCCAAACGATAGTATGAACGCGCCCCAGCATAGGATTCGTCTCCTAGAAGCATCGCCGACCATTGCGAATGGCTCATGGCACCTGTACCCGAATCAGTCATCAAGTCAATGAATACTTTTTCTGCTTTTATACTAAAAGTGTTATAGCCGGCCTGTGCAAGTACCTCTTCGCGTTCAGTTTGACTGATGAGTTGGATCGGTTCCACCATTTTGATTCGAAAGGGTTCGGGTGGGTGTTCTAGCATGGATAAACGCCTCCGTAAATATTTTCTTCAGTGTAGCACGCTTTCTTTTCTATTCCAAGGTGATGATGCAGTCTCATGAAAAGCCCTAAATTATAATGTGCAAATGAGTTTTTTGTCTCATCGGAGATATTTGGGGGGATTGTTGATATTTGTATCTATGCCTTTTGCGGTCTGGGGTTATATGCCTCAATGCAGTAGGATACAGCGGATAACTACAATATCCCATGCTCGCCAAGATCAGGCTGAAAATCTAGAAATCTATACGCCGTATCTGATGAGGCTTGGAGAATCTGCGAAGCTGCGGGTTGCGATCTCACTCGAGACGCTAGATTTAACTGCAGATGAAGGTAAAGATTTAGTAGAGATCCAGGGTGCTGGTTCGGGTGCAATTGGAAACACAACATATCTCTCGCGGGTGCGTTTTGAACTGGCGAGTCTACCAGTGATACCAACTGGTGTGTTGATTGAAACATTTAGCGATAGTGCACCAGGAGTATTTTGTGGCAGATCAATGCTGAAGAGGTCGGTGAGTATCCTGGACGTATCTGGCTTTATGCTCAACCAGGGTTAATCCTGCCACATAGTGAAGACTTGTTACTCTCAGAACCGTTAACGATGCAGGTCGTAAAATTCCGAGTTGCTAGTATCCTTGGTTTAGGATTAGAATTTACCAAGCTGCTTGGAGTTGGTGGTCTCGCCCTTGGAGGGCGGCTGTTGGCCGACTTGTTGATTGCAATCCTGGTCATTGTGGCACCACAGAATAGGAAAGAGAGAAGTTGACAATCTACACCAAGCTGCTCAAGGTTTAGACCGGCTGTTAGATTTTACAATTTTTTGGAGAATTATATGTTGGAGATACTTAGTATGGTGCTCGGACCGGTTATGACGAATACATACTTGGTCGGGAATTCAGAGACGGGTCAAGCGGTGGTCATCGACCCAGCGGATTCTGGAGAAAAAATCGTCCGAGAAGCAAGCGTGCATGGATGGGAAATTGAACAAATTTGGTTGACCCATGCCCATTTTGATCATTTAGCTGGTATATCAGGAATCATCAACCACACTGTCCGTCCACCGATGATAGCGCTACATCCTGATGATAAACCGTTGTACCGAATGGGTGGTGGTGCGGCTTTCTTTGGGATGGATATTGATCCTGGTCCAGAACCTGAGCTTGAGCTTGGGAACAACCAGAAACTAGCATTTGGAGATTCATTTTTCGAAGTACGCCATACTCCCGGGCATACGCCTGGGCACGTCGTTTTTTATTGTTCAGACGAGAATTTGGTTTTTTGTGGAGATGTGATTTTTCAGGGGAGCATAGGAAGAACAGATTTACCAGGTGGCGATTATGCAACATTAATTGCCAGTATTCGAACTCAGATCCTTACCTTTCCAGATGAAACCCGCTTACTTAGTGGACATGGACCAGAGACCACAGTCGGTGTAGAGCGTCAAATCAATCCATTAATATCTTAAATTGGTTTCCACCGTGCTCCGATGTTCAGATAACTAGTAAACACCCAAGTTGTATTGGAATTGAATTTGTTGTAAACAAAAAACTCATCAGACAGGTGGTTACCCCTGATGAGTTTTTGTCTCAATATGGTATTTGGCTATTTTGCGTAATCGATTGCTCGAGTCTCCCGGATAACAGTAACCTTGATTTGTCCAGGATATTGCATGCTTTCTTCGATCTGCTTAGCGATATCACGTGCAAGATTTATGGATTCGAGGTCGTCAATATCTTCTGGTTTTACAAATATCCGTACTTCACGACCCGCTTGTAAGGCGTATGATTGATTCACTCCTTTATAAGAGTTGGCTATCTCCTCCAATGCCCGAACTCGCTTAATATACTGCTCCAGACTTTCCCGCCGTGCACCGGGGCGTGCGCCTGAAATGGCATCTGCTGCTTCAACGATTGCTGCTTCAATACCGTCCTGTTCAATCTCATGGTGGTGTGCAGCAATTGTGTTCACAATCCGGGCTTTAACTCCATGCCGCTGGGCGAATTCCGCACCAATTTGGGCATGCGTGCCTTCGACATTGTGATCTAATGCTTTCCCAAGATCGTGAAGGAGCGCCCCCGCCTTTGAAATCTCAACATTCGCACCCAGTTCTGCTGCTAAGACTGCGGCAATTTTAGAAGTTTCAACCGCATGGTCAAGCTGATTCTGCCCGTACGAAGTCCGGTATTTCAAGCGTCCTAGTGTGCGCATGATTTCTGGGTGCAGCCCACTCACGCCCGCATCATATGCAGCTTGTTCTCCAGCTTCAATAATGATTTGGTTTACTTCTTTTTCCTCATCACGCAATACTTTTTCTATGTATGCCGGATGGATTCTTCCATCGAGCACCAGTTTTGCCAGCGATCTACGGGCAATTTCTCGCCGGACAGGATCGAAACACGAGATCGTCACTGATTCTGGTGTGTCATCAACGATGACATCGACTCCCGCTGCTTGCTCAAAAGCGTGGATATTGCGTCCATTTCTCCCAATTATCCGACCTTTCATATCATCTGTTGGCAACGGGAC
>JBFENN010000350.1:0-3198 GCA_041551115.1 Anaerolineales bacterium
AGGTATGTCTTTTGGGATCTTTGTCGGGGTGACCCGGTCGAGCATAAGCGGTTGGTTTGCTATGGTCACAGCCTGTTCTAGCGAAAGTTTACGGCCTGCCTGCCAAGCGCGATCGAAATCCGCCTTCCCACATCCAGCACGTATATCCTCTTGTGGTCCTTCATAAAACTTCTGGTATATAGGAGGAATTATGGAATGCGTGTTTTCGCGAAAAGCTTCGGCAAATCCCCACAGGCGGGCGGCGATCAATGGTTCCCCACAATCAGCGAATATGAACGCAACCGCTTCCATAATAAAGGGAGTATCCAGCATGTCCCCCATTTTGATTGCCTCGTAGAACAAGGACAGCGCTTTCTCATAATCTCCTTGGAAGCGAGCCACATCTGCAAGACCACCGTACCCATAACCGATTCCCCATGTATCGCCAATTTCTAGGAAGTACTGCAGGCTATCGGTGAAGGCGGCTTCGGCAGCTGAATATTTTCCACTCCGGTTCTGGACGTCTGCCAAGTGTAGACGGGTAGCGGCGATATTCCAATCATCGCCAAGCTTTTCGTAGAGTGCCAGGCTAGCTTCGAGATATGGCAGCGCTTGTTCCCGGTCGCCGCCATAATGCGTTACAACTCCCAAGATACTTAAGGCTTCGGCGACCCCTTCCTGGAAATTCAATCGACTGCTCAATTCAAGGCTCTTCTGGCAGTATGTTTCGGCTTGTTGGTAATCACCTGTTTCCCGGAACATCCTGCCTGCATGCAGTAAGGCCCTCGCCCGAATTGTGTCTTCCGGGTAATCCTCCGCCAGTAATCGGTTGAGCCATTCCAATCCCTCGGCACTGTGCCCTTGGCGGTACCAGAATTCGCCCAGCTCTCCTGCCAGCTGTAACCCTGTCTCTAATGCATCTCTGCGCAGGGACCAATCCAACGCACTGTGAAAGTTATCCAGCTCCAACTCAGCTCGTATCCACCAAATAGCTTGTTCTGGGCTGCGGAGCAATTGGTTTGCCTGCTTTGCTAATTCTAAGAAGTGACATAGGTGCTGGTCGCGTCCTGTTTCATTCTCTCCTGCGGCGGAAAGTTTCTCCTGGGCATATAGTTTTATCGGGAAGAGAAGCCGGTAGCTTGCTATTTCGCCCGACAAAGAGGTCACCAGTGATTTATCCACCAAACTAGCCAATTGATCCAGGATTCCATCTGCCGTTAGGGACGCGATTGGTGTTTGTGATCGATCAACTTGACAATCCGAATCTATTTCATCTCCTGGTATGCCACCGTCACTGCATACTAATTGGACATCGTCTAGTATAAAACGCCCCGTGAAAACTGCTAAGCGTCGGAAAAGGGTTCGTTCTGCTGTGTTGAGTAGTGAATGGCTCCAATCGATACTTGCATGTAGCGTTTGTTGGCGGGAGACTGCAGATCGGTTGGGGGTCGCCAGGTGGCGCAAACTATCTTGTAGAAGTTCAGCAATCTGCATCGGGCTCAGCACTCTTACCCTGGCGGCTGCAAGTTCGACTGCCAATGGGATTCCATCCAGCAATCGGCATACGTGCACGATCGCAGCGGATGTTTGATCGTTAACCAGAAACGCTGGTTGGAATGACCTGGCGCGCTCGATAAATAGCTGCACAGCTTCAGAATTTGCCATGCTGGCCTGGTCCAATGGATGCTGTATATCTGGGAGTGATAGCGGTGGGACTTCATAAACAACCTCACCCGGGACTCCTAAAGCTTCTCGGCTGGTAGCCAGGATCTGCAGGTTGGGGCAGTTGGATAGCAAGGTTGATGAGAAATCTGCGCATGCCTGGACGAGATGCTCACAGTTATCCATCACCATCAGTAAGGTTTTTACTCCAATGTAATCCAGTAAAGTATCTAGTCTGGAGCGCCCTGACGTTTCTAGACATCCTAAAGCCGTCGATGTCTTGTGGGCTACGAGTTGGGCCTCAAATAACGAACCGAATTCTACCAACCATACACCGTTTATGTACTCGCTGGCAGCATGTGCTGCCGCTTGGATCGCAAGCCGGGTCTTACCAACACCCCCCACCCCGCTGAGCGTTAAGAGCCGCGTTTTCGATAGCAACCGCATGAGCTCCGCAAGCTCCTGGGTCCGTCCCACAAAACTTGTCAGCTGGACTGGTATGTTGTTTGGGGCGGAGATGGTAGCGTAATTCTTAGCGTTATACATGGCTTGCGTTCTGTGTAGGGCTGGCTAATTCAAGAATAATGGCTGGCCTCGTTAAGAGGGGTTTGTGATGATCGCTGGTTTTCAACACTTTTCTCACCCAATCGTGCGTTCAGTTTTTTCCGCTCCTGATTATTTGTTTGTTATTTCAAGCTAGGTTGTTTTCGAGGGCAAAACGTGTTGCCGCACTGCGGGAGTTCACCTCGATCTTGCTGTAGATGGATTGCAGGTGCTTGGAGACCGTGCGTGGGCTGATAACCAGCTGCTCCGCGACTTCTGCATCGGTTAACCCGTGTGCGACCAGTTTCAGTACTTCTTTTTCACGTGGAGTGATACCATAGCGCTTACGAGCGAGTTCATGTTCGACTTCCACTCTGGGATGGTCTACGTCCATCAGCACATGCTCCGATTGAATATCCGACTGCTGCGAAGCCAGATTGAGTGCATCGTCCATACACAAGCACCGCCCTTCCTGCCAGGCTTGATTGAATCCATCTTCACCCAGTGCTCTCTTTACCTTGGTCATATAAGGCATATAATCCTCTTGGTATGACTGTGGTAGAAAGGAATATATCGACTCGCGCAGCGCTTCTGCGAAGCCCCATAGCTTGCTAGCACGTTCGTAAAACTGCTGCTCTGCTGTTGTGTTCGCAATCGCCTCCAGTTCGTAAGCGATATCCATCTTGTTCCCTAAATCTACTTGGTAGCGCAATGCTTCAATTTCGTAAGCTAATGCGCTTTCATAATCCCCATTATGCCGGGCTATTTCCCCTGCGTTGCCGAGTGCAAATCCTAACCCCCATTTATCATCAAGCCGGCGGAAAATGGCTAAGCTCTCACTAATCGATTTTTTTGCATCAAGAATATCCCCATTTCGTATTTGAGCGTCACCGAGATAGAGCAGCTTAGCAGCAACGTACCAATCATCATTCAATTGGCGGAAAATCTCCACACTTTCTCGCAGCAGTTCAATCGCTTTTTCACGCTGTCCACGGAAATGGGTGATCGTTCCTA
>JBFENN010000351.1:0-3197 GCA_041551115.1 Anaerolineales bacterium
ATCGGGGGGTTTCAAGGTAAGATATGCATTCAAAGCTTGCTTGCCATAGATGGCGTTGTCCGGCTCATCCCAAGAAATACCATAATTGGGAGCAAGGACGACACCAATGATCAACAAGGCTGCCGCAAAGGCGAAAATACGAAATTCTATTTTCATGATTTCAGTTGTGTTCAATCAAAGCACAATCTCAACCGAAGCGCAATGATTGCCGACGAAATTGTAGTACGAGAATTGATTACAATGATTTCAGTAATCTGCAGCGAGTAAGCTCTAATACGGCTTTACAAACCATGACAAGTTGGTCCTGGGTCTATGGGGATTGGAATCGCGATGACTTCGTGTATGCCAAAGGGATTTCAACACTTTCATAATGGTGGAACAGCAATGGGGCCAAAAAGCTTAAGCATGTCATTTGTATCAAGCGACATCGTGATTGCCGAGTAAACATGGCATAGAAAAACCGAAGCGTGCAAAATAAGTAATGGATATTCAAAGAATTGAGAAAATTGTAGCGAGCAGACGTTTGGGTACGCTGCTGTTATTAATCTTGGCCTTCACCTCCATGCTTATCGTTTGGGTAAGTACGCCATGGGGGGTGAGGGTCAGTCATGATTCCTTGTTCTATATATCGGCAGCAAAAAATATTTCCCAGCTGCAGGGGTTATATTGGACTGGAAGTGGCGGAGAGTTAAAGGCACTTAATCACTTTCCTCCTCTTTACCCCATTACTGTCGCAGTATTTTCTTGGCTCGGTATGTCAGCGACATCCGCGGCGCGTGTGCTTGGGATGATCCTGGCCGGCGCAAATACATACTTGCTTGGCTATGTCCTCTATCGCAATACACAATCCGTTCCAGCGATGATCATAGGGGTATCCACGATCTTCTTTGTACCTGCAGTCTTTGGCTTGCATTTACAGGCCATGTCTGAACCCCTCTTCATGCTGTGTATGCTGCTTGCACTTTCCATTGGCGCAGAATATCTGCGCAATCAAGAAATGAAAACTATCGTGGCTGCGGCAGTGATGGCTAGCATGGCAGGGTTGACCCGATGGATAGGTACCTCCGTGCTACTATCCCTCATCATAGTTACCTTCTTCATTGGACATGGCTCCTGGCGATCGCGCGTTAAGACCACGATACGGGTTGGTCTTATCGGTTTATTGCCAATCCTTGGATGGATGTTGCGCAATTGGTCGCTCACAGGATCGTTAACGAACCGCACATTTGTCGTACATCCTATCGATATCGATACGATTCGTACCATACTGGATGTTGTATTCAGCTGGCTTACAACCATTTATCTCTCCCACTGGGTACAAGGATTTCTGCTTATAGGCTTTTTCTTGGGAGGCTATATTTACCTGACATGGCGGCGGGTAAGGTTAAAGGATCGACGCGGAAGTATATTTGCAGCACATTTATTTTTGATTTTCCCACCTTTCTACTTGCTTCAGTTGGTCATATCTCTTTCATTCTTTGATGCTTCAACCCGCATTGATGAACGTATGCTGTCGCCATTTTTTGTTTCTATGATGGTATCGGCAATATTGCTAATTTATTCACTAGGCAATCGATGGTTGAAATGGATTCTCATGACAGGTTTCATCGGCCTGTTTGTGTTGGGCCCATTACCCGATCAATGGAAGCAAACGCAAGCTGTGATTTCAAGTATTCGTCAGAATGGCGCAGGTTTTACGACGAAGTATTGGCAAAGCTCAGCATTAATCAATTGGATACAAGAGCAGGATGATGATGCCATTATTGTGACCAATCGGGCGATGGTTGTGAACTTCCTGACGGGATTACCTGCCATTCAGATTCCTGAGAAGTGGGATCCCGTGAAAGATCAAGTCAGGGAGGATTATCAATTTGAAATCGATCAAATATCAGCTGACCTCAAACTGCCGAAAGCATACCTGGTGTTGTTCGAATATCAGGATTTATCAGCTTTCGAGAATGAGGAATGGATAGAGCCCCTTGTTTTAATCCATCAAATCTCTGAAGGAGTCATATATTCTTATTCTGAATAGCCCCGTAAATTCAAGAACCAAAAAGTCGTGGGGCTCTTTTGAGACATAATGAGTTGAGCTGAATGATGATTTGTATTTGCGGTCTCTTGAGGCATGCGATGTTATACTCGGGTCGGTCCACGAGCGTTTCAAATTTATTAAATTTGATGGTCAATAGAACTGAGCGATATTCAAACATGGTGAGCTTGTGATAGACCCACTTGATTATTTTCGCCTTAGCGGCCGATCCGCGATTGTTACTGGCGGGGCGGGATTGCTTGGATGGGAATTCTGCCGGGTTCTTGCCCATGCCTCCGCGCATGTAATCCTGGCAGATAAGGACCAGTCGAGTGCTGAAAGACTACTTGCAGCGCATCAAGAACTTGGTCTTGATATCGTTTATTTCCCGCTGGATGTAACCGATCCGAGTTCGTGCAGCGAACTAATCGAATTTGCCCTCGAGCAATATTCAGGTGTCGACATTCTTGTTAACAGCGCTGCGCTGGATCCCAAATTCGATCCCGATCATGCAGGGCAACAGACGAATCGATTTGAAGAATTCCCCCTTAAATCCTGGCAGCAAGCGGTGGACGTAAATCTCACTGGGATGTTCCTCGTCACACAGGCAGTAGCGCATTCCATGGCAGAGGCTGGTAAGGGATCCATCATCAATATTTGCTCAACCTATGGGCTTGTTGGACCAGACCAGCGGATCTACCAGAAGCCAGGAGAAGGGGAGCGATATAAGCCAATATACTATTCCGTTACAAAAGCAGGCGTTCTGGGCTTTACTCGCTATCTAGCGGCGTATTACCAAGGTACAGAAATCCGCGTGAACGCGCTCACACCGGGAGGGGTCTTTAACGACCACGATGATGCCTTTGTGGAAGCTTATGCCGCGCGGACGATCTTGGGGCGCATGGCCCGCAAAGATGAGATGAGCGGCGCGCTCCTTTTCCTTGCTTCCGACGCTTCTTCCTATATGACCGGCGCCAATCTAGTCGTCGATGGGGGCTGGACGGCATGGTAGCCAAGGCTAAGATCCTTGGAATTATCCCAGCACGTGGAGGAAGCAAGACCGTCCCGCGGAAAAACGTTCGGATCCTCGCAGGGCATCCACTGCTGGCTTACAGCATTGCCGCCGGATTGCAGTCAAATGCAGTTGATCGCGTAATCGTATCAACAG
>JBFENN010000352.1:0-3180 GCA_041551115.1 Anaerolineales bacterium
GGCCGCAACGAAAGATGCGCCTGTTTTTCATATCTTATCCGCTGGGACCAGCGGTATAACCAAAGTTGAGGACCTGAAAGGTGTTGAGATCGGCATATCCGATGGCACGGTTATTGAATATCTCACCGATCGTTTACTGCAAGCGGAAGGTTTTGCCCCAGATGAAATTGGAAAAATATCTGTGCCGAGAATTCCTGATCGGCTAGCACTGCTAAACAGCGGTGAACTTGAGGCTGCAATGCTGCCAGATCCGGCATCCTTTGTTGCAATCATGAATGGGGCTGTGAATGTACTGGATGATTCCAGCCACCCTGAATATGGTTACAGCACAATTGCCTTCCGAAAAGCGGTCCTCGACAGCCAACCTGAAGCAGTGCGCAGCTTCTTAGCCGCGGTTGAAGAAGCCGTGAATCTGATCAATGATGATCCCGGGCGATGGAACAAACTGCTCAGCGAAAAGCAGATCGTCCCAGAGCCAGTATCGGGCAGCTATCAAATCAACCGCTACCCAACAGGAAGTGTGCCAACAGAGCTGCAATATGAAGACGTCCTATTGTGGGCACAAGATAAAGGACTGGTTGAGGTTGATGTTCCCTACTCGCGGTCGATCAATCCAGCCTACCTCCCTTGAATTGAGAGCAGAATACAAACGGAAAGATCGATGGCGAGCGCGACTGAGCGGATGATTGAACTCGAAGCCATTACTTTCGGCTATGCGCAAGCAGTGCCGATATTCACTCGCTTTTCTTGGACAGTCAAGCGCGGCGAAACTTGGGCCGTCCTGGGTCCATCGGGATGTGGAAAGACAACTTTGCTGTACTTGCTTGCAGGTCTGGAATTTCCTCAAGCGGGCTACCTGTCGATTGATGGGGTCAGCATGAAGCGACCACGGCCGCAAACCGGGTTGATTTTGCAGGATTTTGGATTGCTGCCTTGGGCGACCGTTTCCCAGAACGCTGAACTGGGTTTAAAAATCCGCTCATTTTATGGACCAGACGGGAAGCATGCCCCAGAAACCTCCACCAACAACACCGATGTAACCTACTGGCTAGACCGGTTAGGATTGGTGGTTCATTCCAGCAAATACCCCGCCCATCTATCGGGTGGACAACGTCAACGGACAGCAATCGCACGAACACTGGCAATGCAGCCTGATCTACTGCTGATGGATGAGCCTTTCTCCTCTTTAGATGCACCAACACGCGAAAGCCTGCAGCAATTAACTTTAGAGCTACAGAAAGAACACAGCCTGACATTAATCATTGTTACGCATGCAATCGAAGAAGCGGTAGTGCTAGGAAGCAAAATATTGCTACTAGAAGAACCTCCAAACAGCGAACCACAAATCATCCCGAATCCAGATATCAATAAACCAGGGTACCGGAATTCGAAGAGCTATCTTGAGCTTTGCCAATCTCTACGGGCACGCATGGGCGAGGATGAACCAAGCAGATGACTTTTAGACGGCGCGACATCCTGTTTGCCATCCTAGCAATCCTGCTCACCTGGCAAATTCTCTCGGTACTGGTAAACAAACCCATTTTGCCGAGCCCGATCGCTGTTGGCGGAATATTTATCGAAGAATTGAGGAAAGGACTGCTTGAACACTTCTTGGTCAGTCTTTGGCGAGTTGTCGCCAGCACAGCACTGGCGATTATTATCGCGGTCCCAATCGGGCTACTTTTAGGGCAATCGAAGAAGCTGAACTCCCTATTTTCCCCGCTGATCTACCTGCTATATCCGATCCCAAAAGTCGTCTTTGTCCCTATCGTCCTGCTATTCTTCGGGTTGGGTGATTTTCCCAAGATATTGATCATCTTTATGATCCTTTTCTTTCAGATTTTGGTCTTGGTACGCGACCAGGCAGCTCATTTGAGACCCGAGCTAATCCAAAGCGTCCGCAGTCTGGGAGCCGGCAGGCGTGCCTTATTCCGTTTTGTATATCTACCAGCGAGCATACCCGCGATCTTAACTGCCCTGCGGCAAACGGTTGGGACAGCGGTTGCCGTACTATACGTGGCTGAACTTTTCGCGACCCAACGCGGTCTGGGATACTACATCTATCTAAATGGCAGCACACTATATAATTTCCCGGCGATGTACGCGGGCATCGTGGCAATGAGTATTTTAGGTTTGGGGCTCTATTTCTCGGTGGACTGGCTGGAAAAACGTTTCAGCCCCTGGCAGCAGCCCAATTAAATCGTTCGTTAACATCTTTTTATATGCAAACGATGTATAATTTGCTTATGACAACGGTTCTGTGACTGCAGTCAACTGTTGACAGAGCCATAAGTTAGAAAGGAGATGCTATGTTCAGTAAGCTAGGAAAAATCGGATTAGTATTGTTGTTCGTCTTTGTGCTAGTTGCCGGCAGTTTTCCTCAAAGTGCTTTCGCTGCGACCACATGCAGGACCTACTATATCGTGCAGGATGGTGATACGACACCCAAAATCTCCCATACATTCGACCTAAAATGGCGTGAGATTGCGGATGCCAATGATCTGCCTTATACTTGGAAACCTGTCGCCGACACCAAGCTGTGCATTCCTGGTGAGGGAACAAGTGACGATAGTTCCAGCGTCAGTTCATCCGCATCGACTTCTTTCCCTGAAGACAACAATGCTAACTTTTCAGCTAAGGTGGTAGGCAGGAACGTTTATATCACTCTATCGAATTTCTCAAAGAAACAAGCCTACTACGTCAAGGTCCGTGATGGGACGAGTTGGATCGGGGGATGGGAAAAAATTGGCACTGTAAAAGTCCCGAAGAAAACAACTGTTTCGAAGAGATTCACACTACCGCAGGACCTAAAGGGTGCTATTTATCTTGATGTCTGCCTGAAGAACGCGACGACAGATTCGTTAGTCTGCCGGACTGTTGTGCATCAATATTAGACCAGATCCTGAGCGCTAAGTCTTATCCGTACACAGCAAAGAGAGCGGTGTGACCGCTCTCTTTTGTTATTCACGGTGGAGATTAGAGAATGCGTCCAAGCACAAGGCCAGCCGAAAACAGCAGCCCAAACAGCAGATCAAGCTGTCCAGTACCAGCCAGCGCGCGGTTCAAAGGGCGACCGGCCTGCGTGAATACCATCTTTACCAGGAAATAGGCCTGAGGCAGCGTGCCATATGCAAGGAGAATCCAGATTGGCATGTTTTGCAGCACACCCATCCCAATCAA
>JBFENN010000353.1:0-3158 GCA_041551115.1 Anaerolineales bacterium
GCTGCAATCTGATCCGATGTTGTGCCTAGGATACAGTTGGTTGCTTATGCTTTCAGGGCAGTTTGAACTAGCCAGCAAATATCTAGACTACGGTGAGCAGGAGACGCCTCCCGGATCACCCGCAGCAGGTGAACTTGTTGCTGCTCAAGCTTTCTTGGCGCGAATGGAAGGTGACCATATCCGCATGGTCGAGCTCTCACAGAGCGCCCTTGCCCAACTGCCCGAGAATGAATTGGAAATGCGTGCCATTATCGCTACCAATCTGGGGCTCGCCTACTGGCATATGGGTGACATGGAGGCTACAGAACCGGTCTTGGATGAAGCCATTCGCTGTGCGAGTGCAACAGGAAATCATTACGCAGCACTGACAGCATTGATTTTGATGGGGAGAGTAAAAGCTGTACGCGGGCAACTTCATGCTGCCGAGAAAGTGTTCAAGCAGGCTATTCAGCAAGGTGCCGAGATACCAATAAACACACTAGCGTATATGGATTTGAGTGTGCTGAACTATGAATGGAACAATTTATCGGAATGTGAGGCAAATCTGAAGCAGGCAATCAATCTCTCCGAACGAATGGGGAATAATGAGTTCCTTGTTGCATGCTGGATGATTGCCGCTCGGCTGAAAGCGACCCAAGGCAACTCAGCAGCTGCATATCAGATCCTTGAAGATGCCCGTAATCGGATCCGTGATCGAGACGTACCGATGCCTGCACGAGCTCGGGTTGCTGCTACTCAAATCAACGTTGCCCTGGCCAATGACGACCTAAGCACTGCCAAGCGTTGGGGAACCGAATTGGATGATCAAGCAGACTGCCATCCGTTTCACCGGTTTTTCAATTTGACCCGGTCTAAATTAATGCTAGCGCTCGATCAGCGCGAGGCTGCGCAAGTGTTCTTGGCAGAATGTTTCGACCAGGCGCTTGCGTCAGGGTGGGAATATGGGTTATGTGCGGTGCGTATTATGCAGAGTCTTGCGGAGGCAGATCGGGAGAAAGCGCTTGGACACATTTCCTCAGCGCTGCAAGACGCAAAATCCGCCGGGTACATGCGCACTTTTATTGATGCCGGAAATGAGATCATTCCGTTGCTGAAATTAGCCATCCAACGTGGGATCGAGGTTGACTCCGCTACCAGGATTTTGGCTATCGCAGAAGCGCTGCCAATGAGGACCGTTGCTCAACAGGAGGGTCTGCTTGAACCTCTCAGCGATCGTGAGTTGGAGGTCATGCGCCTGGTCGCAGCCGGATTATCGAACCGGAAAATCGCCGATCAGCTGGTAATAAGCCCTGGGACAGTGAAAACCCATGTACATAACCTTTGCGGAAAGTTGGGGGTTACCAACCGTATGGAAGCCTCTGTAAAGGCTCGCGATCTTGGTTTGTTGTGAAATTCTCTTCATTTGTTGAGCGTTAGAGGCTGAATTCCGTTTCAGTCTAAACCACAAATAAACTCCTGAATATATCCAAACGTAGATGACAGCGCAGTGACAAATCGATACACTGTGAGTGTATGTTTGGATATAACTGAAGGTTATGCATTTGGAGGTCATCCATGGCGACTGTTAGTGAGGTAAAAATGCACGAACACATACTGGTAAGAAACGATGCCTTGCGATTTATCATCGGGATAGCTTTCTCAGCGCTTAGCGGTATTATGCTGCTGCTTGCTTTCCCACCATATGGCTACTGGATGCTGGCGTGGATCGGCTTTGTTCCTGGTATATTCGCCCAACACCGCTTGTTTTCGCTAAAGTGGTCGTCGTTGGGTCCGGCAATCACAATTCTGTTTTGGTTGGGACCCTTCTTAGCGCGCTTGTTTGGAACCGAGTACGGTCCGGTCTTTACCTACTTAGGCGTGATCATAGCCCTACTGGTCTTTTTTGTGCAGACCGAGCGCAAATTCCACGAGTTGACCCACTACCGCTGGTTTGTCCTGCAAGGCGTTATCAACTGGGTTGGGTTTGAATTAATCCGGGCGACATTCATCCCCCTCATCGCCACAACTGCCTTTATCGGTTATACCCAGGCTACCCAATCCTGGTTGATCCAGCCAGTTTCCATTTTCAGCATTTATGGTCTCAACCTGATGGTTATGCTTGTGAACTACACGCTGGCGTTGGGAATAATGGCATATTTCGACTCCCGGTGGCATCCGAAAGGCGTTATCCCAGTTCATATGCGATCATCTCGCCATTGGCTGGCGATAACGGGCACTCTGTTGGTTGTGTGGGTGGGATTGAGCCTGTTCATCCTATCCCGAACCCCCCAAGATTCACCTGTAGTGCGAGTAGCAGTGCTGCAGCCCAACTTTCCCCAGCCAGCATTCTTGGATGAGCAGAACACCTCCGAAATGCGCCTGGAGCGTATTAGCGAACAAGCTCGTGAGGCAGCTGAGCAAGGTGCACAAATTCTTTACACTCCAGAGATGATTTTCAATTTCGATCCGCAGGTTGAATACACCGAAGAACTGCGCACTCTGACAAAGGAGACCGGGGCTTTCATGTTCATCACCTATACCGTTGTCAAAGAAGGACAGGATTTCCGTAACGAAGCGGTACTGCTGTCTCCGACTGGTGATTTCTCGCTAATATATGGGAAAAACCACGCATTTGGTGAACCGCTCACGCCTGTGCGCGGGATCTATCCAGTGTTCGATACTCCTTTGGGTCAGCTGGCGACAATGATCTGCCATGACGGAAACTATACCGATGTTGCCCGTAAGTTAGCGCGCAATGGTGCCCAGTTAACCGCTGCGCCCATCCGCGAATTTGGTCGCTTTGGAGAACAATACTGGACCAACGTACTCTTCCGGGCGGTTGAGAACCACACCGCCATGGTGGTTGCGGGTGTCGCGAACGTATCGGCGATCATAAACCCGGATGGCAAACTGGTAGCATTGGAGCTGGACCCAGACGGAGCTCAAGTTACCTTGGTCGGAGATGTGAATTTAGGTACCAGCGATGCTTTTTACAGCTCTGTAGGTGATTGGGTTGGCTGGCTTGTTGTAGTAGGGTTGGTTGTCATGATGATCTTCCAGGTCGCAACTGGACGACGGGCAAAAAAGGCTTCCTAGCAAAGGTAATAATTGTTGTCAGCTATCTTATGTGGCACTAAATTGTATAGATAAACCTAATAATAAACCCCCAAAATCTATCC
>JBFENN010000354.1:0-3133 GCA_041551115.1 Anaerolineales bacterium
ATTCATCCAATTGTACTTGCACTGCTGGTCACCAGCTTGACCATCCTGCTGGTTGCTTGCGGACCTACGGTTGAGAAAGGGAAAAAACCTTCCGAAAATTGGAGCCGGAGCATAAATCTTGGCGACACGATCGGATCCGTTGGTCTGGTTGTCGACAGCACCGATCAGAGCACGCACATGGTATGGCCATCTGATGGGCAAGATGGGATTTTCATGCAGTATCTCCAGCTAAATGGAAATGCAGAAATCATTGGGCAGCAGGAGTTGAACTTTCCCGGTAGCCTGCGCTTTCCAGGGCTGATCCTGGGCGCCGATGGTACGATGCACTTACTGTGGAGCAGCCGGTCATCAGCAAAAGAGGGTTGGGCATTATGGTATACCATGCTAACCACCGCCGGTTCACCGACCATGTCGCCGGTAAGGTTATCTGCCCTAGATTCAAGCGTAGTGAACTACTCCCTGGCCTCTGACCGGCATGGAGGGCTCTTAGTAGCTTGGGAACAAGATGCACGGGGTGAGATGGTATTAATGCGCATCGATTCCGCAGGTGAGATCATCGCTGGCCCGCATCTCTTTCCCAACCCGGGTTCGTCACCAACTATGCAGGTGGATGCTGACGATCAAATCCATCTCGCCTGGCTGGAAGGAAACACTTTCTATTATGCACAGCTCCCCTTAACCGATCCCAAGCCTGGCGACGGAGTTCCAGTTACAGATGTTATCTACGGCAGCGGGAACAGTTTGTTTGGACCTGAGTTAGGATTGTCGGAGGGCTGGGTCTACCTGGTTTGGTCGATTCTCAACCAGACCGGCATGGAAGCTGGTACAGCCAAAACAGAGTTTGTCTCCTTCCCGTTCGGAGCAGCCCGGCGGATGAATAGCAAACCGATCAATATTACCCCGGATGAGGAACAGCCTGAAGAAGCGTATAACGGCAATTATAACTTGCTCCATTTATCACCCCCGGCTGAAAACCCCTGGGATTCGAGCAGTTTTATCTTGCACCCAAATGCAAATGATGCGATTCCAAAAGGCGATCTTGTTGTTGCCTTGGCTGTTCAACAGCTCTTGCGGCTGGACCAGCACTTACAGATTGTGACTGCAGTTTTCCGGGGCGGTGATTTTATTGGCTACAGCTATGGCTCAAAAACCGAAGGGATATCTGATGCTCCCGTAATCGTCAGCGATGATGCTGGTGACATCTACTTAGCCTGGCGGGAAGGGTACGGAGGGCGGAGTGTTTATTTTGCAGCTACTGCTGCACCATTCATGGCAACATTGGATCGCTTAGAAAGTGGGGACTATATCGGCGCAGTGCTGCAGGGCAGTATTGAGGGTTTGGTGAGCATCGCGTTGACACCAGTCATCGGCTTTGGTTGGATGCTGCCGGGGCTGCTGGTATTGGGGTTGTGGAAGCTGATCCGCGAGAACGAATCGCTGACCGATTGGGCTTCCTGGATACCGCTCATCATCGCCATTGCCCTGTATGAATTCGTCAAATTTATTACCCTACCAACCATTGTTACTTATGTACCGTTCTCAGCCTGGCTGGCGATACCGTTGTGGTTGGAGCCGATACTGAAATATGGCACGCCGGTCTTAATTTTTCTCATCTCGGTCGGTGTTGCCATATGGGTGCAGGTAAGGGTGCGTCGTTCAACCATATTGTTCTACGTCGCTTTCTCCATTACTGATGCCTTACTAACTCTTGGGATCTACGGTGTCAACTTCCTGGGTGTATTCTAGTTTTCAAAGCGTGCGATGATGTAGATGTGAAGATCTGGATGGTCCACATTTTCCTTTGTCACCGGTTTCGTGACCGATTGCTTACAAAACTATTATCCTTGGGAAAGCACTAGGCTGAATCGGAGATGTGTATCATCATGGGGGGCTCCGGTCCTTGTAGTATCTGCGCCGGATATGTATGATTAGCTTCCTGCTCAAGTATCAGTGATTTCTGATTGAGCTCTGAACTGTACTTTACAAATATATATGACAATCTTTAGAGCCTGTATCCTATTTATGGAATTTTTACGTCCTCGTAGCTGGACGTGCTAAAATATGGTATAACAGTTATGAACCACTAAGGCATCTGGGTTGTATATATCGTAAAGGACAAAAAGTGGATAAGCCAAGTGACCGTGACCTTGTCTTGCAGCTCCAAGAAGGAAGTCTCGATGCACTGGGTTCCTTGTACGACCGCCACCAGCGGTTGGTATATCGGACCTCCCTCGTTATCACTGGAGATGAAGACGCCGCGGCCGATTTGCTGCAGGATGTATTTCTGAGGCTGTTTCGATTCGCACGCAATATCGATCCTCTGCGGCCACTTGAACCGTGGTTGTACCGCATGACAACAAACTTAGCGTATGATTGGGTAAAGCGCCGGAATCGCTGGCCGAAACCATTAGAGGATATCGCTGATTGGCTGGCTGGGACGGGAAAGAACCCACCGTATGAAGAAGTAGAGAAGAAAGACGAATGGGAACAGGTTCAAAGAGCAGTACTTGCTCTACCGCTTAGCCAGCGGGTTGTAGTTGTCCTTTACTATCTCAATGACCTGTCACTGCAAGAGATCGCAGATTATTTAAGTTTACCGGTAGGCACCGTTAAGTCCCGCTTGCATTACGGCCGTATTGCCCTCAAGAAACGATTGGGACTGCAGAAGGAATTGCTACCTGGCTGGAATTATGAAAGACCTTGATAAATATACCCCAACTGACCCACTTGATTCGAGCATCCGGCAGGCGCTGAAGAGCTGGGCAGCAAGCCGCAGGCTGCCAGCGAAGGGTAAGGCGCGTTTACTATTGGTGGCAGCCTCGCCCAACTCTTTTCAGGCCCGGTCTTCCGAAGGGATCGATGATAAACACCTCAAACGGGTCAAGCTGCTGGAGGGTATCCTTGAACGCAGGGCACGCGAATCTACTGTGAATCCATGGTTGTGGGGGCAGCATCCTAGTATCATTTCATTTTGGCAAATTGTCTGACTAAAGCTGACGCATCAGATTACACTATTAGTATATAAACGGGTGGCGACACCCGCGTATTTTTTAAATCGGGAAAGTGCGAATTGGGTTCAATATATTCACTTATGAAAAAATCAATCCTGTTCTTTGGCATTATTTTTTTTGGA
>JBFENN010000355.1:0-3120 GCA_041551115.1 Anaerolineales bacterium
AGCAGACTGTGGATCAATAAGGGGGATGGCACGTTTACGGAAAGTAGTCAAACGTTTGATGTATCAGAAGGTCATGATGTCGGCATGGCTGATTTTAATGGGGATGGCTATCCGGATGTCTTTTTATTGGGCCATGCTTCTCCGAGTAAAGTATATTTTAATGACGGATCAGGGGGTTTTACGGATAGTCAGCAAGATATCGGTATAGGATCAGAATATCCCGGAATGATTGTCCTGGGAGATGTGGATAATGATGGTGATATTGACGCTTTTATTTCCCACTACGAGATTCCTAATAGATTGTGGCTAAATGACGGTAATGGGTTCTTTACAAAATCAGATATAGAATTTGGGGGCGATGGCAATCCTGGTCATATGGCACTGATGGATTTTAATGGTGACTCGTCCCCTGATTTGTTTCTATGTATGACCGATGCTCCGGACCGAGTATTGCTCAATGATGGAAGGGGTAATTTTACAGATACCGGCCAGGCATTGGGAAACAGTGTTGGGAATGACAATCCCGCAAGTAAAGATATCGACGGTGATGGAGATAACGATGTAGTGGTCGCAAACAACGAGGAAGGGATAATAATCTGGCTCAACCAAAACAATACAGGAACATTTGTAGAGGCTGGTGACTATTTCGGAGACGACATATCTCTCGGGCTTGAATTATTCGATGCCGATCTTGACAATGATTTCGACTTGATCACGACCCAGTATGACGTCGGAAGTGTGTTATGGATGAATGATGGAGAAGGGCATTTTACATCACTGGATGCAGTATTCGGACCTGAAAGAGTATTTAATATTGAAAGTAAGGATATTGACGGTGATGGTGACATTGATATTGTCTTTGGACAACAAGAAGACACTGGTAGTAATGCGATCTATTTTAACGAGTAGATGGGAATGGTCACAAAACCTTGAAACTAGGAGGAAATTCATGTGTGCACAGTACATCAGAAAGATGGTTTGGATAATGCTTGTAATTCTGGTTGCTGGCTGCGGATCATCCGCTACCACGACGCCGGTTCCGTTGGCGGACACCCCCGCTGTTTCTGTAGTGGAACCTGTGGCGACTGCTGCACCCTCGATGGCTGAGGACCAATCGGCTGCATCCTCAGAGATTGAAGCGGGGGATGCCTGGACCAAAATGTATGGCGGGGATCAGGATACCGATTGTCGGGCTATCCTGATGGATGACGATGGTGGCTATTACATCGTTGGAACGACCAACCTCGAATTCGAGCCAGAGCAGCGGGGAGACGTATACCTGATCAGGACCGATGCCGCCGGACAACCCTTGTGGGCCAAAACCTATGGGGAGGGCGGCTACGCGAGCGGTACATTTATATCGCAAACGGACGATGGGCGGTTACTTGTATCAGGCGTGACGATCTCTCCCAACACCAACGGTATGGACATTTTGCTGCTCGAACTGGACCAGGACGGCAATCAACTGTCGTCCAGAATATTCGGCGGCCCGTTAGACGAAATGGGTATCGCGTTACCGACAGATGATGGCGGGTACATTCTTGGGGGCAGCATCGTGGACCCCAACGACTTTGTGGCCGATGCTGGCGCGGCGGGCTACGGTGGCTTTGATGGGCGCAGCAACATTTACCTGGCCAAGCTCGATGCCGACGGTAACGAGATTTGGTCCCGTACCTTTGGGGGCGAGAACAACGTGCTTGCTGCGGGTGGGGCGCAGACGCCGGATGGTGGATTTATCATCCTGGCGACGATTTCGTACTTTCCGGATAGTGGCGATGACATCTATCTGCTCAAGATCGATGCGGATGGCAACGAGGTCTGGTCCCGCACTTGGGAAGAGGGAACGACCAACGCATTCGATCTTGCTGAAACTCGGGACGGCAATTACATCATCACCGCCGCTTATGCGCCGATTGGTGATGTAGATGATTCGAATGAAGATTACTTTTTCGTCAAGGTCGACGCGGATGGAAACGAGCTCTGGACGAGCACCTTTGGCGACCCCGATATGATCGATTACGGCAAGGTGCTGGCAGAAACGACGGATGGCGGCTATGTCGTCGCCGGAGAGCGGACGCGGGACCACCATACGTGGGAAGCGGACATTCTGCTCACCAAGATAGATCAGAACGGGCAGCTTCTTTGGGAGCAGATTCTGCCCGCCTATCATACCATGTTTGCAGACATTCTTCAGCATCCAGATGGGGGATACGTCATCGCCGGGTCTATTTTCAGGAACGGCACGTTTGACATCTTGCTGATAAAGACTGATGCTGAGGGTAACGTGACCGAGTGACGAAAAGTCCTTAGCCTATTTTCGACACCAACAGGAGGAACCAGAGAAACACAAACAGGCCACCCGCTCTAACTTTACATAACTGAAACGGCGGCTAGCCTCATCAAACAATATTGCGGACAAGCTCTCGGCAACGCGGCCCCCCACTCGGTTCAAGATGCACCACATCCGAGACTCGACATAACGAGCCGTGGAGACGCGCCGATTCCACCAAGTCGAGGCTGCCGTGGCCCAAACAGGCCCCGATTTCGGCCAGTCGGGTCGAACCAGACACACGGTATCTGTGCTGGCCGAGTGAATGACCTGCTGGTCTGGCTTTTTCGGCCTTGGCTTGCTTGTTCTCGTGTTCGTCCAGGTGAGTGTACACCCATTTCGCATGGTTTGTCAAGTTTCCGTAGATTGATGTATACTTCGTATAGTTGTGTCGAAAATAGGCTAAGATGTTCTCAAATTGAGCAAATCTTACGCGAGTTTGTTGGGCATCTTAGTGAGAGTGATCTTCAAATTGTGCGGAAAGAACTTGATCGGGAAACTCCTGAGCAAACAGTCTATCTGGATACGTTTTATATCAGTCGTTTCCCAATCACATGGGAGCAGTATTTTGAATTTGCACGAAGTGATCACCGTTACTCTGAGCGTAACTGGGACCCAGCTGAACTTGATGATCTGGAGCAGTTGGTAGAAGAGGAAGGAGATCATCCAGTCGATACTACGTGGCACTTTGCAATGGCTTTTTGCGATTGGATCGGAGCGCGGTTGCCCACTTCAGCAGAATGGGAAAAGGCAGCACGAGGCACGGACGGTCGCCTGTATCCATGGGGCAA
>JBFENN010000356.1:0-3107 GCA_041551115.1 Anaerolineales bacterium
CGGACGATGACAAAGTGATCGATATAGCCATACATCTTGCTCTTCAGCACCTTCTGAACTCGATCAAGAATGGCGGGATCATAGCTTCTTTCTTGGGGGGCTGCGGTTTCCCAGGATTCCGTCGGCCAATTTGGTGCTGATTCTCCCCAGCTGCACGCAGCCAATACAAGTATTGTTAGCAGAATGAGACTATTTTTCAACATCGATCACATCCAAATTATGGAAGCAATTGCTACCTATCATACCGGAGCCACTTGGCTATCGTTCAACTAGGCTTTTATTTATGTATATCCAAATTGGATTGAGATCCATTTTTTCAACAACTCTTGCTCCCTCCATGGAAAATGACCATCCGGAGCGCCGATCGGATCAGAACCGCCTCATGATTGCAGGTAAGAAAATGAAAATCTTGACAATCATGCCTCTTGTCTCCACGGTTAGCATCATCGTGCACATATCGTCACTCATTTGCCCCTTGGATATCGGAAGCGATAAATTGCTGATCCCCCACTTGTCTGGTAAATATTGGATCATCGCATACCCCCCAGTCTTAGAATTTCTTGAAGCTCCAATTTTACAGATTTTCCCAATAGGCTATGTTGTGCTATGCGGTCTCCAACAGCATCCGAGCAGATTTCCCGTATTTCTTTATCCAATCATAAAAATTACCCAACCCTGGCTCTTACGTTTGACAATACTTCCATTCTGAAAATAGCATATTGCCAAGCGTGCGAATATTTGCTATAAGTGGTGCAGTGTTTTTTCGTAGCTAGAAAAATAATGAGTGAAATGAACGCCTTGCCCCAAACATCCAGGCAAATCTCCACTCAACAACCTACGCTTCACTGCCAGCTGCTTGGCCCGCCCATCGTATCTTGGAACAATTTACCCCTGGACATCCCCCGCCGCATGGTGCGTGCGCTCCTTTACCGGATTGCCAGCTCCTATCTGCCAGTAAGCCGCAGCCTGCTGCAGCTGCTCTTCTGGCCTGAAGAGCCCGAACTTACTGCCCGGCGTAACCTAAGCCACTTACTGACGCACTTACGGCGCTGCTTACCCCAACCCGAATGGCTTGTTACTTCCGCGGAAGCAGTCTGGCTGGATTCAGTTCACCTATGGAGTGATATCGCGCTGTTGAAACAATATATGTTTGGTCCTGCCCCTGATCTCCCACTCGCTTATCTGGTGGTTGATCAATATCGCGGACCTTTCCTAGATGGTTTTTTCCTGCCGGGCTGCCCGGAGTACGAACAATGGTGCTTGGTAGAGCGCAATATCTTGGAGGAACAATATCTTAAAATTCTCTCCCAGTTAGTTGGTCATTTCTCATCCGATGGTGATATCAGCCTGGCGATAAAGTATGCTCAGCTCTACTTGGAATCAGAGCCGCTATCAGAACCGATGCACCAGCAATTGATGAAATTGTACGCGGCTTCTGGCGAACGACACCTAGCGTTGCAGCAATACGATCGCTGTTCAAGGTTATTAGCTTCCAACCTGAATGTCGAACCGTTGCCAGAAACTACGCTGGTGTACCAAGCGGTGCTGCAGGGTAAATTGCGCATCACCAAGCCCATCCAGCAAGTTTTGGAAACCCATAAGTTTGATTCAGAACCGCTATGGATTGGGCGAGCTAGAGAGTTGACTGTACTAGATTCTTCATTCTTCAAATTGCAGGAGGAGCGAAGTCAGATCATATTGATTTCCGGAGAGGCTGGGGTTGGTAAATCACGGCTGTTGCGCGAATTTGCATCCAGGATCCAATATGAAGGGTATTTGCTATATGCCTGCGGTCATGCTGGCGAGCAAACCGTCCCATTCCAGCCCCTGCGTGAGATCCTGCTTAGCATATTTAATTGCCGCGATCCTGACCAACTAGCCTTCCCTGGCGATGTTTCCAGCGAGTTTTCGCTGCCAGATTATATTAATCCACTGTGGCTTTGTGGAATATCAAACCTGTTACCCGAGTTGCATCGCTTCTTCCCAGAAACAAGTTCCCCAACCTGGTTAGATCTGGAAGACAGACGAGCATACCTGTTCGATGCTATCTGCCGGATAATTTTTTCCTGTGCAGACTATCACGGTAAGCTCGTACTCTTCCTAGATGATTTACCGTGGATGGATGCAGCTACAAAAGTCTGGATCACCCATTTTGGCCGCTTATTAGCCCAACACAATCACCCCATTCTGATAGTAGCGACATACAACAGGGATCAAGAAGACGAAATCAATGAGTTGCGTCAAGCTTTACTCAAGACCAAATTGGTTTCTGAGATCGGACTTTCGCGCTTCACAGAGTCGGACGTCCAAAAACTGCTATATCACTTAATTGGCAGGCAGGCTGATGACAGTAAATTAGTGCACAAGTTTTACAAAGCTACCGGCGGGAACCCCTTCTACCTGATCGAGACTGTTCGAAAACTCATTGAAGATGGCTGGTTTGAGGATACCCGACGGAAATCAACCCCACTCAATCTGCCTCAGAGTGTCTGCGAAGCCGTGCAAGCTCGATTAAAACGTTTAAGCCCGGTTACATGGCAGATCTTGGAAGCTGCTGCAGTGTTAGGGGGATCTATTGATGTTGATCTGCTGCGCTTGACGGCTGGCCGTAGCCATGCCGAACTCATGACAGCCGTCAATGAATTGGTCAACAAAATGATACTCGTTGAAACACAAAGTGGTTTTTGTTTCATCCATGAGATTATCGCTCAACATGTTGCCGATAACCTGGGAAGAACTAGAAAACGATTGCTGCACCGCCGTGCCGGTCGAGCATACCTGTACCTCAGACCAGATGCTTACACGGTTCTCGCCTATCACTTTGAATCCTGCGGAGATCTGTACAAAGCTTTGGAGTTTCACACGCTGGCTTTCCAGCAGGCGCAAAAGGTTTATGCCTGGCGCGTAGCAAAGTTCCACCAGTCAAAAATAACCAGGCTTTCCACGCAGGTCACCGCGCAAATCATGCCGGGGACGCGGCTGGAATAAATTCGCAGAGTGATTCACCCCAAATCAACATCCCGAAATCAAGATTGACATCTCCCGAAGTATCATCACCAGGCTAATATCCAAAACACCTCTTGCCCAATTGAACAGCTCGATCCAAA
>JBFENN010000357.1:0-3101 GCA_041551115.1 Anaerolineales bacterium
GACCGGAGCCCTGCTTTTCATGCTGCCCTGGTCCATTTTCTTCACCTGGATGTTCAACAACACGAGGGGGAGTCTTCTGCTGGTCTCTATCCTGCATGGATCTGAGATTTGGGTTGCCTATTGGATGACGAGTACCGGGATCAACCCTGGCAACCTTGACAACTATTGGGGATATGGTGCCATCATGCTCCTGATGGCCAGCCTGATCGTCATCCTAACCGGTCCGGGAAACCTGTCTCGAAAACATCAAAAGATTGTTCACCAGCCAGTGCTGCGATAAGCCAAACCGAAGAAACCATTCATCAAGATTATTATCAATTTCGAATTATTCTCAAACTAGCACCATGAGAGATGAATTGGGAAGTGATGGCTACGACACTTGAACAGCCGTTTGGCCCCAAATCTACCAGCAATGCGATGGTTGCAACCAGTTTTTAGGCGGTGTACTTGGTCCAAGCCGGGACAGCTAGAGGTCTTCGAGTATAATGCGCAAAACGTATCGCTACACGAAACTGAAGTTATTGCCGCTAACCATCCCCAGGAACTGAAGACCCGACAAGCGACCGACGCGCACGGTGGACAGTAGATGAGCAAGTCTTGAACCAGCAAGTAAAATCAAATCATGAGATCAAAATCAAGGAGAACAGGATGAAATACCGAGTTCATCAGCTTGACGTCAAGAAAGATACAGCAAGAGAAAAACTGGAACAATTTATCAACCAATTGCAGGGTGAATTCGTGTCCGTCGTTCCATATGTTAATCCGACCTTTCAAGGCATGGGTGCTACCGCAAAAGTCGATTACTTGCTGGTCGTCGAAAAAGTCATTTAACACTCGTATCAAAGGGAACGCTTTGCTGGCGAAGCTCTTCGTTTGAAGGTTTCGATTCAGCCTACTCCCGCGCGTAGAATATCGATTTCCACAGCCAGCGAGAAACCACAAATTAGCCAGTAAATTGGATTTGGGATATGCCAGGGTTTAATATGCACGCCACTCCCACCGGCACTGCAGCCGGTTGATACTGAAGGCTGCGAGGAATGACCTGCTCTTTTATTGCTCCAGGCGCAGGATGCCGCGCTGTAACGCGCTGGTGACTGCGGCGGTGCGGTCGGAGACGCCCAACTTTCCAAAGATATGAATCAGGTGCGATTTGACGGTAGCCTGGCTTATGTGGAGGCATTTTGCGATCTCACTGTTGCTGGACCCCTCGGCAACCAACTGCAGCACTTCGATTTCACGCGCGCTTAATTTCTCCTCAGCCGGAGCGCGCATCTGCCCCATCAAGCGTGCCGCCACAGCAGGTGCCAGCATCGCCTCACCGCGTGCAGCCGCCCGAATTGCCCTAAACAACTCCTCACGCGAGCAGTCTTTCAACAGGTATCCGGTTGCACCGGCTTCTACGGCTGGCAGGATGTCTGCATCACTATCATAGGTGGTCAAAACAAGAACCTGCACAGTTGGTTGATTTGCCTTGATCTCCCGTATGGCACTCACGCCATCCATAACCGGCATACGCAGGTCCATCAGCACAACGTCGGGTACCAGTTCCGCCGCTAAGCGGACGGCTGTCGCTCCATCTGAAGCCTCCCCAACGACCTCGAAATCTGGCTGGGATGCCAACATCCCCTGCAGTCCATCCCGCACTACCAGATGGTCGTCCGCAATCAGTATTTGGATATTTTTCAAGGCATGACCTCCATTGGAATCTGGATCGCGACCGTTGTCCCTAGCTCAGGGGCGCTCTCGACGATGACCTCACCACCTAGCTGAGCTACCCTTTCGCGCATTGCCTGTAAGCCATACCCAACGCCTACCCGGTCTGGAGTAAGAGGAGGGTTTTCTGGGTCGAAGCCACAACCATCGTCTTGAACGTCGAGGGCAATTTGACCAGCCATATAGGAAAGGGTTACATTAACTTGCTGCGCCTGAGCGTGTTTGTGGACGTTTGCCAGGGCTTCCTGCATGGCGCGCAATAATGTCACTTCTAGCTCTGGATGCAGCACTTGTGGTTCACCAGTGACTGTAAAACCTGTAGCGATTCTGGATTCTTGCTGCCAGCGCTCTGCTACCCGTCTCAAGGCCTCGATCAAAGAAGCCTCCTCCAGTGGTACGGGTCTTAATGCCTGAACTAACCGCCGCGCTTCTGTCAGGCTGGTTCGCGCTATAGCACGCGCCTGCTGGATATGCCTTCGGACAGGGTGCGCTTCAGCAGGAAGCACCTCTTCAGCAGCCTCAAGCTGCATCACAATGCTGCTGAAGCCTTGTGCTAATGTGTCGTGGATTTCCTGCGCCAGGCGCTGCCGTTCTTGCAAGATTCCGGCTTGTCGTTCAATTGCTGCAAGGCTGTCCTGGGCTGTTTGCAATTGTTCGATCAAACGCTTCCGTTCGGCGCTCTCCCGCATGACGGAGCGCATCCACAGCGCCAGCAGAACAGACCAGCCCACAGCAACTGCGCCGCCCAGAACAAATTCAACCGAGAACGTCACAGGTTTGTCCAGGTTCAGTGCTTGGGTCAAGATGATCAGACTCGTAAGCAGGATATTTCCCGCAACAGCCAGACCAAAAGGCAGCGTGCCCCACATCATCCCGTAGAAAGACGAGGCGGTGATGAAGTAAGCCCAATGACTGCGCGCCAGTGGGAACCAAAGCGCCAGCGCACCAGCCAGGTAAATCACAGACCAGGCAACCTGGCGATTTCCTTGAACCCTGGGGACCAGCCAGACCATGATTACGCCGTACCAGACCCCCAAGGCCAGGCTCAATCCCAACACCCAACCGGCAGGGTAACGCAGGCTGTCTTCAGAGAGTGCAAAGAAGAGCGCCAGGCTCAGGGACAGATAAAAGACAACATGCCATACGATGACCCAACGCTCCCAGGCTTCACGCTTGGGGGCCGGATCAGCGCTTTGGTTGCGTTTTCTTAACTTTGTCATAACGATAGTGAAGCACACTGTAAACTAAGTTTTGGGCACTAGAAGTTGGACTTTTAGGTTAACCGTGCAAGGGATTGAATGGGAATATTAAAAAGTCCAACTTCTTTAGCGGTTTTTAATCGAGTGGTTTAAGTGTACTATGAATCCCTCGAAAAGGTGATGATCACC
>JBFENN010000358.1:0-3099 GCA_041551115.1 Anaerolineales bacterium
CATGATTGGCCAGCGGTTAGAAATGATATAACCGGAGACCCGGGAAAAGCGTGGGATGTTAATCAATAACCCTACCTATGCAACAAAGGTTCTAAACGCGTCTGAGCAGCAAGATGAAAGTTCGCCTAAGAATGCAAGTATTCAGCAAGAAGAGATCGTACGCTTAACCTTATGATAATAAAGAATGGTGATTTTTGCAATATACAATTTTGATATTCTCTACCTGAAATAGTCAGTATAACTCCATAAACCGCCCCCACTATCATGGAAAAGCTTTACTACACATGACTAATTCGATTGACTTATGCAGTTCAACAACTTCATTACCCTCACCCCCCAGTCGGGGCGCGCTGGTAGGGCAACCAGGCCAAAGTCAGTATTTTTTACTCCCCTGAGCCGGATCAGATTCGCCGGACAACGGTTTAACCATCAGACAAGAAACAATGTCTGTACCATTACGGAATAGTTGTCTCGTATCGGTGAAATTAAATCCAAATTCCTGGTAAAAACTGATGGCGCGGTTGTTTTCTGCATGCACCCAGGCAATGAGAAGATGGTAATCGTATGTCTCCGCCCATTTTATGAGCCAGATGATCAACTTCCCAGCGATGGGACCACCACGCTGATCTGGATCAACCCAGAACTGGATCACTTCACCGGTTCCCTGCTCCTGAGCATCCCTGTATAGGGCTCCGATCCCAACCGGTTCGTCGTTGTAGAATGCGAGGGCGGTGACCCGATCTATCCCCTCCGCCGTGCTGTTGGCTTGCTCGGTCCAGCTATCCAAGCTCCGTCGATTGGCTTCTTCATAGGTGGTAGAAAAAGCATCCGGAGAATCGGACAGCGAAGCAAGCCGCATTCTCTTGTATAGCAAACCTTCGTTGCGTTGTATGCGCCTAATTGTGATCAAGTTTTTTTGCTCTAGCTACTTTCTGAGAACGGCTAAGTGTTGGCAAATTGCATGACGAAAGCAGAAAACCGGACGAATATAGAAAACACTTTCATGGAAGCAATTTAATCTGTCCGCCATTGGCTGGGGCGAATCCAGCTCCAGACCGCAGCCCCCGCAAGAAGAAAAAGTATCCAATCGATGGGCACTCTGTAGCGGGGCATATATGCCACAAAATAATAAATGAGTGGGTATGTTGCCAAGGGGATGATGAATGATGCCCGCTGTGGAATAGCGAGACTGGGGAATGTTCGCCATGCGCCAACAGACGCGATGACTGTCAGTGCCAAGACTCCGGAGGCTGCCAAAGGTCTATGCAGGGGTCCTGCCCACAAATTTGCGATTCGCTGAAACGTCAGGGATAGAAATTGTCCGGGATTTGTTCTGATCCAATCCCAAGCTTCTTGTCCAGCTTGGCGCATGTATTCAATTTCGCCAACATCACGTAATTTTCGGGCTTCACCCATATGTGTACGCGGATGGATGTGTTCTCCCTGTGCATCCATCACTTCCATAGTTGCTGCTGCTCCCTCGTGATTGCCCATCCGCATTTCCAAGCCAAAATTGCTGCGAATGAAGAATAGAGCATGGAAGGTCGAATAATTTCGCCAAGTCCATGGAGCACAAGCGAGCACAACCCCCAAAACCAACATACTCAGCATAGCCCACTTCTGCGGGCTGCGACTCCACCACAATTCGAAAACCATGCACCCTACCATGACGGGCAGAAGAGCAGGCTGTAAATGAAAAGCCACGCCAATTGCTAGCCCAAGAGTAAACGAACCACGCCATGTGCTGTTCTTCTCCCTCCATCGTCGCAGGAACGCCACCAGCAATAAACCTAAGACGATACCGGTAAGGTATTCCCCGTGTCCAGGCCACTCAACAAGCAAGGCGCCAGCAAGTCCTCCGATGAAACCCGCCTGTCTGCTCAGACCGAGCTTTTCCGATAACCATGGAAGCATTGCATACAACAACGCGCCAGCTGCAATGATAAAAATCATGCTCACCATGCCCGCTGTGTATGTCAATCCGTACATCCGGTATATGATGCTGAAGATATAGGGATATATGGGCGGTAAATGCGCAGTGGGACCGGTCGGGATCATGTAGGGATTAGCGAATTGCCCGGTTTCCATCAACGATATGGCAATCGATCCAAGTTCCCAGTTAGCAGTGGGGATCAGGTACTTGGTGGGCATTTGGTATAACGGATAAATGCGCAAACAAAAGGCCAGGATAAAGATGACAATAAAGGAACGCCACGGTACCACAACAAACCAGTCCACACCAGCCCGTACAACCCTCACCAACTGAGGAACCCTGACCATCTTAACGACCCTAAAAAGAGCTGACTAAATAACGATGGCAATCATCTATCGGTACAAGCTGTTCTGTCTGGTGAATCGAGCCGTGTAAGCTTACCAACACACAACTCACCGATTGCATGCTTGGCGGATTTCGTGAGCCAGGGGTAAGAACCGCTTGATGAAATCATTCATACTCCTGTTTCCATTTGTAATAATGGCAGCCGACATATTCTTACTGTAGTCCCCAAATGCCAAACAGGAAAAACCTCCTACGTGACCAAAGCACTGGTTTGTATTCCACCACCCAAAACTAGAGGGAAAGCGAGTTCCGATAACAAATCCGCGTCCTACTGCTAAAACAGTTTTAAGGCTTTTATCCCATGCCAGAACTTGTCGCGATGTATATTGATGTAATGTCTTCTCCGCTATCAACTGCTCCCCTGCTGGTGATCTACCGCCAGATAAAAGAAATTCGTAGAAAGCCGATAGACTGGCGGCATCACTGACCAAACTGGTGGCCGGATTCCTGGCATTCAAGTACTGCTCAGTGTTTTGTTCTTCAAAATTCTCAGCCACATTCAATCCCGCTACCATGACTTTCTCTTTTCCTAACCAATAAGAGAATGCCAATGAGTCCATGTCTCGTTCTGCCAATCCGAAACGTAGCGCTGGCAGTTGGAGAGGGTCAGCTATCTCCTCTGCAAAGAAATCGGGCAGGTTCCTTCCATCTACTTGCAGCACGATTTCGTTCAGGATCCACCCATACTCGTAGGGGTGATAGGCCAAGGTCCCGCGCGGGTAAGAAGGGACAGTTTCAATGAGGGCTTTCTGAATTGCTGC
>JBFENN010000359.1:0-3095 GCA_041551115.1 Anaerolineales bacterium
AAATCCATCGCGCACGAAGAGATAGATGATATAGACCCCAAGCAGTGAGGCCAACGAGAATGGAAGACGAGTCTCCCACTCCCCATATTCACCGGTTAGGAGGTGAACAGCTAATGTCACCAATAGCTGGATAGGACCTTTCAGCTGCTCAATCAGGGATTTGGGGAAGGCGACATCCAAAGGGTATAAAGCCGAGATTTCGTCTCCCTGGAAATGAGAATAGTCTAGGGAGATCAAGCGGAGAGCAGCCGAGCCGAGAAGTATTAATACGAGAGGGAGGCTTTCCCTGTCGCTGGACTCAAAACGCCAGTTTTCGCGCATTGCCAACCAAGGGGCTCCCCTCTTTTTTTCAACCATAGACATATCGCACGCCATCGAGCCAAGATAGAGTTGGTGGGACGTGTAAATTTATTTCACGCTTCTTAAGATCTTGCAAAGGCAGGCAACAAGAGATGATGAGTTTATTAGAGATCATGGATTACTTCGTGACGATGTCATTGCGGATAAATAACTGATTGGTGGCCTGGGTATACTTTAATTGATAATTGTCAGCCAAGTAAGCCATAACCTCGGGCATGTAGAATCTGGTCAATGCGACTTGTTCAGGATTCGTTGTTTGGATAATGTGTATAACATCGTTCTCGGAAAGTATCCCAGAAAGAAATCGTTTGCCTGAAAATACTGCCAACTCTGGTGGGATTGCGATCCCGGTTCTGAAGGCAAACATGGGACGATCTGTCACGATCACGTTTGTTTCATCAGCGAAATCAGAGATGATGGCCAACATTTCTTGGCGAGGGGTGGGAGGAATTGTCGGTGGGCGAAGATTGGGGAGATCGTAACGATATTCGCTGATTGCGGGAAGCGTCCTAAGATACAGATAGGCTGCCAAGGCAAATATGCTTATCACTGCGGGAATACTATCGCGCATTGGCATCACTCGAAGTGCTCGGAAACGCATTAATGTTCTGAAACCCTCCCCTCCGGCAATGGCAGCAAGCATTGTGGCAGGGATAGTTAGTAGCAGTTGATGGTGGTACCAGATGGGTTGGAGCTGAGCGAGAAGGATGTACCCCACAAGTATCCATGCGATGAGGTAGTTTGCAGTGAAGGATCTTGTCCTATTGGCATAGAAGCTCCCAATCACACTCAAGGCAATAATTGGCCATGATACCTTCAACAATTGAGAGATCCTAACATCACCTGACCAACTTTGGAGAGCGAGAGTGCTTCTTGCCGTCAGATGAAAGCCGACAAGCTGATGGATTCCCTCCTCTCCAATAAAGAGTATCCACACTATTGTTACGAAGCTAAAAAACACGAACATCCAGATAAATCCAGGTTTAAGGAGTGTTATCCATGACACTCCCCTACCACGCCCTCGTAGCTCTGAGATCAGCAATCCGATGACGAAGATGGGAGCGAGGAAGCCGGTTTGGAGTTTGATCATCAGCGATACTCCGAGAAATAACGCTGAGAAGATCAGGAATATTCGCGCCCGCTTTCGGTGCCAGAATGCAAGGCTTACGAATGAGACCACCGCAAAAACAATCGAGGGGAGCCCGATCATCACTGAGACGCTCAGCCTAGTATAGTGAGGAAGCAGAACCACCAAAAGCATACCCAATGTGGTGTGCACGGATCCCCAGAATGAGTGCAGGTACGCAACCGCAGCCCATATGAGCATGCAAGATAGCAGGAGGATGAAAATGCGTGCGATCGTGACATTTCTACCAAAGATATGAAA
Source organism: Anaerolineales bacterium (assembly GCA_041551115.1). GTDB lineage: Bacteria > Chloroflexota > Anaerolineae > Anaerolineales > UBA4823 > DAOVXM01. The sequence continues at coordinate 1,748 of JBFENN010000359.1, forward strand.
GATACCTGCAAGAAACTGTGGGAGAAGAGGAGGATGATCAGTCCACACTTCAGAGTAGAGATTCAATCCCTCCGTAATTTGGCTAGCTAAGATCAGACTCAAACCTTCATCAGGATCAAATTCCAAGACGAATCGAAAGGGATAGAAAAGTATCACAAGCAAGAAGTATGCAACAGGTAGTGAATACTGGCTGAAAATTCCAATCTTTGACAGCAGGTTATTGTGGTTCTCAAAACCCATGAGAATTCTAAAGGGAGACCTTACTGAGTAAGCAGCTCTTAAGAAGTATTGAGAGTGTCATAATCCTAGCTATGTATCCGGCGTCTACAATTTTACTGCCGACGCGAGTGAATGATTCTAAATAAGACCCAAGTTCACACCAACCGATCAGATCATCCACCAAATCATGATGTTCATCCATCATATTCGATAATGACTAAACAGACGAATATTATACAGAGACCTCTCATTAATCCCTTGAGTACGTGCTAGGTCGCAGCTAGGTATCATAAGGAGTTTCAGAATTTAAGTTCTTTAATAACGCGATACGTCTTGAATATTGCAAATAATTTACATGTGGTCTCTGTAATTAGGTTTCTTGAGTTTATTCAGGAATATTGAACCAGCATGGCACGAGGGCAGCGCACTGCTTCCTATGGCATTCTTACAACACCCAATATGTATACATGAACCCGACCCAGTCGGCGCTAAGATTCGGCTATGGCTTCGCTAATTATTTGTGTTTCCACCTTCTCGAGATCACAGCCCTTTCCGTACATTTGCCCGTACATGTTTGGCATCACCTGAGTCTCCAGGCGTGGGTCCGCACCGGTTTGCATGACAACTTCACTGCCTTCTACAGATGCTCTGATTAAATTGGCCAAAATATGGCTGGTTGTCAAAGATCTGGTGCCCAATTGCGGGCTTCTTCTGACGATGGCAAACATGGTCGCGTATCAAGATACGGCAAATGCTTTCGTGTAAAAAGCCTTGCGATCTTCATAGAGGCCGCCGGGGAGTATGGTTTCACTACAAATTGAGATCGACAGCCGTGTTGTTCATCTCATGAAGATGACAACTTTTCCATTGGGTCGTGCAGAGAAATCTCGAAGGCGCTATTGCCATTTGTGTGAATCGCTCATCGTACCAGCTCTTCGAGGCCCAATTCGTGCAAACGGGTATGTGAAGCCTCAAGTTAGAGTGCGCCTTGGGACGTGATCGCCCGTTTCTCGGCTTTTACATGGCTTACCTGTGCACCCCGCATCAGGATCGAAGAGGGTTCTTCAGGGTTATCCATCGCTAATAAGCTCGAGAAACGTAGCACCGAGAATGTATTCCTTTTCATGAT
>JBFENN010000360.1:0-3085 GCA_041551115.1 Anaerolineales bacterium
AAGATAGTTATACCGTTCACATAGCATTGGAGCAAAAACCATGCAAGCGAACAATCTTTCGAATGTACAGCCAAAACCTGCTGCTGTATTAGTTGTTGGTGGAGGTATTGGGGGTATGCGTGCTGCACTCGATCTAGCAGATGCTGGATTAAGAGTATTTTTAGTGGAACAAACACCTTGCCTGGGAGGGCGCGTTGCCCAACTTGGCTACATGTTCCCCCAACATGATTGTGTACTCTGCCGTGGAACACCTGATCACGGTTATGGCTGTACACGCCCATCCATTTCTCCTGCCTATATCCAGCACAACCAACACCCCAATATCAAAATCCTGACCAACACGCATGTGACCGATATAGAAGGGCAAGCGGGCGACTTTACCGTATCTTTGCGCCAGGAACCGCGCTATGTCAATGCTAACTCCTGTATTAACTGTGATTACTGTGCTCAGGTTTGTCCAATTGAGTACCCCGACCCTTACCAGCAGGATATGGTAATGCAGAAAGCCATCCACAAAGTAGCGGCTCGTGCTGCCCCCGATGCATATGTAATAAATCGGAGACCATACTGCGACGAGTGTGGAAAGTGTGTCGATGTCTGCCCTAGTAATGCTATTGACTTGCAGGAAGCTCCCCGTTTACTCTCTATCGAGGTGGGAGCGATCATATTGGCGTTAGGCTTCCAAGCTTATGACCCTGGTGAGATCAGCGAACTTGGTTACAAGCTCTACCCTGATGTCCTGCATGCCATGGAGTATGAAAGATTAGCCAGTCGGTCAGGCCCAACCGAAGGAACCATCCTGCGACCTTCAAACCGCCAAGCACCAAATTCAATTGCTTGGCTGCAATGCATTGGATCGCGGGATCAGCAGAATAGTTATTGTTCATCAATATGCTGCATGTATGCGACAAAAGAAGCAATCCTTGCTAAACAGCGACTGGGAAATGATGTCGATTGCCACGTGTTCATTATGGATGAACGAGCTTTCAACAAGGAGTACGCAAGCTATTTTAGTAAAGCGCGCCAAGAGCACGGAATCCACTATACCCGCTGTAGAGTTTCTGCGATCCAAGAAGACCCAAGTTCAAAGGATTTAATCATCCAATATTCAGATCCAAGTGGAACCCCGAAAACAAAACGTTTTGAAATGGTCGTACTAGCAACTGGATTGAAGCCGCCAGAATCTGCCCACCATTTCACCCAATTGTTGGATCTAGAGCTGAATGAACACGGCTTCTGCCAGACAGATAAATTCACCCCGCTGCAAACATCACATTCGGGCGTCTTTGTTTGTGGTGCTTTTTCATCACCGAAGGAGATTTCCGAAACAATCATCGATGCGAGCGGGGCAGCTGCAGAAGTGATGCGCCTGCTCAATGAACGTCTTAATACGTACACATTCACTCGTGAATGGCCATTTCTAGCTGTAAACGACTTAATTCCCGAAAGAGATGTAAGTGGCGAGCCACTGCGAATCGGTGTGTTTGGTTGTACTTGCGGGAAGACGATCGAAGAAGTGCTCAACATACCCGCACTTTTAGAGCAAGCCAAACACTGGACTGACGTAGTAGCTGTTGAATGTAAAGAATTCGCTTGTTTCCCTGAATCAATTCAAGATATCCAGCGGCGCATCCAATCGGAAAACCTCAACCGGATTGTGGTTGCAGCCTGCAGCAACCGGACACATGATTCACTTTTTCAACGAGCGATAAGGCAAGTTGGATTAAATCCTTATTTTGTCGAATTAGTAAACATACGCGAACAGTGCAGCCGAGTGCACCTCTGGCAGAAGGACCTCGCCAACCAAAAATCTCAGGAGATGGTCCGAATTGCAGTAGGTCGATTGAGATCCGCCCAGCCTGTTAAAAAAGTAATGCACCATTCTCGCCCATCTGCCCTAGTGATCGGTGGCGGCGTTGCAGGGCAGACTGCGGCTCTGACAATTGCTGATAGCGGTTATGATGTCCAGCTAGTTGAGCGTTCGGATCGGTTGGGCGGGAATCTGCAAAACCTCTATTATGTCGCAGAGGGCTATAACCCTCGTCGTCTGGGCCGCGACCTGATCAATCGTGTCCGCTCACACCAACGGATCAACTCACTCACACGTACGGAATTAATTGCCCAGAGTGGACACGTTGGTTATTTCCGTTCCCAGCTACGTACAACAAGACCAGATGGATCTGTCGACCATTATCAGATTGAACATGGCGTCACAATCGTCGCTACTGGCGCAGATGAAACCCGAGACCACCCCTGGTTGGAGTTGCCCCAGGTCATTACTCAGAGCGAATTAGAAGAGAAGGTTATTCATAAACCTATGGAGATTGCTAACCTTCACGACGTGGTTATGATCCAATGCGCACAACCTGATGGGGAACTGCAGTACTGCTCGCGGGTTTGCTGCACCAATACGATGAAGAATGCGATCCGGCTGAAGTTATTCAACCCAAACTGCCAGGTGACTGTGCTATACAAGAATATCGTTACCTATGGCTTCCGGGAAGAATATTATAACGAAGCACGACGATTAGGAGTTGTTTTCATCCGCTACACAGACGAGACTCCGCCCGAATTAGTGTACACCGCGCAGAATATCTTGGTTCGTGTAAAGGATCTATCGCTAAACCGCTGGCTCGAATTACCGGCCGACTTGATTCCGCTCAGCACGCGTATAGCTCCGGCGCAAGGCACCCAACAGCTAGCGGAGATACTCCAAGTGCCTCTCTCCAGCGAGGGTTTCTTTGCCGAAGCACAGTTGAAACTCCGTCCGATGGATTTCATGCGTGAGGGTATATTCATCGCTGGTATGGCACATTATCCTAAATTTATTGAGGAGAGCATCAGTCACGCTCAAGCAGCAGCTGCCCGGGCAATTACCTTGCTCTCGAAGGGAGAAACGCTATTCTTAGGAGGTGTCGTTGCGGTTGTGGATGCTGATAAATGCGTTGGTTGTTTGACCTGCACCCGTACCTGCCCGTTTTCTATACCAGCAGTTGTCGAAGATGGAACCCGTCATGGGGTAGGAAATCTCGGCGGGGCAGCTTATATTGACACCGCTCAATGTCAGGGCTGTGGCACTTGTACC
>JBFENN010000361.1:0-3051 GCA_041551115.1 Anaerolineales bacterium
CGCCGTGTAGATACCAGTGGCCTGGTATACATGGGTAACCAGTGCTCCGGTACCGCTCGCTCCGTCTCCAAAATCCCAGTTATAGTGCATCTGACTGCCGCTTGTGACAGTGGCAGTCAGGTGGGTAGTATCTCCCAGCGTGGTCGGACTGTCATTATCTGCTATCAAACCAGTGATGGCGATGGTGTTAGGGACAATGTCAACCAACGTGATTGCAGTATCAGAACTAACCGTATTCGTAGCTGTAATGGTAGCAGTGTATGTTCCAGTAGCTGTATACTCGTAGTTGATCACTGCCCCATTCCCGCTGTTCCCATCACCTAAGTCCCATTCATAATTCACGTCGCTTCCGCTCTCGATGGTGGCGATGAGTTGTGTTTCAGAGCCAAGCTCGGTAGGTCCATCGTTCACTGCGGTCAATCCCGTTATCGTAATCGGAGTATTTGAGCAGGTTTCAGTTACGGTCCAGCCCATATCGCTAAACATGCATAAAGCCACTGATCCTGGGCTGTATATGGTTTCGCCCAAAGCGATACTATACGTCATCAAAGCGTGATCGGTGGGGTTATAGGATTCGGCCAGGTGTGAGTAGCTCGATCCTGGCTGCCAAACAACCGGAGTATATAACGGAATGCGGCTGCCACCATTTGCAGCAATAGCTCCCAGACTGTCAAAATAAATGTCGTTGCTAGTCAGCGCACTACCTAAAGAAATCGAGTTGTTCGGGAAAGAGAGCAAGGTGAAACCAGCTCCATTCTCCGCAGACATATCATATATCATAGGGTATGTTTGCATATCGGATGGATTTTCGTATCCATAACAACCGACTCCCGCAATCCCGTTGCATTCAATCCCATTGCTGCCATCATCAACCTGCATTGAACCGAAGAATCCCAAGCCATGACCAAGCTCGTGCAGTACGACTGATGCAAAGTTGATCTTGTCATTTGGGGTGGTTTCACCGGTGCCAAAGTACCAGTTTGAATATGTACTGCTAAAAGTAGCGATGATATCGGCTTCATAGGGGTTGAGATCGGTCCCCGCAAGCTTGTTGGCAGTTGCGACTGGGTACCATGTGTCTGCTCGAGGTGCATGCTCGAAGTTCATATAGATTTCCATTGCACCTGCGCCACCTAAAACCCCGGACGGTAACGGGCTGAACGTCGCATCGACTTCGATCGGGATAGTTGAAGTGATCAACGACTCCCAGATACCAGCGGCGTAAGCAAATGCAGTTCGGGATTCGGTAGTCCAGCCTGGACCGTTGTAGTTAACAACGATGGTGGCTGAATTGGTAACTGTACGACTACTATCTCTGCGCAGGTAATTTTCTGGGGGTGGTACGTAGCGCTGATCGACCTGCGGATCAAGCCTGATCGTGGCCATCGGGCCTGGTTGTGATGTCTGTCTGGGATGGGAAGCGTAATAAATTGCCCCAGCAACTCCAGGAGTTGTCAAATAGGAGATAATTACCAAAACAACAACAAGCCGGAATAATTTTACAAAGATTCGGATCAGATCATTCATATATTGAATTGACCTATCAACAGTAGGATAATAACAAATTTCTTATCCCGACTCTACCTTTAATCAAATCCCCAGACTCCTGACACTAGAATAATATTCGCATAAGGGGTAAATTCCCCAGTGCGAATCACTCCACGGGACAATTTCGAGCGTTCTTTGAAGTCCACATGTGGCAATTTATCAATGTCTATCCCATTAAGCATCATACAGACCATCTCATACACACTAGGACTTGTAGATACCATCTCCTGGGCGACGGCAGCTTTCTCGACGCACATCTCGCTTAAAATCACAGATAAGGTATCCTGGAATGGGGATGCCTCTGGTTAAGGCAAGATCGATCCGGCGAGTACCCGGTGGAATGGGCAGACCTGCATCGGCAATTACAATTTCATCCATATGTCCTAAACCTGCAAGCAATTCCGATACAAGTTGGTTTATGACTGCTCCTTTCTTCATCCTAACTCCTCGGAAACCTATTATTCTTGACGCAAGTCTATCACATTCGAGAAAGGATTTCTTGTTTCTTGGCATCATACTCTGCCTGGGTAATCAAATCACTTTCCAACAATTCTTTAAGATTGCGCAGTGTTTCTACTGCTTCAATACCTTCCTCAACTGGATGGCTTCCATTTGGAGAAGTAGACTCATGAGTTACATTCAAATCTAGCGCATCAGGTATCCCGTCTTGGTCCTCATCGGCTAACATGGACATCAGCTGGCGATATCGAACTTGATGCTCCTCAGGAAGATCATCAAGTTTAAGGAACTGCTGATCCCCAAAATAGAGCTTCTCTTCTTCAGCGCGTTGTACCATTGTTCCATTTACAATTTCCGCCTTGATCCCCGCGATTGCTATTCTTTTTTGGTTATTTGGGTCGTAGCGTACATCCAATAACATACCTGGGCGGTATGCGATCGGATCACGCCGTGAGATATATGTGTAGGTCTTGGTTTCATAGGGCGGAAGTGAGGCTGGACGAACTTGAAGCCGCATTCCAACTTGGATGTTGATCCGGTTAACGATTAGCCCGGTATGCCAAACTTCAATAATTTCGGCCTCAGCTGGGTTGCCACTCTCAAGCAAAGCCTGCTTCCTGATATTTGTGAACCATCTCCATCCAAAGACAACTGCTATCACCGAAAAAATCAACAGCATGGGCGTCAACACACGAATGCCACTGAAGAATGTTTCCATGGTTTCAACCTCCCATATGTTCACCTACTAAGAATTATCGGCATTTAATCACCTATCCTAATAGGAGGAAGATCGGTTAATTTAGAAATGTCTGATCGAAATAGGATAGTGTTGCTGCTTTCCACCGATCCGGGGCATACTCCTGACCCAACTGTCGGCATACTTCCCACCAATGCACCAGAATCTCTGGTGCATTAATCAAAGGGATATACCCGACCTGCAAGTATATTTTCAGCGCCACTAATCGATAATGCTCTGTAAATAGATGAATATGTTTTACTTTGGTGTGGATGAAATGTGCCGTCACGACTGAAGCTAATGCTTTA
>JBFENN010000362.1:0-3035 GCA_041551115.1 Anaerolineales bacterium
AGATTCAAATCAAATTGGAACTGCATGGACTGGAATTTCCGAACAGATCCTCTCTCACCATCAGCGCAGATAGCCTCAAGGGGAAAATTAAAAATCTGGGCGTATCGAATCGTACACGCCCAATGGTTGAGATCCAAGCCACTTTGTCTGCGGATGATATATGCGCAGTGTCCATTAAAAACGCCGCATCACCCCAAGCTTCCAATTGCTGTAGATCAATTTTGAGACATCTCGTTGGCCGATATAGATATCATCTGGCATGGCTCCAAGCACTAACAGGCTCTCATTTGAAATAGATCCGCCATGAAAGCATCGACCTGATCAAGATCACGTGCCGTATACCCTGCCTGGAACTTCTCCAATTGTGCAATGATCTCTGCGCGGACATCTTCTGGAGCATTTCCGCCACCCTATATGTATTCTGTGTCAGTATCGAAATAGCTTGATGGGATGCGCGGAAAATGAGCATGACGAAAAACAAAGCGACTAAAATGTATACTACCTTCAAAACATGCTTGATCATTTCCATCAAAACATCCTGCTTAAGATTCTTGTGATCGAGCGCGGGAAGTAGGCTGATCTTACCCACACATCTTGCCAAATTGATGCCTATACGAAACTAACCTGGGACATAGACATGGTCCCACACCTGACGATATACACTATTCTTTTTGCTAGCCATGAGTTTGATGAAGCAGGTTTTCTTTGGGGTACTCTTTAGTCTGTCATTCCTGCGCAGGCAGGATTCCACGCATAAGCAATCTTGGATTCCCGCTGGATACGTGCGGAAATGACAATGCATATATCATCATCCTTGATCTTTAACCTTCTTTCTTGCCCACCTTGTCCCACTTATCTTAACGTCTATGCGAAATATATCAATGGTTTTGGTATAATGCCCCACTTGATCAACTCACTCCAATCTTTCCTGGTTCTCCAGAATAACTGCTTTGAACCCTGACCAGCTATCACCCAACATATAGCCGGCCAATTCTGCCGGGCTTTCTCCCGTGTTGATCAATATGGCGAGGGATACGCCATAATCAGGTAAATAAAAAGCCAATGCACAGTACCCCAGCGATGAACCGCTGTGCCCCTGCGTGTGCATTCCTAATCGATCAACGAAATCAATTGTTCCCAGTCCATATAACCCACCCTCTGGATCCCTCATTGAAATCTCTGGAATGGAAAGCATCTCGGCTAATGAACCGGAATTGAGCACGGTGCCATCACGATACAGAGCGTTCAGCCACTGGACCAAGTCGTCTGGTGTGGAAAACATCACCGGGTGGGTCAGCGATGCACTCCAGGTAAGCGGTATGCCGTACAGATCTTCTAGAATCCCATCCCGGTTGATATCCACCCATGGATGTGCCACGGAAAACTGAGCGGGTGGCGGTGAGCCCATACTTACATAAGTGTGCTCCAGTTGCATCGGTCCGGTAAAGTAGCGCTCTATTTCTTCTGGTACGGTGGACCTGGTGGCAGCTTCTATTATTTCTGTGACCAATAGGTAGTTCGTGCTGGAATAGTGCTGGGCATAACCCGGCGGGCCGTATGGCTCAAGTACAAAATGATTGAATACTTCTTCTGGCTGCCACTGTCTAGCATAATCGACATCCGTTCGCACCCATGGGAAGTCAGGATGCTCGAACACGTTGAAAATCCCACTGGAATGGTCAAGAAGCTGACGTAGTGTTATCTTGCCGTCAACATACTTATAGGGGGGCAGATATTTTTCGACCGGATCATCCAAAGAAAGGACACCATCTTCTACCAGCTTCAGCACCAGGGCAGCTTCAAAATTCTTTGCGACGCTCCCGACATTAAAGAGCATATCTGCCGTAATCGGATCGCCTGGCTGCGAAGAACCACTGACGCCCGTCCAGGTCCGGTAGCCAGGCACACTGACTGAGGCTGAAATCCCCAGATCATGATCCGGATACTTGATCAAAACCTGGTCAATTGCTGCCTGAAATTCACTGGCATAGGGTAATACTGGCAGGCTGGCGTCTTCATTGTTGATATTCGGAATACAAGCTGCACTGCTATAGACGCAGGTGAACACCACCAGCAAAAGGCATTTCAGCAGCTTCCACTCATCCATAACTTTCATCCCCTAGGCTTCCCACCATCCATCGGTTACGCCGGGATCATCAGCCGTCTGGTGTCTTAGCCTGTTTTGCTGATTTTACCAGAGCCACGTTCAGCAAGTAATTCTCGTACGACCCCGTGTTTTGCGGCGAACTTCGAATCCAAGTCTTGCGCGTGCCAGGCGACCCCCTGCCTAACTCAGCCGCTTTACTGAACTCCGCTAACGGGCGAGGCCTACCTCAAGAAAATCTCCATCCAATGCCCTCTTCCTCTGGCGTGGCGAATGACCAAAATCCAGCGCGTGAGTCGTCTCTATACCGTAGACCAACAGCATCTGTAGTGGATCGAGACCGGCGCATTTGCACGAATGACACACCGCAGCTGAAGGGATCTTGCCAGGCTGCCAGTCCGGGTTTCTATCTTGAACGCTGTTGTCGGTCAAAGGCCGCACATCGGTACCATCCGCCGCCATCACATAGATCTCGAAATCGCCATCCCGGTCTGACTCAAAGACAATCTGCGTACCATCCGGGGACCAGCTCGGCGGACCGTCTGTCGCATCTGTGTAGGTCAGTCGTTCTTGGTTGCCCCCGTCGGCATCCATGACATAGATTTCCCAGTTGCGCTCGTCCTCCCGGTTGGAGATGAAGGCAATCCGTGAGCCATCGGGCGACCATGTGGGAAAAGCGTCAGTTGCGTCCGTGTCGGTGAGTTGTTGTCGTGTGAGACCAGTGGGATCCTGCAGGGCTGCCTCGACATCAATGAGGTAGATGTTCCCATACATACCCGTTTGGGATGAAACGGCGATGTACGTGCCATCCGGCGACCAGTCGATTTCAAAGTCGTTGTAGTTGTTTTTGGTCAGCCGCTGTAAATTGTTTCCATCGGCATCGACCACATAGATTTCGGCATTCCCATCACGGAGAGATACAAAGGCGATC
>JBFENN010000363.1:0-3033 GCA_041551115.1 Anaerolineales bacterium
GCAGTGAAACAATTAAAACAATGCCCAGCCAATATCACATTAGTGGACCGGCAGAACTACCACCTTTTCCAACCGCTGCTGTACCAAGTGGCAACCGCGGTTCTCTCCGAAGACAAGATCTCCGCTCCGATCCGAAGGATTCTGCGCGACCAAAAAAATGTCAGCGTAGCCATGGGAAGGATCACCGGGATTGATCTCGAGCGAAAAACCGTTCTGGGCGTGCGGGGCGAAAAACATTACGATTACCTGGTCATCGCCTGCGGTTTGGATCAAGCCTATTTTGGTCATGATGAGTATAAACCATTCGCCCCGGGGTTAAAATCGCTCGATGATGCACTGGAAATCAAACGCCGCATTTTGATGGCTTTTGAAGAAGCAGAGTACGAAAGCGATGAGGCGGCGCGCCGGGGGAAGCTCACATTTGTAGTCGTTGGAGGTGGACCAACAGGTGTGGAATTGGCCGGTGCGATCATGGAAACTGCGACTTATACGCTGCCAAGGGAATTCCGCTTCATCGATACAACTACAGCCCGGGTCCTGCTGGTGGAGGGAGGCGACCGGCTGCTAAAAGGAATGCCGTCGGGGATGGGTGAGCGTGCCCATCAGGACCTGATGAAAATGAGAGTTGAGATCAAGCTGCAGAGCTTCGTGACCGAAGTGAACGAAACGGGGGTCAAGGTTGGCGAGGAGCAAATCTCTGCTGAAAATGTCTTCTGGGCGGCTGGTGTACAAGGCACGCAGGTCTCCCAATCGCTGGGTGTGCCAACTGATAAGTTGGGGCGGGTGGTTGTAGAGCACGATCTCTCAATAAAGGGTCACCCGGAGGTATTCGTGGTGGGGGATGCGGCCCATGCGATGGATGAGGACAGCAGCCAACCTGTGCCAGCGGTAGCTCAAGGGGCAATCCAAATGGGCGAGTTCGTGGGAAAAATCATCCGGAACGAGATCAAGGCTGGTGAGAGCTATGAGCGACCTAAGTTTACATATTTTGATAAGGGCGCGATGGCTACCATCGGCCGCGGAAAAGCAGTCGCATCCATAAAAGGATTCACGCTGGGTGGGTTTCTGGGTTGGTTGGCCTGGGGATTGGTCCACATCATGTTCCTGGTCGGCTTCCAGACCAAGCTTGTGGTAATGCTGGATTGGATCTGGAATTACATGGCATTTGAACGCGGCACCCGGATCATCACTGGCGATCCAAGCATGCAGATCAAAGAAATCCGAGGGGTGGAGATGTATGACCCAGAGTGACAATTTCCGTCACCGGCATTCTGGTAGAGTCTCCCTGGCACGCATACTTATCGGGGCAGTCCTGTTAATCAACCTGCAAGCGGCTATCGCCTTTCTGCTGTGGCCGGGTAAATACGTTGGCAGTTTCGAGCTGGCAGGTGCAGTTGGTGAGGCCACGCTGCGTGGTATGGCGGTGCTCTTCCTGATGTGGAACGTGCCGTATGCAGTCGCATTGTGGAATCCGCTGCGGCACAGGATATCGCTGTATGAGGCAATTGCGATGCAGGCGATCGGTTTCGTCGGGGAGACAATTATTTACTTCACCCTAGCCGATATCCATGTCCAGGCGCGCAGCGCGATCGGGCGTTTCATCATCTTCGATGGGATCGGTCTGCTGGCGCTGATCGCTGCTGCGTTGTTAACCAAATCCAATGAAATCCGATCTGGTTAAATGCCCGGAAACATTCGAGGGCGGTTGGGCACTTTTTTGAACCTATGGACGGGAATACGGTATACAGTATGAGATCACTTTGACGAGGGTACGAGCCATGATGAATATCCCCCTGATTGTGTGGCAATTCTACTGCCTAATGTTAGCCCTGCTGACTCTGCAGCTATATATGAACGATCCGTTGGTCCAGCAATGGCGCCAAGTTGAGGGTATCCTTCGAAAATACTAAGTGGGATAGCAACTGATGCTCAATACTTGGGGGATTCTTCTCATATCCGGATATATCACTTTTTCAGTTATCAATCATCATCAAGCACTGGCACCGCTCCGTAAGCCACTTTCACCGCGCTGCCCCCACTCTGGAAGCTGATGCTTGTATCGAGATCGAGCCCTGTGCTGCCGATCAGCTGGAAACTGTTGCTCAGGAAAGCGACCTGCCAACCAGGACACTCACGCCGCAGCACGTTGCCGAATTGGGCGTAGAGATTCCGTAAATCCTTGTTCTTACTGACCCGCATGCCATACGGTGGATTGGTGACCACCCAGCCTGTGCCAACGGGTGAGAGTGCGGAAACGGTCTGGCACGCGAATTCGATTGCCTCCACAACCCCAGCCCGAGCTGCATTAGCCCGGGCGATTTTTATAGCGCCGGCGTCGCGATCGGAAGCGTAGATGCGGGGGATATCAGCTCTGCACTGTCCGGCAGCCGCATGCAGTAAAGATTCCCAAAGTGACGCATCATAACCGGGCCAGTCCATGAAAGCAAAACTACGTGATTGTCCGGGAGGAATATCACCTGCCATCAAGGCAGCCTCAATGGGGATGGTGCCTGACCCGCAGAAGGGATCAGCCAAAGGTGAAACACGGTCCCAACCAGATGCCCGCAGCATCCCAGCAGCAAGTGTCTCTCGCAGCGGGGCCTTGGCGGTACCCAAGCGATAGCCGCGGCGATGGAGCAACGTGCCGGAAGAATCTACGCTGATCGTGCAGCGGTCATGGTGCAGCCGCACGATGACCAGCTGAGCATGATTATTATCGGCATCCGGGTCAAACTTCACCTGGGGCGGCAGCTTACCCAACCGGTCGCCGATAGATGCCGCGATCCGCTCAGCTACCGCTGTCGAGTGGTAAAGGCGGGACTTCTTGCAGGTGACACGCAGTGCGACCGGTTGTCCGGGTATGAGATAATCCTCCCAGGGTAGGCGACTGGTCTCCTTGCGCAGCTTCGAAAAAGCCGCCGCATAGAACTCGCCCAGACGAACCAATACACGGTTAGCCGTTCGCAGCCACAAGTTAGCACGGTAAACAGCCTCCAAACCACCGGTAAATGCTACCCCGCCTGAGGAGGCCGC
>JBFENN010000364.1:0-3018 GCA_041551115.1 Anaerolineales bacterium
ACACATTATACCATATATGGCACAGTATTGTCAAGATCCAAATAGTATATTTTCTATAGCTATATTGTTTGCAAGATGGGGGGAATTAAACTGCTTAGAAATATAGAAAGATTTAGGAGTGGGATATCTATTGTATCGCCTGGTAGGTGCGAGGAGAAAATAAAACGGGTCACGTACAGTGTTAAGTCTGGGGATGAGTAATTGCCAACTCCCCATGAACAGTTATGTTCAAATAGTAGCTGTCTGGATCAACGCCCCTCAACATAGTGATATCTAGTAGTAGCAACTGAGATATTGGCTCCTATTCATCAGGATCAAGCTTATTGAAAAGTCTGCGCAGTTCCTCTTCCCAAACATCATCGAGTGGATTAAATTCAATCTCATTAAATTCAACCGCTAGGCGATCAAGATATGCTCGCATTCCAAGTTGGGGTTCACTGCGGTCCAATTCTTCAACCTTGCTGTCCATTAATTCAATTAAATGGACGCTTTTTTGTTCGAGATCTGATAAATCGAGATCCAATTTCAACATGTGGTTAACACGCTTCATGATCCCCAACCAGGCCATATAGTCGTTTTCGATGCGGATCGTGTTGCCAACCTGATTTGTGCTGGAGAGGTCATAGGTCGGGACAAAAGCATAAAAAGAGATATACTCAACACCCTGATCGCCTGCTCGCCGGCAAAGGTACGAGCCTATACTTGCCCCTCCTTGGTAATCCGATAGGTTAACCGCCAAATCGGTTAGTTCTGCCTTCAAATTGTTCATACTGTAAATGGATGATACTATGCGCTCTTTGTTATAAGGCAGCTCACCGTAAACTCCCCCCAGCCCAATGATCCGTTTCACCTTGAGTTTCTGAACAGCTTGTAGTATGGTTGCGACGTAGCGCTCAACATCTAGGTGGGGCTCGTCCCCGATAAAGAGAACAACCCCGCGGCCTTGATGGCTGGTGTAATATAGCTCATTGCGCTGGGTTTCCAGCCGGTCTGGGTAGCCTTCAGTGAAATTGACGACTGGCCGCACTAAATCGTGGGTGCCAGGAATTTGAAATAGATAAAAGCCGTCATTCTGGATGGCACCAATTTGCTTGGCTTTTGTTTGTTCGATAAGATACTGCGGTAAACCCGAGGATACCGATCCAGCGTCAGCCCATTGACGCCAGCCGACAATCATGTATATCTCATCTTCTTGCGGTTGCTCCCAGAGCTCCAGCGCTACCGACATGCTCCAAACCTCCACCGATCAAAAAAACTACCAACGGGCAATAGATTAATTTCTTCCAGTATAGCATACCGGGTTTGTCATTGTGCGTCCGTAGAATTTCTCTGGAAGATCGCAGATAGGCGCGAGTACTATTGCCCGTAATTATCATCGAAAAGGCAGCAAACAGTTTGCGTTCTACTGTATAGAGATGAAGAGAGTGACAGAGAAACAAAACGGAATTGCCGAGAATTGATTGCTTTGCTATAAAATATATTACCGGATGTTATTGCATCTGGCCTGGATCTAAACGATAGAATCTGAAATGATATGGCTTTGGTTAGAAATCAGAATCGCTTTGTTCAGTTCGATCACTGATGGCTTTCTTGAGCTGTTTCACAAGCAAATCCCAGACTTCTTTATGGGAGTTTTGGCAGTTGGTTAGCAGCTGCTTTACCGCATCAATCCGGGCTGGTTCTGCATGGCCCAACGTGTCTGGGAGCAGTTCATGATTGACGGATGTGAATACTTTCAGCTTCTTCTCTTCTCTCCGGTCGAGCAGCCCTCGACTTGATAACCCCTCTTTCACTTCATGGATCACGGCGTTCCAAGGAGAACTGCTGTCATGACCCAGCCAGGAATAAACTATGCGCGCTACTTCATTCTTGTCACCCATTTTTTCTGCCAGCTTACAAATATGACTTTCAAAGCTGTTCTCAGGCCAGACGATTGACTCATTCACCGGAATCACAAACAAGCCATTAACCTTACGTAAACCAAGCAACGCTTTCTTCTGGCGGATGTCAAGTTTTGTGGCTCCGGATTTTTCATTTGCCAGGAATGCTGCTGCCAGTATTGCCTGCCCAAGCTGCGAAACTGATACACTTGCCTCGCTGTGCAGAAGTTTGGTGTTACCTGCCAGGACTTTTTTCGCAAACTGTTCACCTGACAGTAAGACCAGTTCGCTGGGGGTTAAAGTCAAGCTTGGATCAAACAAGTTCGTGGATTCCATTTATTAGCTCCTTTATCTATTTGCTTCAGACTTTGACGAGAGTACTGTTATACAGTTTAGGAATGCTTATTAGAACTTATACCAGCTTCAAACGTGCGCGTTGTTTTCAATTTATTGATGAGTTCAATATACTCCAGGTAATGTAAATTGGCATACCAAACATTTCAGTAGATATGAAATAATTTCCCACCTGCCCCAGCAGATTTCAAGCTGTATGTGGGAAGGAGTACTACCTACGCTAGGTTTAGGTAGTGTATTTCTGAGATTGGGGAGTATTCAATCACCGAGGCTGCTGGCAGCAATCGGGGTGGTCTCAACTTGGCGATTCAGCCAGATGAAGCATAATGCGGCGAATAATCCGATTACGCCGACCAGGAACCAAAGGATGGTCGAGCCTCCACCGTCCATGAGCATCCCTGCAAGCATCGGGCCAACTGCGAAAGGAATCCCCCAGGAGAATCCAAATACTGCCATATACCTGCCGCGCATATCCTCAGGCGCAAGCTGGGCGGTCAATGCTTGCGAAACAGGCGCAACTAGCATTTCACCAATTGTGATAATCACCATCGCGAGGAGGAATAGTATGTACTGTGAGACGAAACCGTACATTGCAAATCCGATTGCATACAAAGCTGTCCCAAGCGCCATCATTAACATGGGAGGGTAGTTTTCAATTCTTCGTGTGATCGGGAACTGAAATAAGACTACCATAGCAGCATTCAAGCTTAGGATAAAACCATACCCGGAGGTCGAAACTCCTTGAGAATCCCGTAAGTACACTCCAAGGGTGGTACTCATATTC
>JBFENN010000365.1:0-3014 GCA_041551115.1 Anaerolineales bacterium
CTACTGCAAGCTCGTGGTATGTCGTTATTTCAAATCGGACTGACAACCGGTTTGTATTCCCTTGTGATCGTGCTGCTGGAAGTACCGACCGGGGGTTTGGCAGATGCGATCGGTCGCAAACGAGTCAGCATCCTTGCGTATGCCGTGCTGCTATCTGCGGGCGTGACCGCGTTCTTTGCCCTCACCTTCCCTTTACTTTTGCTAGCGTACGTGCTGAATGGGATTGGACGGGCGCTGAGCTCGGGTGCCCTAGAAGCCTGGTTCGTAGATTCACTCCAGGATCATGAACCTGATATTGATCTACAGCCTTACCTTGCCCGGGCAGGAATAGTCGCGCTGCTCGCATTAGGAATTGGTACGCTCGCGGGAAGTGCACTACCGGCACTCTTCAGCTCACTGCCTCCTGATGGCAGCACCTTCCTCACCCCGCTTTCAGTGCCAATCCTCTTCTCCATAGGTATTAATGTCGGATTACTCATCTGCACGCTGCTGCTGGTTCAAGAGAAGCGCACTCCATACACAGAAGCTAGCTTGCTGGCAGGCTTCAGGAGCGTACCGAAGATCGTCCAGGATGGGATTGTCCTCAGCCGACGCAGTCCGATCATCTTATTGCTGTTCGGTGCTTCGATATCTGCGGGGCTGGCGATAAGCAGCCTAGAGAGCTTCTGGCAGCCCCATTTTGCAAATTATATGGGCAGCACACTACCGAACAGCTACATATTTGGTATCCTCATGGCGGGCAATTTCGCCTTCGGCATGCTTGGAAACTTGGCTGCGACACCGCTTACGCGTCGTTTCGACGGCCGCTACGCACTCGTCAGCATGATCTTCCAAGGCTTCTGGGGCATATCCTTGCTATTATTGGCATGGAGCACTAATCTCTACCTCGCAGCAAGCTTCTTTTGGATAGCTTACTTCAACATGGGTGTCCGTAATTCACCACATGAGACGCTGCTCAATAAAGAGATCCCTGCGAACCAACGTTCAGCAATGCTATCCATCGGTTCACTTGCTTTTTATGTCGGCTGCGTACTGGGCGGCGCGCTGCTTGGCTACATAGCCGACCTCACTTCGATCAGCGCAGCATGGACTGTGAGCGCATTTGCGGTTACTTTATCCATGGGATTTTATTGGCGTATCCACCAAATTCAGCATAAGCACTTGACCAGACCGGCAGAGATGGCACCAATCCGGGTAAAGTCAACGGAGGGACAAGATGGGTAAATCAGAGATATTCGGTGAACAAGTAAAGAAACAAACATTGTCCGACCAGCTTGCGGAGCGTGTTCAAACCGCCATCCTGGCCGGTGAGTTCGCACCCGGTGACTCACTGCCAACTGAGCCTGAGCTAGCCGAGCAATTCGGTGTGAGCCGGGCAGTGGTACGCGACGCCACCAGATTGCTGATGGCCCGCGGGCTGGTTGATGTACAGCACGGAAAGGGTGTGTTCATCACAGACCCGGAAAACCCGGTCTTTGGAGATTCGCTGCTGCTCTCTCTGCGACGGGTCAATGCCACAGCATGGGATGTTGAACAGTTCCTCCAGATCAGCGTACCGGAATGGATCGCCTTGGCAGCCGAAACAGCCACACCTGAGGAGCACATTTCTATACGCCAGGCAGCGGATGATTACATCCTGTACTTCCAAAATTTCCAGAAGGAATGGTGGGGTAAAAGAGTTCCAGAATCTGTGCAAGCTGAACTCCGGGCTCGTTTTGAGCGTTTCCTACGGGCAATCTTAGCTGCAACCGGGAATCAATTAACTCAAATCCTTGCGGGACCCCTGCTAAGTTTGCGCAATCTACGCACGTGGCAAGATAACGCTCGCATTCCGGAGCACTATGTAGCCATCGAGAGCACATTTTGTTTCGGTCTCGTGAGGGCGGTTGAAAGCGGTGATCCTCAAGAAGCCCGTCGTATGGCTCAGCAGCTCATGGAACTGCCAGATGAGGCAAAAACAGCCATGCAGAATACCCCGGTCGGAGAGATTGTCAAGATCCCCATCCCCTTACCGAAACATGACAATCAGCCCCATTAACGCAGGAACGATTGTCCGACTTCATGTCAGTCCGGTTTAGCAACCGCTGCTAAACGAGCGGCTCCCAATAAGGTCTCTTTGCCGTCCAGCTGTGAAAACTCAAGCTGATAGCGTCCTTTAAACAAATGGTGGACGTGGATATCTAGAATGGGTAAAAGAAACTGGCGGATGACATCGCTTGCACGAGCAATTCCCCCACCGATGACGACGATTTCAGGATCCATTAAGCAGATCATATTTGCGATACCGATCCCTAAGCCCGAGAAGGATTTCTGGAGGATGCTGCCTGCGACTGGATCACCCCCCCGATAAGCATTAAAAACCAGCTCGGCACGTATATTTTCTGGTCTTCCAGTACTAAGCTGCCAAAGAGGGCTAGCGGGTTGTGCAAGCTGTAAGGCGGCACGACCATCGCGTGCGATTGCCCAGCCTGAACAAACGCTTTCGACACAACCGTACTTCCCACAAACGCAATGCGGACCATTGGGCAAAACGGTTATATGACCAAATTCGCCTGCCAATGCCCCGCCGCGATAAAGCTCACCATTGAGAATCAGCCCGGCGCCCACACCAGTGCTGATCTGCACATAGATCATATTCTCGGCGCGCCCTCCGGCACCAAACGCCCATTCCCCCAAGGCAGCCGCGTTCGCATCGTTATCCATAAAAGCCGGTAAACCAAATGCCTCCGACAGCCTTTTCGTCAAGATGATGCCATCCCAATCGGAGACATGGTGGGAGTGCAGGACTGTAGTGCGGTCCAGATTAACCGGACCTCCAAAACTAATCCCGATCCGGTTGATAGCAGAATCCAGTTTTACAGTGGTTATGGTCTCGCTGGCGATCATAATCATCGCTTCCAGCGTTGCTTCTGCGCCTTCCTTGGAAGGAGTCGCTACCCGTGTTTGCGCGATGATGTTCCCGGTGGCTGCATCGACAACTGCCGCCGCCAATTTTGTGCCACCAAAATCTAAAG
>JBFENN010000366.1:0-3012 GCA_041551115.1 Anaerolineales bacterium
CTGAAGCTGCGCTTACCAAACTGCATACACTACTAAGCGCGTACGAACGACGCAACATGCTGGGGTTACTGCTTACCGAGGGGATTATTCTAATCCCCGTTTTGAAATTAGCCCTTGAGAAGCGCGTGTGCCTCGATCAAACTACATGGTTATTAGGGCTACTGGAGAGCGATACTGGATACCAGCCGATTCATATAACAACTACGGGGGGGACGCTAACTAAAAGGGAAGCGGAAGTATTGAGGCTTATCACAGAGGGGATGACCAACCGTGAAATTGCCGAGGACCTGGTTATCAGTGAAACAACGGTTAAATCACATACCACCAGCATTTTTCGTAAACTTGGCGTTCGATCCCGCACACAGGCTGCTGCACAGGCTCGATCTTTGAACCTGTTCTAAATCACCAGACCCCTAGAAATCATACCAGGAATCCAAGAATATCATACCTCCGTAGGGTGACCGAACTTTCGAGCTTTGGTAAGCTAGCGGCATATTACCAGGAAATGAAAGCGGACTGCTCACCCTTTGGTTTTGGAGGTATTGATGGAAAACAAGTATTTCGAATCGGCTGAAGAAATTTGTCAATTAAGCGCATCTGAGTTGGCAAAACAGATAAGAACTGGCGAGTTATCGGCACGTGAAGTGACTGAAGCCCACATCCGACAAATCGAGAAGGTAGATAAGGATTTAAACGCGGTTGTGATTCCCCTATTTGACCAAGCCAGAGCGCAGGCTGATGAAGCGGATCGAAAACGCAGCCTTGGTGAAGCTATTGGAGCTTTGCATGGAGTACCAGTTACCATTAAAGAGCAATTTCGCGTTAAGGGCACAGATACTACCCTTGGGGTCCTCAGCCAGGCAGGAAAGAAATACAACAGTGAAGGACCCCTGGTCACCAAACTCAGAACGGCTGGTGCGATTATCCTGGGAAAGACCAATGTCATTCAAACACTAGCAGGCTGGGAGAGTGACAACCGTGTCTATGGCCGGACGAATAACCCCTGGAACCTGGCACGCACCCCTGGCGGAAGCTCCGGTGGAGAAAGCGCCATCATTGCTGCGGGGGGGTCACCTTTAGGTCTGGCTGGTGATTTGGGTGGCAGCACCCGCATACCAGCCCATTTCTGCGGTCTACACAGCATAAAACCGACCTCGGGACGTTTATCGAATGATGATTTCCCTGCTGGCATCCTATCTGGAGGGCAAGAGACCATCATCCCGCAACCTGGCCCCATCGCTCGAACAGTCGCTGACATTAAACTGGCGATGGATGTGCTTGCAATGCCATCTCCAATGGAAACCCACGGCCTGGTGCCTCCTGTGCCCTGGAGTGATCCGTCTAAAATTAATGTTGAAAACCTGCGGATCGGCGTATATACAGACAACGGTATCTTCAGCGCCTCACCGGCTATACGGCGCGCGGTTGAGGAGGCGGCCGATGCACTGCAAGGTCAAGGCGCAATCGTTGACCAGTTCACACCTCCAGATGTCGCCGAAGCCATGCGCATCTTTTTAGGTATTTTGTCTGCTGGGGGAGGAGCAGATTATAAGCGCCTCCTAGATGGAGAAAAACCCATTCCGCAAATTGCGGGAAATCTACAAGGGATGTCCACTCCCAAATTAATGCTCCCCATAATCGAAAAACTAATGGCAGCGCGCGGGCAAAAACATCTTGCCCGGACGATTTCCTATGTTGGGAGACGGACCGCAGAAGAGTATTGGAGCCTTGTCGAAGCGCGCAATGCCTACCGGGCAAGCTTCAATCAAGCCCTTGACCAGGGCGGTTTCGATGCTCTGCTGTGCCCGCCCTTCGCATTGCCCGCACTCACTCATGGGAGCAGCGAGCATCTCTTTCCAGCAGGGAGCTACGCTAATATGTACAATGTCTTAGGGAATCCAGCGGGGGTTGTCTCGACCACTCGGGTACAGCCCAACGAAGAAAGCGACCGCGCGGTCAGCAAAGACCAGGCCGATATCACAGCCCGGGAAGTGGAACGAGGCAGCACTGGTCTACCAGTTGGTGTTCAAGTTGTCGGCCGGCATTGGAGAGAGGACGTCGTCCTGGCTGTGATGGCAGCCATCGAGGGACGTTCCCGCACGCAACCGTCTTATCCAATTCAAGTGCTGCAGCGAGAGGACCGAAAAATCGCCGAAATTTTCGCCGTCTAACCCCATTCCTTAGAAAACCCATTCATCCATTAAGCTAAGCTATCCAACAGACAAGGAGAAACATAAATGCCTAGAATTCACAAAACCCTAACCTCCATCGCCGCCTGGCTCCTTTTCACCTTTGGCGTCATATCGTTGATCGTGCCAACCGTGATCGGAATATCCTCCGGAGCATTGATGGGTACAATCAACGATATTGATGCTGGCAAGCTGTGGTTCTACCGTCATGGCATGAGCTATCTCATTGGGTTCCTGCTGCTACTTGGCTATCTGTATGCTGTAAAAGTCTTAGAAACAATTGAGGAGATCTGATAAGATTTCGCAGCTCCAAAATCTGCATAAGAAGCGTTATACGGCGAATCTTGCTGATGAAACTTCTATGCTGAAAAGGCAATATCTTCAAAACGCATTGCCCCACTGATAATATTTAGTTCATAAGCACGTGGAAGGTTGTTCGGTCCTCGTCCGGTAAGGGTCACTTGAGCGGAGGCAATAAGCAATGGAGAAACAGCTCACTGTGCGCCGAGGAAGTTCGGCCCAAGCAGATTACGGTAACGGCCGCGAAGGCCAAGTAAGCCAGGCCCGACCGACTAAACCCCTGCTCGAATGAAGCGCAGGGGTTTTTTTTGCCCTATTGCAACGAGGCAAGGCATTCAAGCACCAGGGAGGGATAACGATGCGGGTTACGACTGACCAGACGAACAACTGGTCAGTCGTTTGGAGTTGGTGTCTTTAGCTTTTAGCTTCGGACACCAACATCCACGACAGGCGGAGGGGGAAATGGCAATGCTGACGCATTGCTCGGGAGTTTTCCTTCGTAAAACTCCATGCGTATGGACAG
>JBFENN010000367.1:0-3007 GCA_041551115.1 Anaerolineales bacterium
CACCAGGCCATTGATTCTGCCAGCGCAGGGGATGAGATCGCGCTCAAGGTATGGGATTATGTGCGGAGAGGCGACCTGGTTTACAGGGAAGTAGAAACGGAGTCATGAGGTTGATTTGTACTGCAGATGTAGCCCTCTACTGCACAGGTTTGAACATAATTTTTCATACACGGAGTGAGTATCTCATCCTCGGGTTTAACGCGTTAACCGGCTCGAAGCAGATTAGCAAATAAGAATTAAGCACATATTTACGCACGGTCGTGGGAAATTACTCCGGTCTTTTGATGATCTATGTGTTTATATTGCTAATCATCACTACTCCAAAAAATCATTCTTCCAACGAGTGGATCTTTATAAAGAGCCATTAAACAATGTCTCCCAGCGAAAGGCTGTGAGACATTGTCGTTAATAATATTGGGTATCTCTATTAGCTTGATGCAATTTGCTTATCGATTATTGATAACTAATGCCGCAATCACTCCAGGAACCCAACCGACAAGGGTCAGTATAGAAACAATTAGGATGGAACCACAACCCTGATCAATCACGGCAAGGGGTGGGAAGATCACACACACTACAGCTCGCAAACAGCTCATTGATTACCTCCAAAAAATACGCTACCGATATTAGCTAGTTTAACATTATTTACGCAGCTCGGGTCAAGAAGTCGCGAAAAAAGTATTGTTACGATCGCAAAGTAGGCTAGTGCTTTATCAAGGCTGAAAGTTACATTCGATATCCGGTTACCATACCATTGACAAAGCTAAAAGTGTTCCATCCGCGATCTTTTCTTTTTTTACAATCACATTTGATGGAACACTAGTCCCATCTTTGCAAAGTTAAAATGTCCAATTTTGGATACCATTTTCAAGAGAGGTCAGGGACAAATTGGACAAACTACTAATGATACGAAAGAATTGACTCGTTTAGAAGTCATGCTGCAGCGAGCGATTTCAAGGATAGAAAGATCATTTACATTACCATCTCACACCAAGCACCATTCCCCCGCTAGAACACTTGCTAAAACTCTAGTTATGTAGTACAATTGTTCTATAATTAACTCTTGAATACCACACTGCTCCCCGCTTCGAAGCCACTCATACGAACCAAGCGGCTAAAAAATAATTTATTACTCAAAAATCAGCCTGGACCTCACCAACAAACAACGGACCGTCAACTGTCACCGTGGCGTTAGCATCCGAATATAGAGGCTTCAGATGCTAACTCAAAACGATTGACAGGACGTTAGGCTGGTCAATCGTAATTCCCCACCAATTTCTAATCTTCCATCGAACCCATCCATCCGTAGCAATGCGTGAGCATTCCCAACTCCCAAGCAATGCGAAGCATTGCAACTTTCCTAAAGGCTCTTCTTCTGCTTTATATAGACAGAAAAAAGTATTGGTTGGATCACGCTGTAAAATACCACGGAATTTCGCGATCTCAGCGTATAAAGATGAGCTGCCATTAGGAGAGGACGGGCACCAGGCGGGTGAGAACTGCGGAATGGTCTGAGTGAGGGAGAGCTCTCGCAGTGATGTGACGGGACTGCTTGATCTGCCATGACAGGCTACCATTCTTTAGGAAGATGTAATCCAGCCGCTTACGTGACCAGACAATATTCCCGGGGCCTCTCAATGAATGGGTAGCTGCCGGTCCGATGGGATTGAGGTGGCGATATGTATCCATCCATCGGCCATGGATCATGCGCATGCGGGTGGTACGCTCGCACGCATTGAAGTCGCCGCCAACAACTGCTGGACGATCTGCAGTCACTTCCTTAACCCAAGACTGCAGCTGGTTGATCTGGCGGCTGTTTTGTTGGGGTCCCAAACCGAGGTGGGTTGAGAATACCGTCAGAATCCCACATGGTGTGGCAATCTCGACACCCAGCGCCATTCGCCGTGAGAAGGGATTCTTCGCTTCACTAAGCTGGCGAACATAGCTATCACCTAAAGGAAACCGGCTGAAGACAGCCAATCCTTCCTCGAAACCATTATCTGCATGACCGTTCGCCCGGGTGTAGACATATGCCATACCCAAGCGCTCTGCCAACCAGCTCTCGGCGGAGAATTCTGTCGTGCGAGCCACTTCCTGAACGAGCAGGACATCGGCTTGCTCTTCTTCTACGAGCTGGGCGAAGGCCTCCAGGCGCTCGGGGAGAGCGCGGAATCGCGGCCAATCATGCCACAGGTTGGCGCTGATAATCGTCAGCTGGTCACAATTACGCCCACTGGTTATGGAAGGGAGGCGCTGCATCAGCATCCAGCGAGTTGGTTCTGCCACTGCTAGGAACCTCTTGAGTCCGGAGCGCGCATAATGTAAGAATGGAAAGGAGGTCATCCTGCGCCCAATACTGCGGATGGGGGTCAGCCAATTTTGGGTTGAGGTACCGGAACTGGGGATTGGAATTTTTTCTAAAGTGGTTAACGGCATATGAAGTAGCTTATGAAGACAATAGAGCGGATTATACTGCGCAGAAGGATAGCAAGAGAGCTTTCTCATCAAGCATTAACTCGCTTTATGCTCATAACTCTATCTCAGGTTGTTCAAACCGGATCATCCACTGAGGGCGCAGCAACAAAACCGAGTACACTCCAACTCGGAACTTCTTATGAATTCAATCTGCGATACTTAGACATATCAAGAGAACCGGTGGTTCAATAAAGCGGTATTTGGTAAAATGGCTACCGTGGGGAATTCATCCATGAGACACAATCACCAACAACCAAAGAATAATCGTGTCTTGAAGCGCGACACGGTGTACATCGATCATCAAAAAATCGGTTACTACCTGTATGAACACAGTCCAGGAGATCACCTTTCCCCTGCATCCAACGCGAGCGCGAATGTAATCAACGTGTACATACCCGGGCATGGACAGCGAGCAACCACTGCTAAGCAGTTGCTCACCAGCATTACACAGGTCAATCCCTACCAGCGTACATGGTCAATCGATATTGATCCAGCACCAGGTGGTTCATTGAATAAGGCACGCGCGCTCGTC
>JBFENN010000368.1:0-3006 GCA_041551115.1 Anaerolineales bacterium
GAGACCCTCGAAGGACTACGTGAGTCGAATGGTGGATCCCTCTCAGTAGCGGACATTGATCCCTCCCGTGAACCGGGAAAACTGCGCAATGTGATCGGCGTCCAGCTGCAGAGCTCAGGGCTGCCTGAAACCATAACGCCTGATGAAGCGATGAAATTGTTCTGCGCCTATCACAATGTGGAACCTCGCTTTGATCTGCTCGAGCGTTTGGGGCTGCAAGATAAGCGAAATACACAATTTGTCGAGCTGTCTACCGGTCAACAGCGCCGGTTAGCCCTGGCATTAGCAGTTGCCCATGATCCGCCGGTGCTCTTCCTGGATGAACCTACAGCGGGTTTAGACGTTCCCTCACGGGTTGAACTGCATGGCATGATGCGTGAACTGCAAACAGCTGGAACCACTACGATCCTAGCAACGCACGATATGGCGGAAGCAGAGGAATTATCTGATCGGGTGGCAATCTTGCTGAACGGCAAGATTGTATCCATCGGGACACCATTGGAGATCACCTCAAAGGGCGCTGGATTGACAAAAGTCTCAGTGCGGGTGGTAAACTCTACCCTTGATGACCCCAATTTGCGTTTTCCGGCTGTAAACCAGCAGACATTTAAGGAAGAGTACCACATATACTTCACGACCGATGTTGGTCCGACTGTATCAGCGATCATCAAGCATATCGAAACGCACGAGGATAAACTGATCGATCTGCGCGTACAGCGCCCATCATTGGAAGACCGATTCCTAGAGCTCACCAACGTTGGAGGTGACAGATGAACGCTTTTTTCCAGCATTTTTCTTTTGAGTTCCGGACAGGCGTACGCAACAGAAACCTGCTGTTGTTGAATTATTTGTTCCCTCTTGGTTTCTACTTGATGATGGGTTTTATCATGGTCGAGATCAACCCGATGTTCCAGAAAGATCTGATCCCGGCAATGGTTGTTTTCGCTGTTCTGGCCGCAACCTTACTCGGTATCCCGGACCCACTAGTCACTGCCCGGGAAAATGGTATTTTCCGCAGCTATAAGATCAACGGCATACCCGCATTTTCGATCTTGATCATCCCAGCACTAACAACAATCCTGCACCTAATCATCGTGACAGCCATCATCGTAATCAGCGCTCCACTGCTCTTTGATGCACCAATTCCGGTAAACTGGGCATATTTCACGATGACATTCTTCGCTCTTGCATTCGCATGCAGTGGGATCGCAATTCTCATCGGCGTAATTTCTGCAAGCTCAAGGGTCACTGTTTTGTACTCGCAGCTTATATTCTTGCCCTCCATGCTCCTGGGTGGATTAATGCTGCCCTTCAGCTTACTACCAACGGCTGCCGCTCAGGCTGCTCAACTCTTCCCAGCAACCCACGCGATGAACGCATTTCGTGGATTGGTGATGGGTAGCGGTGCAGATTTCAATGTCTGGCTGTCAATCACGATATTGACGGTTAGCGGCTTCCTTTCATATGGTCTAGCACTCTATCTATTCTCATGGGACCGTCATAACGCCGCCCGTCGTGCCCATCCTGCAGTTGCCCTGTTGGTACTGCTGCCCTATTTTGCCGGTATTGTGCTAACTTTACTATAAAATAACCTTCGTTTCAGCACCGCCAACCAACTGTCAGGAGGTCTAGGTTATGAAAGCCCGTATCGCCCCCATTTACTTCGACCCCGGGCGCGACCATGGATTTGACCTGCAGCTCAGCCGTTTACGGCGGATGCTCTCAGCAGAAGCGGAGATTTTAGCACCGGGCGCTTTGGGTAGTGATCTGCCCGACTGTGATGCGGTTTTGTTCCCCCAGTTATTAGGCGCTGCATACGGCCGAACAGAATACATCAGAACGCTGCACATCCCAGTGGTTGTTATCACATCCGAATTCGGCACCATGGCAATGTGGGATTGGGAGATCTGCAGCTACCTGCGGGAAAATGGAGTCAACACCTTGGCTCCGTACAGCCTGGACCAGGCAAAATACATCTGCCGGGCGTTGGGCGCCAAGCGTGCGCTGAAGAGTGGCAAATTTATCGTATACCAAGATAACCCGGGCTCTGGTTTTCAACCGGAGATTTTTAAACGCTTCTACTGGTGGGAAGATGAATGTACCCAGCGCATGGGGGATAAATTTGGGCTCACAATCGAAAAGCGCAGCTTCAGAGAATTCGGTGCCGCCGCGAAAAACATACCTGACCGCCAAGCCGCACAGGTTATGACAGTAAAAGCTATCCCATGCAACAGCATAACCCCACATGCCCTGAATACGGCTGGCAAGATCTACATCGCCCTGCAGCACGAGCTTGCCGGTGAAAGCAATGTGCTTGGAGTGGGCATCAACTGCTTGAATGAATCGCACTTCTCTGACAGCACACCGTGCTTGGCATTCAATCTGCTGTACGAAGAACAGCAGTTAATCTGGGGTTGCGAAGCTGATACTCTCGCGATGCTTACCAAGTACATCGTCCACAAGTCGCTCAACGTGCCGATTATGATGACCAACCTGTATCCGTTCCTGATGGGGCAAGCCGCTTTGAAGCACGAACGGATACCAGCATTTCCAAAGATGGATTCGCCGCCTGATAACCACATCCTGCTGGCCCACTGCGGCTACCTGGGGGTATTACCACAATCCTTCGCGATCGAATGGTGCCTGAGGCCAAAGGTGCTGACAATTGTCAATGAGGATGCCAGTGCAATAGATGCCCGCCTGCCCATCGGCAATGCAACAATGGTGAAACTGGGACCCAACCTGGACAAGATCACTGTCGTGGAAGGGGAGCTATGCGGTTATTCGCAGTTTCCAGGATCAGATTGCCTGAACGGAGGCGTTATGCGCGTCACGAACGGGCACAGGCTGATGAGAAGCTTGACTTCACACCACACATTGCTGACAACCGGGCACATCCTAAACGATCTCGAATTCATCGCACCGATCTTTGATGTAGCGATGGATGTCTTTTAACGATTGATGCATCAGGCATCAAACTGGCGAGGAGCCAATTCAGTGCACCAA
>JBFENN010000369.1:0-2998 GCA_041551115.1 Anaerolineales bacterium
CGTTCGGTTACCACAATGCAGCCTGCAATGGAATTTACTCGCCAAAGATTAACGTGGAGGGAGAACAGATGAACCGCAGATGGAAGAATGTGTTGATCGTGTTTTTGGTTATGCTAATGCTGCTGGCAATAACTGGGACCGCAGTGGCTCACAAGAATCATAACAATAATTTGTATAATAATGGGCAGAATAATGGTGCATATTTGTGTCAGTGGACGGCTTATGATGTGTATGCAGTTAAACCAAATTGTATAGGTAATTTTAGTATGTATCAATAGATAAAATCTATGATCATAGATATTTCGTATACGGGCAGAATACTCAATTGCTAAGGATTTGTTAGCGGATAGAATTTGCTAGAATAGACACCAGCATAACCGTAACCTGTGATAGATGGCGCGATAATTGTTATTCGCGCCATATTGTATATTGCGCTGTATCTGCTTGATAAATTGTCCAACAACAATTTAGTCAAAACAGAGAAGTTGGTTTACGGGTTGGCTAGGTAACGTTTTCTATAGGAGCAAGATAATTATCCCTCGGGAATTCCTAAGTTATCAGATCTAACACTTAATAACTTACTAACACCAGAGCCATAAGTGTGTCGACCTTAAACCATTCCCCATTAATATTCGCAACTTCGATATTACATCTTCACAACATCTTCATAGCTTTTAGATATCATATCCAAAAGTGGTTGTTTCAACATGAATTCATTCTTGTGGAGATGAAAAAATGGCTTACCAATGTAATGTATCTGGAGTAACCCGGCGCATCTGGTGGATCGATCTCGGATTGTTCAGCAGTGCACTCTTGGCATCGTTATCCGGGATCTATTTTCTGTTCCTACCGGTAGGGGGCTATCAGGGTGGGCGCAACCCTTGGCATGGCATTCAGTTCCTTTTTACCCGGCAGAACTGGGACCTGATCCACACCTGGACCGGTGTGGCGATGATTATCATAGCTGCGCTGCACCTGATCCTGCACTGGCATTGGGTGGTGAATATGGCCCGGCGGATGTGGCAGGAGCTGCGTGGTCATTCAAGTGGTCTAAATCTGCGCGGTCGCTACAACTTGATTATCAATACCTTGATTGGCTCGAGTTTCGTGCTAGCTGCAATCAGCAGTGTATATTTCTTATATTTCCCCGGCAGCCGCTCATCGCTCAGTCCAGTTATTCTATTCAGCCGTAGTAGTTGGGATTTACTCCATACCTGGAGTGGTGTCGTCATGATCCTTGCAGCCGCGTTGCATTTTGTGATCCATTGGAAATGGGTCACAAAGGTCACCATGAAAATTGGAGCCTCTCTTGGAACAACAAGGAATCATCCGTCTCCATCAGCAGCTAAGATACAGTAAGCAAAACAAACTCAATGACGGATATGTACTGATCAGAAAATTAAAAAGGAATCTGACGATGATCAAGAAGATGTTTAGTTGGGCTTTATTTATTGGCATGACGGCAGTATTAGTATTCGGTGCGGTCAGACGCACCCAAGCTATCGCCGGTGAACATGGAATATCTGACGGCAATCAAGGTCTTGGACGGGCTCAGGATTTGCCAAACCACGGACAGCAAAATGGCGGCCAAGGTCAAGGACAAAGTAAATTGGCAGGAGTCGGTGATGAGCGAGATGATGACCAGGAATGGTTCAGTCTACGGGGGAGTGTTTCACAAGCCGCTGTAGATACGTTAACGATCACGACTGCGGATGGCAGTGATGTAGATATCAGTGGAAAAGCATGGGCATTTGCCCAGGGGCTTGGATTCAGTCCAACAGCTGGTGATCACCTGCAATTATTGGGTTTCTACGATACGCCTGACCGCATGGAAATCAGTGAACTGGTTAACCTGACGAATTATGAAAGGGTAGTGCTGCGCGATGAGAGCGGTCGGCCCATGTGGGCAGGTTGGCGCCGCGGTCGCTGAGTAAATCAAATATGTATCAAATCCCCTCTGATGAAGATGGAGGGGATTTTTCTTTGGGGTATACGAGAATAGCTTAGCTCATTTAATACGCAATTTGTATCGAAAGAGTTTGACGTACTCCAGGCTGTGTTGTAAACTGTGCAGGCTCCGCAGGCAGAATTATGCTCCGATATTTGGCTCTGGGTGATTCTTATACTGTTGGTACCGGTGTCAGACCAACCGATGCTTGGCCTTGGCAGTTAATCTCTGCGCTGCGATCCGTAGGTTTTACACTAGCTGACCCTGTGATTATCGCTCAAAACGGGTGGACGAGTGACGATTTACTAGCTGGGATCAGTAACGCTGATCCTGTGCCTGGCTTTGATCTTGTATCCTTATTAATTGGTGTGAATGACCAGTATCGTAATCATCCACTGGATCATTATGAGGAAGTGTTTGCGGGGCTTATGGATAACGCACTTGATCTTTGTGAGAATAGCCCGGAAAAAATGGTAGTACTCTCTATCCCAGATTGGAGTGTTACCCCATTCGCGAATGGCTGCCAAAGGGATGTGATCACAACCGAAATCGATTCTTTCAATGACACCAACCGTCTGGTTAGCCAGCGCGTGGGCTGTCATTATGTTGATCTAACCCGACTTTCGCGTGCGATAGGTGGTGATCCCAATTGGCTGGCAGATGATGGACTGCATCCTAACGCGAAGTTTTACCAGCAGTGGATCAAACTTGTGCTGCCCACTGCGCGCAAGATACTATCAAAGGGGCTTGAAGAAAGTGTGATTGATGGAAGATGATGGGAAAATTATGAAGGGCGATACATGTCTGGTCACAGGCGCAACCAGCGGGATTGGTTTCGTTACGGCCCGTGAGCTTGCTCGAAAGGGAGCGGCGGTGATTATCGCTGGTCGCAGCCAGGCAAAGGCTCAAATGGCTGCAGATCAGGTCCGTCTTGAGACTGGCAGCGAACAGGTTTATTCTGTTTGGGCTGATCTGTCATCGCTGGCTGAGATCAGGGAGATGGCAGCCGAAATACAGCGGCGCCATTCCCGTTTGGACGTACTTGTCAAC
>JBFENN010000370.1:0-2970 GCA_041551115.1 Anaerolineales bacterium
ATAATACCTATGCGGTGATTGAGGCTCATCTCCAAAAGCAGCAGCATTGGCGGGGGAAGTTATTTCGCCAGCAGGGCGAGGGGAAGGGTGATGCGGTTAGGGAAGGCTTTGCGCAAGCTGAGGGAGAAATTTTCATCATCCTTGACGCAGATTTGACGGTTCCACCGGAAGACCTGCCACGCTTCGTCGCTGCGCTCCAATCTCATCGGGCTGAATTTGCAAATGGTGTTCGGCTTGTTTATCCCATGCATGACGAGGCAATGCGCTTCTTCAATCTGATCGGAAACAAGTTCTTCAGCCTCGGGTTTTCCTGGGTGCTGGGCCAGCCGATCAAGGATACGCTTTGTGGCACGAAGGCGTTGTGGCGAGATGATTATGAGGTGATTGCCAAGCATCGTGATTACTTTGGGGAGATTGATCCTTTCGGTGATTTCGATCTGCTGCTGGGAGCCGCCAAGAGCAATTTGAAGATCGTCGATATTCCGATCCGTTATCGCAGTCGGACCTATGGAAGTACAAATATCTCTCGATGGCGTCATGGGGCTTTACTGTTCAGGATGCTGTTTACCGCCGCGCGTAAGATTAAGTTCGTTTGAGACTTAAAAACTGCCAGGAAGCAAGCAAGGATATTGGGGATCGATTGATTTGCTTAATGTAGATGATGGTTTGATCTTGATGCCAATATGGGCATGCCAAGATGTTTGGTGAAATCTAGCCGGGGAGACTTCAACATTGGAACAAGAAAGCGGCCGGTATTTTGAAAATCTAAATAAAGTACACCGCTTGACGGTTGCGGTGATCCTTCTTCTCCTGCTGGCCTATTTTGTCTATACACAGTGGATAGAAGTGATCCCATACTATGCCGTCAAGTATGACCCAGAAATGCAGTACTTCTTGAATTCACTAGCCCTCTTTAAGGGGGTTTCCTATGCGTATATCGATCACCCCGGCACACCCCTTGAAGTGATCGGCTCGCTACTGCTTGGATTGACACGGCCCTTGACACGGGGACAGGGAGTGTTCTTCATACCCTACCACCTTCAAAACCCTCAGCTTGGTCTAACACTACTGCACGCGCTGCTCACCCTCTTCAGTTTACTAACCGTCGGACTGCTGATGATGAAAGCCTGGCCTATCAAGGGCTGGGGAAGTCTATTGGCGAGCCTGGGGATTGGGGTGACGTACTTCGCTGTCTATTCACCATTGAGTTTTCAGACCCTGGATTGGTGGACGCATAATGCCTTTAATCTCCCCTTTGGAACGCTGCTATTGCTTGGTGTTTGGTTTCGCTTGAGGCAATCGAAGTCATTGGGATCCCTGCAAGTCCTTTTCATTAGTATGTTGGCGGGCTTGCTTGTCACCGTGCAGCTATACTTCGTCGCTTGGTCGATTGGTATCCTGACGGCACTTGTGCTCTTCACCTTCTTCGTCAAGCGGGATTGGCTTACAACCGTCAAGGTTGGCTTTCTATCCTTTGGAGGGCTTCTGCTTGGTTTTTTTGTTGGCTTCGCACCCGTTATGCACCGATTCAGACGCTTCTATATCTGGGTTCATAATTTGATCTTCCATCAAGGCGCTTATGGTCATGGACCCGAAGGCTTCACAACCGCGAGACGTTTCGTGGATAACCTGCTCGGCCTTTGGGGAGAAAGCCAAGCCGTATTCCTTTTCTCACTGGTTGCCTTCGTGCTGGTCATCATCGCCATGCTGCGCCAGCGAAAGCATTTCAGGGAAATTCCGGGCTGGTGGGCAATGACGATCGGAGCATCTTTACAATTCCTAATTCTATGGTTCATGATCGGCAAGCATCCCGGGACGAACTATCTTGTCAGCGTTGCGGCATTGATTCCAATTCTGCTTCTACTCTCACTCTCAATCTTCTTACAGGATGAATCAAATCGGGCGTATATCCCCATGATCCTCGGCGCCGTCCTCATTCTGCTCTTCCTTTCTGGGCTGGTTGGGGCGGTCAAAGATCAGCACGGTTGGGCGAAGCAGGTGAGTGAGAGTGAGGCGGCTATAGGTGAAATAATGCAGGCCTACCTTGAAGATACGGGCAAGACTCGTGAAGAGCTGACGATCTTGTGGGGCTATGCTGTCCCCTCTCGCTGCTATGCACTACGCTTCGCCAACGTATCCACCGAAGGTGGCGCTTTGCAGGAAGAGGTCGACGAGATCTGCCCGAACGAATGGATGTATGACGTCTGGGGAGGCTACGTTGAGCTGCCGATGGCGT
Source organism: Anaerolineales bacterium (assembly GCA_041551115.1). Taxonomy (GTDB): domain Bacteria; phylum Chloroflexota; class Anaerolineae; order Anaerolineales; family UBA4823; genus DAOVXM01. The sequence goes on from JBFENN010000370.1 coordinate 2,237, forward strand.
ATGAGCCACTTGTGGAGAATAACGATTGGGATATCGTGATCCTACCAGAAAGGTACGTTCCCGCCGGTGTCGAAGATATGGCGGAGGTGATTTACACCGAGATCCAAACGCGTGGATTCGGACGCATTACCATGCTGATTGCTGACTAAATAAAGAACCTGCCTTTCGCATATTCGGATTCAAACCTATACCAAGATATCTTGCCAAAGCACGAAGCTCATTTGTCACATGAAAGAATAGCGCTCAATCGTCGTCTTCCCACAGGACAGGGGGGGCTTGCCAGGTCCAGTCCGGGAGATATCTCGTGAGCAGGTCTCGCTTCAACTTTCCCAGACGTCTACGGGCTGCAATCCCCCATGGCCTAGAACGAATCGGAACGCTTCGCAAGGGCCACTTAGAAGACTTTGCAAGGAGCGTGATGTAAAGATTCAGGACAGGGGAGCGGAAGCTTCCGTGAGTTTTTATCCAGAGCACCTCGAATCCGCTCTGCCGTACGGTCTCACGAAGTGTGGCGGACGTGAAGGCGAGAGGGTGCGCCACCTCGAGCGCCTCGTGCTCGATCAGGTTGGGAACTTCTAAGAGCAAGTAGGCCTCTGGAGTCATGAATATCTCACGCAGATTGTGCAAAGTTTCCACCGGATCGGGAAAATGTTCGAGCACGTGCATCATGGATACAAAGTCGAAAGGTTCCATTGGAGTGGATAGCGCGTTCAAAGAGTCAAAAATATTAAGGC
>JBFENN010000371.1:0-2970 GCA_041551115.1 Anaerolineales bacterium
GCGAAAGCCCAGCAATCGCTCGCTGCGATTGAAAAGTTAGGGATCTCGTTATCGGAAGCAACCCAAGAACTTGAAGACGAAGGAGTTGCAGCATTCGCCAAATCCTTCTCGTCCCTTCTGGACAGCATAGCTGCAAAGCAGGAAGCCTTTAAATAATCAATATTCATTATTGAATGATGCAATGACATACGCTATTGAAACATTCTCAATATCGAAACAGTTCCCCAAACTAAGTGGTTGGCGGAAATATGCTTCCCGAATTCAAACAAACCAACCCGCAGTCGATGAGGTCAACATTCAGGTAAAAGCAGGGGAACTATTTGGTTTGCTTGGTCCTAATGGGGCGGGAAAAACCACTTTGATCAAGATGCTGAGCACACTAATCTTGCCAACATCTGGATCCGCCCTCGTAAACGGGTTTGACCTCACCCAGGATGGACTGATCAAAGCATCTATCGGTCTTGTAACCAGCGATGAGCGGAGTTTCTTTTGGCGATTGACTGGAAGGCAGAATCTGGAATTTTTCGCCCAACTCCATGCGGTCCCTCCTCACCAAATCGATGACCGAGTCGAAGAAGTATTGCATCATGTTGCACTGTTGGATGAAGCCGATCAAAGATTCTTAACCTTTTCTACCGGTATGCGCCAAAGGTTATCAATTGCACGTGCTTTACTGACACAGCCAAATTTGTTATTCCTAGATGAGCCTACTAAAGGCGTAGATCCAATTGCAACTCAAAAATTTCATAAGTTGATTTTAAATCAGCTCAAATCAGAGCTTGGGGTAACGATCTTCCTTACAACCCACAATTTGGAAGAAGCTCAAACCCTTTGCGATCGGATCGCAATAATGAATACAGGCCAGATACGCGCTTGTGGTACTGTCGCAGAACTGCGCGATGAATTACATGTAGCACCTCGCTATCATATTCTAACCAGTGGTATCAGCATAGAATCTAAACGCAAACTAACCGAAAAATTCCCGGATCTGAAGTTTCAAAGCGATTTATCAATACAAACGAACACTGCGATTGAATCATCAGAAAGCAACCGGGTGAATTTGGATTTCATTGAGGCCAGTAAGGGCTCAACACTTAACAATCTACTCCATTTCATCATGAATTCTGGGGGCTACATCTGGCAAATATCTCAACTCTCCACAACCCTTGAAGATATCTTTAGTCACCATATTGAAAATCAGATCAGTTCCCGTGAGAAAACCTCCAATACGTTTGTGAACGCAGATCCAACAGAAAATAATTTTAGACCAAAGGTACCCAGCTCAAACTGGTCCGATAAAAACAAAATCCGATCCGATACATCTCTTCTTAGGATAGCCAGGGCTTTTCTAATCCGTGATTTCCGAATTGAGACAAGCTACCGCTTCGCCTTTGCGCTGCAGTTGTTGAATATCCTGCTCTCTGTTGGTGTTTTCTATTTTATATCGTTGTTGGTTGGCCCCTCAGCTGCACCTTATCTCAGCAGATATGGAGGCGATTATTTTTCCTTCGTCATTATTGGAATCGCATTTGCTGGCTACTTCGGGGTGGGTTTATCAAGTTTCTCAAGCAAACTGCGCCAATCCCAGGTATCCGGAACCCTGGAAGCAATGCTTACCTCCCCGACAAAGTTATCCGCAATCATCGTCTCCTCATCCCTGTGGGAATATCTGATGACAACCATCCGGGTATTGGTCTACCTGGTCGTTGGTGCCCTCGTCATGGGTGCGACATTTGGTCAAGGGAACCTCATATCAGCTATCATCGTTTTGATCCTGACCATTATCACATTCAGCAGCCTGGGGATTATCTCTGCCAGCTTTGTCATGGTTCTGAAACGAGGCGATCCAATCGCCTGGTTATTTAATGCAGTCTCGACTTTTCTGGGCGGAGTTTATTACCCCATAACAATCCTGCCCGAAGGACTGCAGTGGTTAGCTAAACTAATTCCTGTTACCTACGCACTCGATGCGATGCGATTAGCACTGCTGCAGAGTGCAACCTTGTCTGAGATCTTCCCGCAAATCCTGGCTCTGTGTGTGTTTTCGGTGATTTTGCTGCCCAGCAGTTTATTTGCTTTCCGATATGCAGTCCAGCGGGCGAAGATAGAAGGCAGCCTAACCCATTATTGAAGATTTGGGAGGGTCAGAGCAGGATCACCGAAGAGCATAAACGTCCGCATCACATCCAGCGAACTTTCCCGATCTACGGGGACCTCTTGGCGGGCAAGCATATGAATATCCCCCAACCTGGCCTCAGGGTTTGATAACCACTCATTGATCAAAGCTGCGCTTAATTTCCCTTGATCAGCGGGGAGTGTCAAACTTGATGGGGCGAGGATGGCAACTGCACCACCACCATCCTGCCAGAGCAGCGCTTCAGCTAGGGATTCGACCGTGGGGTGCGTATATAATCCGGTCAAACAGGTCATATTTACCACAATGGGATAGTTGTTTGGCTGCTCCAGATTTACGACTTGTTCAGCACTGAATAAGCGGTCTTTTCCCCACATATTCACGCTCCCATGACCAAAGTAAGCAACTAAGAAATTGCTGCCCTCGAAAAATCCCTTAATTATTTGAGGAGCATCTTCAGATCCAGCAGGTGGTGTGAACAGCTCTCCCTGGAAATTCTCGGGGAACAGCGCCAAGAACTGCTCACCTTCGCGGGCAAAATGCGCTTCCTGTCCATCAGCTATTGCAACAACACTCGGATTGTTATACTCATCCAGGTCACGCTCATACGCCAGTATTTTGTCTGCTAAACCAGTCACTTGCTCAGGAGTGCGAGCTGGAATCAGCCCTATTGGGAGATCTGGCCACTGATCATCATCAAGCTGCACAAATTCGACATCGCTGACGGTTTGACCTCCAAATATCGTATCAACCAGGAACACTGGAAGCCGGTTGGCTTCCGGACTGGAAATATAACCTTGTGGATCGTAGGTTGAATCACCTAATAGGACCAGGTA
>JBFENN010000372.1:0-2969 GCA_041551115.1 Anaerolineales bacterium
CAAAACCCTCTTCCTGTTGAGGAAATGCTACCCAAATCTGTTTCCCATTTTTCTCTGCTTCCTCTACCGGAGAACGAGATATATAATATATTTATGAACCTCAAACCAAAACTCCTTTTAGTAGATGATGAAACTGCCATAACAGACCGGGTAGCACCTTTTCTATTTCGGGCAGGATTTGATGTAAAGGTTGCGGCTGATGGTGAAGCTGCGCTCACCGAAATCGTCTCGTTTTCACCAGATCTGGTCGTCTTGGATGTTCTCATGCCTCGCTTAGATGGACGTGAAGTTCTCCGGCAGCTGCGGCAATCGGGAGATTGGACCCCGGTCATCTTGCTTACTCAGGTAGGGGAATCGGCTGAACGGGCTATGGCACTAATGGAAGGGGCTGATGACTATATCAATAAACCTTTCGATTCCAATGAGTTGGTGGCCCGCATCAAAGCTGTCTTAAGGAGAGCGAACCCTGGCCAACCACCTCTATCTGTTGCTGAACGACTGAGAAGTGGTGAGCTGGTTGTGGATCGCACGAAACGTAGAGCGTATCTGTACAATGATGAGATCTTCCTATCTCCAAAAGCGATGTCTTTGCTGGACTATATGATCACTCATCCGGATGAAATACTAACCCGAGATCGTATTCTCGATACGGTTTGGGGTTGGGATTACCCCATTGGCACGCGGACGATTGATACTAGGGTCGCTGAACTGCGTCGTGTCTTAGGAGATGACCCTGGTGATCCCCAGTATATCGAAACGGTTTCTGGCCAAGGATACCGTTTTATCGGTAAGGTAGAAAAAACCACATGAAATGGTGGGGATGGATGCTTTCGCTGCTGCCAGCAGGATTTGGAATCCTCATCTCAGTGCTTGCAACCAACGGATATATCACGAATCCAGTTTTCTACTTGCGGGGCGATTTAGCTTCATTCGCAAGCCTTGGGGGAGTGATGATTTCCATCATCACAGTTTTTATCATGCTGTTGTGGAACCATAACCAGAAGAATCACAATAGCACGATCCTTAGTCTGCAAGTACAAGCCAGCGAAGATCGCCGTAGGTTTCTTCAACGCTTAGACCATGAACTTAAAAACCCGCTGACCGCCATTCGAGCCGGACTAACCAATATAACCTACCGGCCATTGGATGATTATGTCACCGATGAAGTATCTGCAGTCCAAGCGCAAGTCCTCCGTATCAGCAGATTGATTGCCGATCTGCGAAAGCTAGCAGCATTAGAGAGCTCCCCATTGGAAACAACAGTTGTCAATATGGCTGAGCTTCTCTCTGAAGTCATTAGTGTCATCGAAGATCAAGCGCACATAGATGATCGCCGGCTCACGCTCATCATACCAAACGCCCCCTGGCCGCTCCCTGAAGTCGATGGAGATCCAGACTTGTTGCTATTAGCGATTCATAACTTGCTGGATAACGCGATTAAGTTTACTTCCCCCGGAGACACCATTGAAGTACGGGCATTCGATGATGAAAGCGACATCGTGATTGAAGTTGCGGATACTGGCCCAGGTATTCCTGTTGAGGATATCAACCGGATATGGGAAGAGCTCTACCGCGGTGAGCAGGCACGCGGTATTCCAGGTTCTGGTCTGGGGCTCCCGCTGGTGAGAGCAATCATTGAGAAACATGGGGGCAGGGTGGAACTACGCAGCAGGCCAAACCAGGGAACGGTCTTCAGCGTGCGCTTACCGACAGCATAATACTGCACATACTAGCTTAATTGAGCGAGAAAGTTCAGATTATCTGTGGGCGGTAATACTGGGTGGACACCCTGGTAGCAAGTCGGGACGATAATGCATCTAGTAAATATCAAATACCATAATGGTGGGGCATTATACTCGGTTTGAAATTCCAAATGATTTTTTATAAATCTTTATGTAACGTAACCCTTTCTGATCTGGGTAATGTCAGGGCTGAAGGGATCGTAGAAACCTGGAAGTAGGTGCCGTAGAACTGCATATAATAATGCAAGTACCACAGCGCCAGCAACTGAAGGATGTGAGAATATCCAATTAATGGGCTTTGAAATCGGCATTGCACCGCTGCAGATACCTGCCAAAGTTTGTGCCCACTTCAAATAGCCCACGAACCATAAACAGGAGTAGCAGCCGCAACAGCAGAAGCACAATAGACGAGGCAGGTCGAAGAATCGACGACTAGATTCTTTTTCCTCAGTTATACTAAAATGAATAACGATCGAGCAATATAACAGTTACTTCGCAGAAGACGGGGCGGTCGATTGCTGCAAATCAAGGCACAGGAAAGTTAATCAGATTCTTCGAATTAGGAACCGGTCAGCTCTCATACATTCAGATAAGCTGCTGCCGGATCTGAACTTATCCTCCAACAGTAGCGAGGGATGCTTCATCAGTAGAAAGCTGAAGAGTGTTCGTTTTAGGGATCTGAAAGAGGAGGGAATCTTTGTTCTAGTGACGATTTTTTATTACATGTTCGTTTCGAGTTTTCGGGATGTTTGAGCAAGGAGAAAGGATATGTTCAAGCGATTTCTGATCGTTGTCTCAATCTTCGCACTCCTGTCCATGCTCTTCTCAGTACCTTTTACAGCCCCAGTTCTAGCCGCTTCTCTTGTGGAAAACCCAGGTTTTGAGGAAGACAAGGATGTAACTACCTCTCCCACTGGTTGGACAATCACAGGCACCGTCGGTACCAGCTATACAGAGTGGGGTGGGCATACGGGTCATTGGCGTCTTTCTAATTGGAGTGCAGAGCCTTATGTTGTTGAGACGTCGCAGACACTGAATGATTTGACCAAAGGCTGGTATACATTGCTAGTGTGGGTTAAGTCCAGCGGGGGACAGAAAGCAGCATATGTCGCCTTGAAGGATTGCGGCAGCGATGAGGTACGTACCTACTTACCCGTAGCACCACCGGATCAATGGGTTCAGGTTGTAGTCTCAACCTATGTCACCACACGTTGGTGCACCATCAGC
>JBFENN010000373.1:0-2928 GCA_041551115.1 Anaerolineales bacterium
GATGCGCTCCATGGAATGTGAGATTGGTTTTTCGATTAGAAGGTGGCATCCCATTGTTGCCGCCGGGATGGCCACGTCAAGATGGAGTGCTGTCGGGTTGGAGACGACGACGGCGTCTGGTCGATGCGCCAATGCCTTTTCAAGCGAGGACTCTGCCGGGAACTGCGCCAGCTCTTCATCGGGAAGCGTGCTCTTCCCTGTGCGGAAGAGCACAATATCTTCCTCCCCAAGTGTGATCAAGTTCTTTAGGTGTCGGCGACCAATCGAACCCAACCCGGCAATTAAAAACTTCACCGCACTCTCCCCGCAATCAACGACCCCAAGAATTCTCCGGTCTTCGTGCTGGCACTTCCATCCGTATACGTTACCTCATTGGCAATAAACTCTCGCCTCGCATCCTCGTCCAGCCTGGGATCCTCAAGGTAGTCATTTACCGCATTTCGAAGTTGCTCTTTATCGTACACAACCCTGCCAGCACCCGCCTTGCGAAAGCGCTGATGCGTCGGCCAATCCCCGATTTTTGATAGCGCTAGGGAATATTTCCTTAAAGGTAGCTTGCGGACGTAACCCCAGCCGCGCGGTGCGTCGATGCATACGCTGATAATAGGGCTGCCGTGAATCGCCGCCTCAACGACCATCGTAGAGTAGACTGTCAGAAAAACATCCGCATGCGCCATCATGGAAGACTTCTCATGCATGTCCTCGCCTGAGTAGTGGCCAAGCTCACCACCAATAGGAACAGGTTCAACAACATGCACATGGGGATGGCTTTCCGCCAACGCATAAATGCGCTTGCGCTCATCTTCAAACAACCAATTATCCCAGAAGTGATTAGGGTGCAAGCGAACCAGCAATTGGCATGGTTCGCTAAGATCATCAGAGCTGACCAACTCAGCCAAAGCCTCAATATTCTGGTAATTCGGTGAGAAGCTTACGAAGCTGCAAGCATAGGAAAGCAACCTTCTATATGGATCCAGGCCATGAAGTTCAAAATACTCCTCCCGTGGCAGCAACCATCGCTTCTCAAAATAGCCATCATATATGGGTATACCTCCCACATGGATCGTATTTGGATCCCAGTCCGAACCCAGCACGAGCTCTTCCTTTTGAATCTCGGACCAGCAGTTGATCTGATCCACGGGAGCTCCGGGTATGCTGTAGCTGCTGGGATTATCCCAGCCGAGGATAATGGAAGCAGTGTGCACACCATGTGCTCTCGCTTCACGCAGTATGTATCGATCTTCACGCCAGCCCGGGGTGCTGGCGATAACGATATCTGGTTCATATTTCTCAAAAAGATCTGCGTAGATTTTGGGTGTAAATTTCTGCTGGTAGCGCACAAGGGCGGCGCGGACCCGTGGCGATCGCTTCAGCAGCCAAACAAGGATTAAGGCAATTGGCAGGAATGGAATCTGCCAAAGATGTGCTTCTACAATAACCTGTTCAACGTAGCTGTCCATCGCGGCAGTGTTGATGCGATTGGAGCCGCCTACCCGCCTTAAGAACCCGAGCCACCACTGGACTGCACGTGACTTCTTTGCATAGGCCCGTACTTGGTCAAGCCGCATCCCTTCGACAATTAACTCCGGAAGCTGGAAGCGTTCTCGTACACGTTCAACAAGGACATCATCTGTGAAGAGTACCACCTCAATTCCGTGTCCTTGCAGCACGTCATAAACCTTGGTTTGTAGAAAATAGACCAGCGATAATCCATGGTCGGCAATAATGAAGGCGCGTTTGTTCTTCATGGCAGCTGTGTTTCAATCAACGGTAGAAATACCAGCGGAAGATTCGATTATAGATCCCGAGGAGGATTCGACGGATCGGGGACCACTCGAGCATGCGCCGCAGAAAACGAGTTCTCACGACTGGCTCAGGCACAAATGCCTCGGCATCATCTATCAGATCTTCAGGTAGCGTATTCCCCAAATGGCGGACAAGTGGCTCTATCGTCATGAGCCGCAAATACCCTGCTTGGTTGAGCGCATCATCAAGTTTGCGATCGTCTCCTAAGGGGCGATCAATCCCTAGTGGAAGAAACGATTGAAGGATTTTCGCATATGCCACGAACTGCCAATGTGCAGCCCCGAGCATGGCTTGGGAGCCATGATAATGAACAAGCAGATCAGTCGTGCCCTCATACCTGGCGCGCACATCTTCTTCTTCTTGTCCCAGACCTAGGTCGTGTTCCCTGAATGTATCCCAATCAATAAAAGTGCCCTCTTCAAGCTTCACCTCTGGCTCTCGTTCAGCCCATGTAAGTGAAGCAGTATAGCCCTCTGAATACGTGCGCATGGGTCGACAGGTCACCATACCGACATTCGGGAAGATCTCCAACAGATTTATAGCGGAACGAAGCCAACCCGGTCTGTAGGCTACATCATGGTCAGCGTATGCTATGATCTCTCCCGGCGCAGCGCTAAAGATGAAATCCCATGCCTTTCCCTTACCGAGATTCTCTTTTGACAGGATCAGGTAATCGATTTGTCTGGCATCATAGCGCTGCTGGAGATATTCTCTTGTTTCTACACCACTTGCATTATCAAAGACCAGCAGATCGTAGGGTAGCTCAGTGTGTGCATATAAGCTCTCCAAGCTAGCATTGAGCACGTCGAGCGCTTCTTCGTAATAACCGTGTAAATAGGGGATATGGGTGAGGATGGCAACCGTGATCCTCTCTGCCTGGCTAGCTTGACTCTCTATGAATTTGGCTGGATTTTGACCTGCACGCATGATTTATTTCCCGGCCTCTTTGTCGGATTCTAGTTCTACCCACGCACCCGATTGCCCGGACAGAATCCAGAAGAGACGATTGTATAATCCCTGCAGCAACCATCGAAGCGGACCAAACTTTGCTAGTCTTTGAACAATTCCACGTGATTTAGCCTCACCCACGCTCCAGAATCGTTTCCCAAGTTGGATCCCATA
>JBFENN010000374.1:0-2926 GCA_041551115.1 Anaerolineales bacterium
AGGTTGGGTGGTCGTGTTTTCAGCTTGCCAGTGATATCATCCAGGTGGTCGACCTCGTGCAGGGCTAGTGCCCTCGCCAACCGGTATATAGTTTCGGGGCGTTTACTTGCGCGTCTCACAGTATTTTCCCACTCTGCATCGGTAAGTTCAGTCAATACTCGCAGAAGAGTTGTGCGCCGGAAATTATAGGATTTGAATAATCCCGAGACAGGGAAATGCTCATAATCAACTAGTGAGGCCCATTGTCGTTGGGGATGAATATCCGGTAAGATAGGATCATCAACCAGTAAGGCATAGTAAATCGACTGTGAGGTGATTTCCTCGCGGCTCAGCAAATGAGCGAGATGCTGCTTAAACGACCACTCATTCTCGGTTAGTGGTTCGCAGAACTACTCTTCGGTCATAACCCAACTGAGAGCTTCCAGTTGAACCGGCGATTCTCTTAGCAGCGCAAGAACACGGCTGATATTCTTTGGAATTGGATATGTAGTAATCTTCTCCATCGGCATTAGATAATATCAAAGAACATCATACGCAATGCCTTACTCACTTACCGGTACCCAAATTGTAAAAGTTGTTCCCCTGCTCACTTCACTCGTGACAGAAAGCTTGCCACCTTGCGCTTCCACCAAGGATTTGGCGATGGCCAAACCTAATCCTGTCTCACCTTCTGCCTGTCTTCGGGCTCGATCCCCTCGAAATGAACGCTCAAATATATTGGGCAAATCCTCGGCAGGTATTCCGGCGCCATTATCAGCAACCTGAATCACTACCCCGCCAGCACTAACTTCTGCTGATAGTACAATCTCGCCGCACTCTGGTGTATAGCGGATGGCATTCGTCATCAAATTACCCAGCACCTGCACCATGCGTTCTACATCCACTTCGATGTTGGGCAGCTGATCAATGCTATGAGTAACAATATCAATATTTGCCTTGTCAGCCTGAACGCGATAGGCATCCGCTGTGCGTTTAATCAGCACGGATGGGGATACTTCCTGCACTGTGAGCGGCAGCTCACCCGCATCTGCCAAAACCATTGTCTTTAAATCATCGATCAAATGACTCAAATGCTGCGCTTCGGTATGCATAACGTTGAACAACTCTGGCGTAGCGGTGAGTTTCCCGTCACTCAATGCTTCGGTATACCCCATTATGACGCTCATCGGGGTGCGCAAATCATGGGCGATATCCGCCGTCATGCGTTTGCGCAGATCATTGGAAAGCGCCAATTCGCGGCTCATTTGGTTAAATGAATCGGCCAGGGTCCCAAATTCATCTTTTGATCGCACTTGTACTTGGTAGCCCAATTTTCCATCCGCTATTTCGTGCGTCGCCGCAGTAAGCTCCCGGAGCGAGCGCGTCATGGAATACGCCAGAATTCCGCCGATAACCAATGCAATTGCGGTAGCCATAGCGGCACTGATTAAGATCGCCTGGTTGATGTTAAGGAGAAAATCACCCTCTAATGTGCCAGGCATCCAACGATCAATCTGTGGGGTAAACAGCAGCCAGCCAACATTTTCTCCATCAATCGCAATCACGACACCGTTGCGCAGATCTTTTCGAGACAATACTCTGCCTATTGCATCTGGTCCACCTCCAAATACAATCACACCCTCTGTATCGGCGATAGTAAACAATACTCGCCGTGCATCCCATCTTGCACCTGGTTCCCGCCCAAGAGGGAACGGCTCATTCCCCGGTCTGAAAATCCGCTCTACACCTTCCCATGTGCCGAATTCCTTGTAGTAGCTTGACAAAGAGTTGATTAGCATTTGTTGGTTTTGGTTCAGGATCAGGCGGCCAAACTCATTCTGGGTGCGCTGGCGCATGATTAGCGCTACGACCACGGCTCCAATCAAGCCAACCAACAAAAAAGCTAATGTCAACTTCGCTGCTAGGGAACGCATCAGTTAATCACCTCGTACCCGCGGTTGGGGAGCAAACCGGTATCCAACACCATACACTGTCTCGATATATTGAGGGTCAGAATCATCCGGCTCGATTTTCGCCCGTAAATTGCGGACATGTACATCGATCGTCCTTTCGTAACCCTCAAAAGCTGAACCCTGCAGTCGTTCCAACAGCTCAAGACGCGAGAACGCCCTGCCAGGCGCAGCCATTAAGCTGGCTAGAATAGCAAATTCAGAGGGGGTAAGATCTACTTGTTGCTCACCAACGATAACAACTCTGCCAACCCGATCCAGCATAATATCTGCAGTTCGCAAGATATCACGGTCAACTTTTTGTTTATCAGCTCTCCTCAATACCGCTCGTATCCGGGCAGTTAATTCCCGCATGCTGAATGGTTTGGAAACATAATCATCCGCACCGAGTTCAAGGCCTAACACCTTGTCATTCTCTTCCATCTTGGCGGTCAAGATAATAATTGGTGTTTCTGCTTCATGGCTGTACACTCGCATAAACTCATACCCGCCCATCTCCGGCATCATTAAATCCAGCAAGATCAGGTCAGGTTTTTCAGCCCGCGCAGTAAACAATCCCTGCTGTCCATCAGCTGCTGTAGCTACTTCGAAACCCTCCTGCGAAAGATATTGTTTCAGCAAGACTCGCAGCTCTTTTTTATCATCGATCACCAGTATCTTCTTTGTCATTTGAGTTCGGTCACCGGTACCCTAATATGGTTTGTAGATAATTCCTATTGTATGTTAAGCGGTTGCTTCTGTGAATATTGCCCAATCATTGATTTACCCAGACACTGCAACCCAAGCGGGAGCGCAGCCTAAAGCTGCGCTCCCCGTGATTTTATTAGCGTTCCAACCTCCTTTAGTCTTTATTACGAAGTGGTATCTGTACTGCTGGGAGCATTAAAGTGCGGCATCCAATTTTTACCATCTGGCAGCACCATGCCACCATGCCTGCCACAACCCTTGAAGAAGGGCGCGTTATTTTGCGGACCTAT
>JBFENN010000375.1:0-2923 GCA_041551115.1 Anaerolineales bacterium
AATGGCATCACCATAATTAGGTGTGAATTCTACGAAAGTATGCCATACTACGATCCATCACGTATGACTGTGACACCAGGCGTAAATACTTTCGGAATATATACTAAGAATTAGCCGCATCTGGCGCGAGCGAGATACTCTCAATACATATATCAGAAGGTCTCAGCGCATAAGTCAACGTTGCTAAACACGCTGCTCTTGGAATGGAAACAATCAAGGTCACAGTGTATGATGATGGACGGCATAGCCTCGGGACGGGGTTTGCTGTGCTAAAGCGGTCCCGCTTGCTTAAGAAAGTGACAGTGTGGGTAAGATGATGGATATCATCCAACAGTAAGCCCAACGAACACATGTATTTGCAACAGTAGATACACTGGAGTATCTCCGTAGAAGTTATCGTGTGAAAAGGTTTAGGGCTGGAATCGGCATTATAGTAAAATTCAAACCAATCCTGACAAACCACAGTGGACAGCCAGGTGTGACATATGTGAGAACTGAAGGAAAAACCTTACAATAGGTGTTACAGATGGCGAAGGATTTAACCCCACTCGAGACGATCGCTTTAGTCCATGCCAACGCGAGTGAAGATGCGCAGAGATTATTACGGCAAACCAAAGGTCTCTTCTCACCCAACTGTAAGGCGCTTTCAGTGGATGTTGCTCCAGTCTTAGGTGCACATATTAGCCCCGGAGTGGTTGGCTTTGCTTTAATTAAGCGCGCATAGTCAGGAAGATTTTCGGATAACGAAAGTGTGGTATGACATGAATGCAAATCGATGGCTACTAAATTACCGAAGGAATATTGATCCTGGAATGGATGGTGAAAGACTGGTGGCAAAAGCACTTGTTGGAAGGTGGCTGTCCAACAGTTCACCTATGGATGTGCATCCGCTGCAGACCTATATTTCCGGGATCACAATGCATAGGTCACCTCTGGTCCATAGACCGATAACTTGATACTTCAACATGTGAGATTATTCCATGACCGATGAAACATGATTAAGGTTCATCGGATTTACATATCGTCTAGAATATACAAATAATTTTGGATGGAGGTGTTTGATGCGTGCAGCAAGAGTTATAGCCTGGTTATGCCTGGCAGCGATGTCAGCCGTTCTGATTTATGGGTTCTCCGCTGGTAACTTCATCCAAGATGGAAAGGAACTGCTAGCAAATCCTTGGGGAATCGTGTCGCTCGTTGATCTATACGTGGGGTTCGTTCTTTTCTCTGTATGGATTGTTTACCGGGAAAAATCCACCTCGCGTTCAGCAATATGGGTTATATTAATGATGGTATTGGGTTTTTTCACTGGTGCGCTTTATTCAGTGATAGCCCTGGAAACCAGCCATGGGGATTGGCAGAAATTTTGGCTGGGTCACCACGCTCCTATGCATAACGCAGGTATCGGGTAGATGAACCGGGGTGAAGAAATACTCGAAGAACTCAGGACAGTTTTAACTGGTAGAAACAGCTGGCTTGACTCGCTCATCCCTCCAACGATCTTTATAATCATCAACAATTGGCGAGGATTAATTTTTGGTATCGTTGGTGCTGTTGTCAGCGTAGGATTAATTGCACTTATTCGGCTGTTAAGACGCCAACCTTTGCGTTATGCATTGGCTGGCTTGGCAGGTGTGCTGGCTGCGGGGGCAGTTGCCCAATTTTTAGGACGCGCAGAAGGATATTTTCTTCCTGGTATATTAACCGGTCTACTCACGGCGTCCCTTTGCCTAATCAGCGTGCTGGTTAAACGCCCGCTGGTTGCTTGGACAAGCCATTTAACCCGTCGCTGGCCTTTAGGTTGGTACTGGCATCCACGTGTGCGTCCAGCTTACAGTGAAGTTACATTAGCCTGGATGATCTTTTTTCTTGCGAGGGTATTGTCTCAATACTTTCTCTTCCAACAAGGGGCAGCTGATGCCTTGGGGGTAGTACAGGTGCTGACCGGTTGGCCTGCACTCATCGTTTTGCTGGTGATAAGTTATCTCTTTGGGCTATGGCGCCTGCGTTCTTTGAATGGGCCAAGTGTGGAAGAGTATGTTAATCAGAAAGAACCCCCATGGCAAGGCCAAAACCGTGGATTTTAATACTGCGGGGAAATATCTAGTTGGATCAAGCATGAGTGCCCAGCTAAATCCTTGAGTGATTCGTGATGACCATCAGAATCTTATGTACAAGGTCCGTGGTTTATTTATCCCAAGTGTTGTGCAACGCACTGTTATAACCACCAGAACCCTTGACATAGCTGACCAGATATCTCCAGGAAAAAGCCTTAGCGGATAATTATTGTGGATTGAGTTCCTAGCGGATTTGCTGCGATAACTTGCTCCCCCTTGACCAGCTGGCCATCATAATTCCGTTCACCCACTTCAATATGCCATCCGCTCAAACTGAAAGGCAGCGGATCCCCGGCTGGTATCCATTCACCGTTATATTTGCGTGCAATATGGACATGAGTTCCCGTCGACTTACCGCGTTCGCAAGATGGATGACCAATTCGCTCATCCACGCTAACCATTACACCTTCTGGGATTCGGTCTCCACCGGCGATGTGCAGGTACAGCATCACCCAACCAGTTTGTTCATACCCGTCATAATCCAAATCGAGTACAACAACGTTGCGGCTCGAGCGTACGATCTGACCCCCTGCTACAGCGGTTGCCCAGGCGCGTGAAGTGACACATGGGGGCTCGCCAGTTACAGGTGCGAAATCTAGACCACCACGGGGCGTCCCTGTATTCCAAGCATAATGAGGACCACCACTGAAGCTCCAGCGTTCGCCAGGTAAAAAAGGCAATTCTAAGGCTGGTGGTGCAATATCCACAGGGAATATTGGGATGTTTCGAATAGGGTTTGACCACGGATCCCCGAACATATCCTGATACAGCTGCATGAATCCGCTCTCTCCATATAAGCTATCCTC
>JBFENN010000376.1:0-2911 GCA_041551115.1 Anaerolineales bacterium
GAAAAGCGTTCGACCTACCTACGTACGCTGAGATCCGTTCTCCAACCGGGCGGCTATGTCATCCTGGCCGCCTTCGCAGTGGGCGGCGCTACCCAATGCAGCGGCTTACCGGTCTATAATTACGATCAGGAAAGGTTCTCCAACTTCCTGGGGCCGGATTTCATCATCTTGGATTGCATTGAGCACCTTTATCACATGCCTTCTGGTGATAAAAGACCCTATACCTACATACGTGCACAATATGGTAAGCCTGCTTAATCGCAGCCAAACGCGTTAGTACTATATGTACAAAGGTACTTAATTGATAGTTCAGGTACAACATTTACGGCTGCACTAAACATACACCGTCTATGCGAAAATACGCGCGGTATAACCATCGATGCTCACTCCAGAACTCAGCGCAGTCATCTTAGGATCATTAGCAGCTCTCAGCTGGGGCACGGGCGATTTCA
Organism: Anaerolineales bacterium; assembly: GCA_041551115.1. Taxonomy (GTDB): domain Bacteria; phylum Chloroflexota; class Anaerolineae; order Anaerolineales; family UBA4823; genus DAOVXM01. The sequence continues at coordinate 453 of JBFENN010000376.1, forward strand.
GCGGAGGGCTCGCCTCCCGGAAAACGAACCTGTACCTCACCATTACAATCTCGCAGTTTGTGGGACTGGTCTTACTGGTCGTGATCGCCCTGGGGAATGCTGAACCGCTTCCTGTTGCAGCTGACTTAATGTGGGGCGCACTGGCTGGATTGGTTGGAACCGCAGGGCTGGCAGCGCTATATGCCGGACTGGTTGGTGGGAAAATGGGTATTGCCGCTCCACTTGCGGCAGTTGTCAGTGCTGCTATCCCAGTTGGGCTGGCAGCCTTGCTTATCGGGCTGCCCTCACCCCTGCAGACTGCCGGGCTGGTTATCGGATTGTTTGCCATCTGGTTCCTTTCAGGGATCGGTTTGCCACATCGCGAGCCGAATGAACCACTCTGGCTGCCATTCCTCGCCGGTTTCGGTTTCGCAGCTTTCTATATCATCATTGACCAAGTCAGCAGCCGGGCAGTCTTCTGGCCATTGGTTGCCGCCCGTACAGCTTCAGCTTTCGTGATGCTGCTGATTGTCTTGTGGCACGGGTATGTAAGAAAACCTTCTCCTAACGCATTGAGGTTGATGGTCATTACCGGTATATTCGAAGCTGGAGGCAACGCATTCTACGCATTGGCAGCGCGCGCTGGACGTTTGGATATTGCCGTTGTTTTGAGTTCCCTCTTCCCTGCTGCGACGGTCCTATTGGCGCGAATTTTCCTCCAAGAGAGGCTGAACCGCATTCAAATAACCGGAGTGGTAATGGCGCTGCTGGCGCTTCTCATAATCGCTCTGTGATGAATAAATACAATCCCACCTGAGTGTAAGGAGCTGACCGTGAAATCAGACCAAATCGAAGTAGTACGCCATGTTTTGCAGCATTTTCAGGAAGGATACACTGCCCGAGACGTAGAGCAGCTGGATCCGTTCATGGAGCTTTTCGACCCGCAAGAGGTCGAACTGATCGGGATCGGGGCGGTTGAGCGCGCAGGTGAGGAATGGTTTGTTGGTCTCGATGCGGTGCGCGATATCATTGCCGGCGACTGGACATACTGGGGTGACGTCAAGATCGATGTGCCCGGTGCCGAGATCCGGGTTCATGGTCAGACGGCTTGGTTTTCCACAACAGGATTCGTCGCTCAGACCGCACATTTTGAGACATCACTACCTTTTTTCATCGAGAAAATGAGTGCCATACTCAACGACGAGACCCAGGCTGACCCAAAACGCTTGTTGGAAGCGACTCATTATGGCCTACGCCGCTACCGGGAAAGCCAGATTGAGACCGGTCATCCATGGCCCTTCACCCTCACCGGCGTCCTGACTCTCAGTAGCGGCGATTGGCGCTTCCGGCTGCTGCACTTTGCCATGCCGGTCGATTGACATCATTGGCTGATCCAGATTTTCATTTAACGTCATGACCACCCGCATAGCGGGTGGTTTCTTGTTTCGGACGTTCCGTCCTCAACTCGCTAAAGCGTTAATATGAAGGGCGGCTTAACCAGCCGCCCTCTTTATCTACATTAATGATTAGCCAATGCAATTCCTAGAAGAAGGAAACCAAATTGTGTTACGATTTCTTTGCCCATACAAACTTCCAAATTGCCACGGTCCCTACCAGCACAGCCAGTGTAATGAGCACAACGAGGCCTCCAAGCATTGGCAACCCTGAGTCATGTTCCCGCTTTGATCCAAAACTTAGCAACGTGAGCGCGGTAGGCTCCTCAGGGCTGAAGCTGACCGTTTTATCTCCTCCTCCAGCAGTGATGCGGGCTTGTAGCGGACCGCTCCACATGGGTGTATAAGTCATATCTGGAACCTGCGCCTCCGCATAGAAGCATACAAACTCAGGGAAATTGGCATCCTTTTGCCCATCACAATCGGCGTCAAGATTAATTTCTAATGTTGTGACAATCTCTTCCGCACAGTTGCCTGTTGAGCAGGCTGTGACGATATCCTGTGATGTTGGAGAAAGGGTCAGAGTTTCCGTATAGCCACCTGAAAACCCAATGCGATCAGCAGCGGTAAAATCTCCATCACCATTGCGGTCGCAGTCTACCAATTTCCATTGGTCTGTATGTAAGAATCCCTTGGCTCCTGAGGGCATGTTGTCCGTGTGGTACAACCCAAATTCCATTGTTCCTGCCCATACTGTCCCGTCACCATTTACTTCACACACCTGAGGGTAAACCACCTCGCGATCAAAACCTAATTCGTGCAGAAATGGTATCCAGCCTCCATCCCAATAGAGCGTCACCTGGCTGTTCAAGTACTCATTCTGTGCTGCGTCCCAGGCGTAGAAAACCGAATTTGCTTTTAATTGGGCACTTGCCGTACCCACCGCAGCGAACACTGTTATACATATTAGGAGTAGCAGTGCAGCTTGAAATATCAGTTTTTGCATATAATTCCTCCAATAATATCAACCTAATCACGTGCACCCTTTATGCCAGAAGTAAAACGATTACCATTCGTATCAATATC
>JBFENN010000377.1:0-2906 GCA_041551115.1 Anaerolineales bacterium
CAATTATATAATGGATCAGCTCCGGGCTCCCGTAGATTGAGGGTAATGGTTTTTGCCAAGCAGCTGACAAATCCTATAATGCCCCTGCAAATGAGATAAATGCATTAAGCAAGAGCTGTTATACGGGGATCTTGGCTGGGGCATCTCCTGGGTCATTTGACTATTGAAAAAAATCCCCCATACTGCCGCTGCATGCGGTGGACTGTCTATCGCGAGTACCAATTTCATTGACCAGGGACAATGCCTAATAATACCTTTTAGCTTACCGCCCAGGGCAAATAAGGATAGAGTAAACGCCATCATATATATTCTGCAAGAATTGGAACCGAGAAGCCCCCTGAACAGCCAATGGATTTACTACCCTATTGCCCGGCTGCTAGCTCCAGCACCCAAATATTCTGGTCTTCAGCGGACACGAAAGCGATGCGCCTTCCATCTGGGGAAACTCGCCAATCACCGTTAGCAATCCGGAATGGTGTCACGGCTGGATCGGTGAGCGTCGTTATTTCCCCGCTGGAAGCCTCGATTTGCTCCAGCCGGTGCCCTGGCTCGCTCACGTCCAATGGGACGACCAGCAGCCGGTTGCCATCCCTCCATTGGTATGCGCCAAAGGTGTCCAATCGCCGCCGCTCTCCGGTTTCAGTGTTCACGATCCATAGTCCATTTTGACTATCGTCGCTGCTGAATGAGTGCATGTAAGCCAGCCAATTCCCGTTTGGCGAGACCGCTTCACCTCGAATACGCCCGTCAGTTGGGACATCAATTAGTTTCTGCGGCGGCTCATCCAGAGCTGAGATAATCCAAAATACATGCCCTTCCCCCCCTGCAGTAGATCTCTCTGATACCAGCAGCTTTCCATTGGGTAACCAGTCTGCCAAGCCACCCCCGGTAATGGAAAACAGGTTCCGCGCTGCGCTGCCATCAAGACGGCTAAACCATACTTCACGCTGTGCGCTGTCAAATGGTGGTCCAGCTTGTCCAGCTGTCCACGCGACCCACATTCCATCTGGTGAGAAGCGAACCGCTCGTCCTTGGTTTGGGATTGTCCATTGCTCACCGCTCCCCATGTTTTCTACGATAGTTTGCCCGTTCTGCAGGAATGCCCGTAGCTGCATATCAGCTGAGTACAGCCCCAGCCGGTCAGTAATGAATTCCGCTTCACCTCCTGGCAAAGTGATGCCCCAAATCCCGCTTGGTAGATCCAGCGCTGGGCGGTCGATATACAGCACTTGTTCGCTGTCAGGCGACCAGAAGGGTTGCACACAGCATCCCCCTCTAGTGAGTTGGATCAGTGCTAGGGCAGGTGTGGGTGTGGGCGTTTGAGTGGAAGTTGGCGCCCGAGTCGGTTCGGATACGGCAGTCGGAGACGCGGTTGCAATCGAAATCATAGGGTTCACTGTCGCACTTGTGTTAACGACAGCGTTGATTTGATGAGTGGATCCTTCGCTGCAGCTGGATAGCAGGAAAATTGCGGCGAGCATAAATATGCTTTGACGCATATCAACGTCTCCAATCTTGCGGCCACGGGTTGGCGTAGTCGTTAAGTCGTGGTCCCCAAAAAGCCGTCTCCGGTTGGTCGTATAGCGATTGCCAAAGGCGCGGCTGCTGCAAATCACGGGCGAATTCTCTCCCGAATGGACCGATTAAGGAGAGACTATCCCAATCGGCATCGATGAGTGGGATCGGGTTGAATGCCCGGTTATACACACCTGCATTGCGGATTTCCAGATGCAAGTGGGGGCGTGAAGTGCAGGTACCATCAGGATCACCAACTTTTGCAATCACCTCGCCAGCTAGAACGGTTTCGCCAACTGTCAGCGCAGGCTTTTCTAGCAAATGTCCGTAAAAAGAGGCATACCCGTTGGGGTGGTCAATCATCAGATTGTGGGGTGCCGAGCCGTGCTCGAGAGCGTCTACTTTGCTGACGACTCCATCCCCGACCGCAACAATCGGGTAACCGCAGCGCGTCGATAAGTCGATGCCAAAGTGCAGACCCTGGCCGGCAGCATACGCCCCAGCACGCTGCCGGTAGGCACCGCTGGTGTTGCCGTATGCTTGCCCAAGTAACCATGTATCCGGACCAGGTTCTTCGGCGAAGGGGAGCTGGAAGGGAGGGGTATCTTCCTGCTGTGCTGACACGCTCTCTTGCGTGAAGCCAGCGGCGATATAGGCTATACTGATTGTTATGATCACTAAAAAAGGTATCTTCATGGAGCTCAATTAATTAGGATAAGTTTAGTCGCAATAATAGCACACCTTCTCAAGGATTATCTTAATACCAGATAAATGCATTCGTCACAACTAGCGATTATCTTCTACGGGTTTTATGTGTCGGGAATTTTGGACAGGACGCGTGATAGCTATTCGTCAAGCATGTTCTGATGTATGGTTCGCATAGTGGGTCGATTTCTCCGCTCACAGCTGAATTGCGAAAGTAAAGCTCAGAGTCAATATCCTGACAGTTGCCGGATGGTTAAATTGGTGGGATATCTGGGGAGGGATTATTTGAAGGTATTTTGATCTTTCTTCCTTAATAGGAGCGCTGTAAAAGGAACAAGCAGCACCCCACCGCATATTGGGAGCAGCGGTCGGCTCGTAGGTTCCGAGGGGGTTTCTGTCGCTGAATCGGCTTCTATCGCATCGGTGGAGGTAGATGTCTGAATGATTTCCCTTTCGGATGGTGGCGTAGGCGTGTTGGGAGCCAAAGTTGGGGTTGCAGTAACAGTTGGCACAGTGGTCTCGGATGGGGTTGGGCTGAATTCTGATGTCGGAGTGGCAGTCAACCATACGAAATCATAACGCTCGCCATCCATCGCCAATGCCTCGGGCAGCGCAGATTTCATTTCGCTGAGCAGAGCCAGGATAAAGGGATCGTTTGGTTTTAATTCGTACGCGCGTGCGATTTC
>JBFENN010000378.1:0-2904 GCA_041551115.1 Anaerolineales bacterium
ATACTTCTATGGGTTGAGAGGTAGGGTAATCGTTCAAGTCTCCAAGCAAGATGATATTTGCGTTTGGATCTGAGGTGAAAATTTCTCTTATCCATTTCGCGGTCGTTTTGGCTTGCTCAATCCGGCGCGGGAGCGTATATGCATTCCATATTGTGTCCTGCATTTTTGATTTTAGGTGCACTGCCACAAACCAAACCGCCGTGGTTTCCTCTTCAGATTCCACGAAATCACACTGCTTATGGCATATCGCAAGCTGGACGAAGAGTGGCGGGCGTGAGAACAACCGGTTGCCGTCCAGCATACCGTCACTATTGGTATCGCATGTTTGGATATTATCGGGTGAAAGCATGTCCAAATTGCCATCTGGACCTAGCCCATCGACTAGTTGAGTGCAGCCTTGACGAGAATATGAATCCAATAATTGGCTCTTGGCGGTATTGTAAAGTAGTGCGGAATCGATGCCGCGGATATCAGGCCCATCCTCCCATATAAATTGATAAGTGCTTGAAATTTCTTCTCGATTGACTAAGGCGTTAAGAACAGTGAAATTCTCAATCTCCTGCACGGCTAAAACATCCGGTTCACCCAATACTTCATGGATGGTCAGGGCCAGTTTATGCTGTTTGAGGTAGTAACCCTCAGTTGAATACACCATATCCTGCACTTCAGGGTCATCCATGGCATCGAAATAATTACCTAGGTTGAAAGTGCCTACTGAGAAACCTGTTTCAATAGTCTTAGGCGTATCGATCTGCGGTTTTGCTGTACTTTGGTAAAGTGCTGCTGGAGCAATCAGCTGAACCCGGAAAGTCCCGGCCACATAATCTAGTGCACCTCGGATATCAGTAATTTCATCACCAACCTTCGCTTGTGGGCTGAGCGTGTACAGCCCCTGGTCGTCAAGACAAACTACCTCGCCAGTGCCTGCGGGATCATCCCGGAAGACCCGCTCTATCCCAAGAGATGATGCGATAACCCAGGTCTCACCGTCCGCATTCGTTGGACCTACGACGTTAACCGCCGGCATCTTGATATGCATGCCTTCAAGTGCTTCCAAATAGCGGTTTGCCTCTTGGTTTTCCTGAGGTGGATTCAGCTCAATTGGCGCGGGCAGGGGTTGTGCCTTGCTGAGAATGATAATACCCTCTGGATCCGTGACCAGCTCAGTCCGCCCGAAGTACTCCGCAACTGTTCCGCTCACTTCCACAAAGTCGCCGCTCTCCACCAGGTTGTATTTCTCATCCAGGTAGATAAATATCCCATCCGATGTCTGCGGTTCGGCATCGCAGTTTTCATCTTGGATGAAGAACCCGCGGCTGCTTGTCTCTTCTAGATCGGCATATACTACGCCACGCGTGCTTACCACCTGGTCTTCGTACGCTGAGCTGAAATACTTGCCCTGGATCGTGCAGATTGGCAGGAATGGTGCAGTATCGTGAAACGTAACGCTGTCCACCGGTATAATCCATTTCCCAGCTAGTGTCACTGCAGCAGCCGCGCTCAAGATCAACTTAATAGCGACCGATTTCCCCGAACTATTCCTGCTATCCAAATCAATGACTCCCCACCGTAAACCACTTGCCCTATAATATAATATTACGGGATTTACAGCCTGCGAGTCAAGCTGAATTGCACAAGAAGTTGCTAGAGTCTAAGTCATGGTCGTCAAGAACCTTGTGCACGCCAATACGCATGAGGACCGTACCGTTGACAGGAGATGATCAGCAGGACCAATTTCTTCAGATTGTTGATGGGCGCTCAGTAGATATCGATATTGGTGGTTCGACAACAGATTTCTTGTCGGATAATCGAAGTGGTGATCTGAATTTTTATGGGAACGCCGATTCACCCTCCAAACCGGATTCGCAAGGTTGTTGTCACAAGCTAATCCGTAAGTGGTGGACACAAATATCCGTGTGATATAATCGAATCCGGAGACACGGGGGCAATTACGATAAATGAAACGAATCAACAGCTAAGCACTGTCCCCGCAATACTTTTTGGGTGGGCGCAGCTGAAACCGGTTGAACGAAACCCACACTGGGAAGGGAATTTGTGACCACCAATCACAGCTACCTTCAAATCAAAGATATCACTCTAAGTTTCGGTGGCATTCAGGCGTTGAGCAGGGTCAGTTTCGATGTGCAGAAAGGGGAGATTCTGGCGATTATCGGGCCGAACGGGGCCGGTAAAACCTCCCTGCTGAATTGCTTCAATAATTTCTACCATCCGGACAATGGCCAAATTCTCTTCGGGGGCAGCGACTTGACCCAGCTGCCGCCCCACCGCATCGCCCACTTGGGTGTTGCCCGCACCTTCCAGCAAACCGCCCTCTATACCGGTCTCAGCACGCTCGATAACTTGATGTCCGCCCGCCACATCCACATGCGCGCCGGGCTGCTCGACAATGTGCTCTACTGGGGTCGTGCCCGCCGCGAGGATATCGCCCATCGGCGGGTCGTTGAGGAGATCATCGATTTCCTCGAAATCGAACACATCCGCAAAGCTGTCGTCGGCGCGCTACCCCACGGCTTGCGCAAGCGGGTGGAACTGGGGCGCGCCCTGGCCCTGGAGCCGCGTTTGCTGCTGCTCGATGAACCCATGACCGGCATGAACCAAGAAGAAAAAGAGGATATGGCCCGCTTTATTTTGGATGTCCATGAGCGGCAAGGTATGACCATCCTGCTCATCGAACACGATATGGGCTTGGTGATGGATGTGGCTGACCGCATCGTGGTGTTGGACTTTGGCTCGAAGATTGCTGAGGGAATACCCGAAGAAATCCGCCACAATGAGGTTGTGATCAACGCCTATCTGGGGAAGGTGGAAGCCGCATGAACCAGCATAACACCCTCCCGAAGAACCTGCTGGCCTGCTACAGGAAATACGGTAACCAGAAGATCG
>JBFENN010000379.1:0-2896 GCA_041551115.1 Anaerolineales bacterium
GGTGTATTCCTTCCAGCACCGGCACCGAGTTCAAGCATCAGCTCTCCATGTTGAGGCAGCAGACGACCGAGTGCAACAGCTTCGACTTGATCCTCATAATCACGCCCCCCTTCTTCCCAGAATGATTGCTGGTAATCAGATCCTTCGTAGTCGATAACTGGTGGCGTTTGATCCATGTTGTTTTTTGGGATGATATTACTAGTTGGCAACAGAGAAATCACCAAGATTGGGATGGAGAAAACCGGTCTCCCCAAGATAAACTGCGTCTGAGATTATGAAAACCACCAAAGCTCTATTTAATAGATACTTTGGTGGTTAAGAACTTTATAGACAACAAGCAGATAACACTGCCCGACTTGTATCCGCCGGTTATAAATTATTATCTCCACGCGATCCATTGTAGCCGCGACCCACACCGCGATACTTAAAACCTACCGCAGCCATATGGTCTGGATCATAGATATTACGCCCATCAAACACAATTGGTTCGGCCATCACGTTCTTGACCCGTTCCAGATCAAGCTGCTTAAATTCATTCCAATCGGTGACAACCATCAAGGCATGGCATCCTTCCGCCATACTATATGGGTCGTCGAACATTTCCACCGAAGGCAGCAACGGCTCGGCAATCTTCATAGCTACTGGATCATACGCTCTTACTGCGGCACCTTTCGCCAAGAGTCCATCAGCCAAGGTTACTGCGGGTGCGTCGCGCATATCATCTGTGTTCGGTTTGAACGATAAACCCAACAACCCAACAACCTTTCCAGATAAGTCGCCGACCATTTCCTGGACCTGGTTGACCGCCCGTGTGCGGCGATCATCATTAATTTCCATAACAGCTTGCAGCAACTGGGGGTGACGTCCTTTCTCGGCAGCCATATATGAAAGCGCCTTAACATCTTTCGGGAAGCATGAACCCCCATAGCCAAGACCAGCATCCAAGAATTGTGTACCGATACGCCGGTCATAACCCATCCCTACCGCAACCTCTTTTACGTCAGCGCCCAACGCTTCACAAATGGTGGCTATTTCGTTAATGAATGAGATTTTTGTCGCCAGGAACGCGTTAGATGCATACTTGATCATCTCTGCAGTACGGAGATCGGTGATCACAATCGGAGCACGCAACGGTAAGTGCAGTTGAGCTACCTTATCCGCAGCATCAAGATCTAGGGAGCCCAATACTGTCCGGTGAGGCTGCATGAAATCACTGATCGCCGAGCCTTCCCGCAGGAACTCTGGACAAGATACGACAGAAAAAGGAATGGAATCGGGTTGATGCCGTATTATGATCTCTGCCACCCAGTCCCCAGTACCCACTGGTACTGTGGATTTATTGACCACAATTAATGGATCGGTCATGTTCTCTGCAATAGATTGTGCAGCAGAAGCAACATAGCGCAGATCAGCTTCTCCATCCACACCTGAAGGTGTGCCTACGGCAATAAAAACGAATTCACTACCTCGTAAACCTTCAGGATAGGAAGTCGTAAACGTCAATCGTCCGGCGTTAACATTGCGCTCGATTAATTCTTTAAGACCGGGTTCGTAAATGGGCATCTCGCCCCGTAATAATCCGGCGATCTTTTCTTCATTGATATCTAATGCAATAACCCGGTTGCCCAAGTCGGCAAAACATGCCGCCGAAACAATTCCTACATAACCAACCCCAACAACACAAATCTGTCTCATTCGAAATCTTCCTCCATCAAACAACAAGCATTTGATATTTGCCAAATATGAATAGCTGGTTTTTAGCGCGTCAATCTTACCACAATACATATTGGCGCGTCAGGAGTACGATAGTCCTAATAAAAACTTGCATAAAACCATCAATGTGTCATTTTCTTTGCGACAACAGTCATCCAATGACAATGACCTCTGTCACTTGTAAATCATATAAATACAGTCTAAAATATCATTGACAAATCTTATCCATAAGACCGGAAAGGGAGTATTAGCATGCAGATTACACGTCAAGCGGATTACGCAGTGCGCGCAGTTTTATATTTAGCTCAGCTAGGACCTAGCCAACGCGCTGCCACGAGCCAAATTGCTCAGGAACAGAAAATTCCACCATCATTTCTAGCGAAGATCGTCTCACAATTATCGGTGGCCGGGATATTACAAACATCACGAGGCGCACGAGGCGGTGTTTCACTAGCCCGTGATCCGGATAATATATCCATTTTAGAAGTAGTCGAAGCAATTGATGGGCCGATATTGTTAAACGAATGCGTCTCAGGGAATGGCAGTTCTTGCACATTTGGAGATACCTGCCCAATGCGACCGTTGTGGTGCGATGCCCAAGCTGAGCTTGTCACCCGTTTGACCCGCACTGATTTCAGTCAATTCATAGGTACGGAGACAGCATTAGCTACGACCTGATAGCGGGAACGACCAAGCTGAAAGTTATCCATCCCTTTCCGGCGTATAATCATATGGAAAGGGTTTTTGTTTAAGGATAGGAGGCGTAGCTATGTCTGGACCACGAACGGTTCGTGCCCCCCGGGGGACTCAACTCTCCTGTAAATCATGGCTTACAGAAGCAGCATACCGCATGATCCAAAACAATTTAGATCCAGATGTCGCTGAATATCCATTAGACTTGGTGGTATATGGTGGACGGGGGCAAGCTGCTAGGAATTGGGAAGCATTTGACAGCATACTCGAGGCACTGCGCGATCTTGCAGCTGATGAGACACTGCTAGTGCAATCTGGTAAACCAGTTGCTGTGTTTACCACACACCCGGATGCTCCCAGGGTCTTGATTGCCAACTCGAATCTTGTCCCTCACTGGGCAACACAGGAACACTTTGATGAACTGGTTGGGAACGGTTTGATGATGTTCGGCCAAATGACGGCTGGATCATGGATATATATAGGAACTCAA
>JBFENN010000380.1:0-2893 GCA_041551115.1 Anaerolineales bacterium
CCCCCTGTTTTTTCGGTTGTTTTGCACTTTGTCATTAGACTTTTGTAAGAACGCCTTGGGGAGAGATCGAATCAGACAAACTTTGGTAGAATTATAATGAGGTAATAATTTTCAAGCTGGTATGCTTCAATTGAAAGAGCCCACAACACCGAACGCTGTGGACTCAGCATCATCAACTCTGAGAATTTGAAATTTAATCGTGAAGGTGATCCTCTATCCATTGAGGGATACGAGCCAAGATTTCAGTTAATTTGCTTGCATCTTTTCCACCTGCTTGTGCCAATGTTGGTCTCCCACCTCCGCCTCCCCCTAAAGGTTTAGCAGCAAACTTGATTAGTTCACCTGCATGAATCCCTCGCGTCACTAGATCATCCGTAACCATTGCTATCAACAAAGGTCGTTCGTTCTCTATCGTAGCTAGTAAAGCCACTCCACTGCTAACATGCTCTCGGTATTGGTCGGCGATCTGGCGTAGGATATCAATATTTGCATTCTGAAATAGTTTTACGAACACTGGTATACCTGAGACAAGTGGTACCTGATTTATTACCCTGCTATACTCATCTAGTGCAATTTTTTTGCGCAGATTTGTAATCTCTTTCTGGGCAGTATCGAGGTCTTGTCTCAGCTTTTCTACCTTGTGGGGGACATCATCTACTGCTGTTTCAAGTAAATCAGCAGCTTGTTGTAAGTCCTTTATCCTGGATTTTGCTAACTTGTACGCAGTTCGTCCCGTCACCGCTTCAACCCTGCGAATTCCAGCTGCAGTGCTACCTTCACTAGTTATCAGGAATAATCCAATATCGGCAGTATTCTCAACATGTGTACCCCCACATAATTCATTTGAGAATATTTCAGGTTCTCCAATAGTGATATTCCTGACCTCCTCACCATATTTTTCACCAAATAGAGCTATGGCTCCATTATCAATCGCTTCCTGTAGTGGTTTTGTGGTGATATTGAGCATGTAGCTCTCGAAAATCCTTAGATTGACTTGTGATTCGATTAAGTCCAATTCATCTGCAGTTACTGGCGCTGGGTGAGTGAAATCGAAGCGTAATCGATCTGGTGCTACGAGTGATCCGGCTTGCCGTGCGTGCTCACCGAGGACAGCTCGAAGTTCATGATGCAGAAGGTGGGTTGCAGTATGGTTCCGCATGATGTCCATCCGGCGCGTTCTATCCACTTGTGCCAGCACAGGATCGCCTATTTTCGGTGATCCAGCGACGACTTTCCCAACATGCACGATGGCACCAGCAGTTGGCTTACGCATATCTGTGACAGATATCTCCCACTGCGGATCTGATAGGGAACGCAGGATTCCTGTATCAGCAACTTGACCACCAGCCTCGATGTAGAAACATGTTTCGGGTAGCAGAACTTCAATTTCATCCCCCATATTAGCCTGCTGAACTGGAATTCCGTCTGAAATAATGGCGAGTAATGGTGCCTGTATCTCCAGATTCATGTAAGGATTGTAAGTGATTTGCCCTTCGGGTAATTTCCCCTCATGTCGCAAGCGATCGATTAATTCTGTGTATAGTCCGACTTCCTGATCCCTGCGGTCCGTAAACGAATCGATACCACTAGATACCAATTTGTGTGCTTCCATAGCTTCATGGAAACCGGTCTCGTCGACGTCTACTTGCCGTTCTTGGGCAATATCACGGGTAATCTCAAGCGGAAGTCCAAATGTTGCATATAGGTCAAATGCAGCGCTGCCTGACAGTCTATCCTGATCTGTCTTATCCAAATCTTGAATCAAGTTTTCCAGCTTCGCCACACCGCTTTCGACAGTCCTTTGAAAACGTTGCTCCTCACGGGTGATATTGTTTAATATTGTGGCATGATTTTTCTGGAGTTCTGGGTAGAAACCTCCATAGTTTTCGATTACTACTTCAGCGACATTGGCTAAAAAAGGCTCGAACAATCCGATCTTACTGCCGAATCGGGCTGCACGCCTGATGATCATTCGGCAAACGTAATTGCGCCCCATATTCCCCGGGATAACACCATCTGCGATCAAAAAAGCTGCTGCACGAGCGTGATCAGCGATCACACGATATGGTGTCATATTACTGTTTACTGAATCGTTAGAAAATCCAGTTAGGTCTTGAACACGATCAATTAGTGGTTTTAATAGGTCTGTCTTATAATTCGAATCTACACCCTGAAGTACGGATACGATCCGCTCGAAGCCCATACCTGTGTCTACGTGGGTTGCTGCTAGTGGTTCAAGGTTATCTTCGCTGTGCCGGTTATATTGAATAAAGACCAAATTCCAGAGTTCTAGGAATCGCGCACAGTCGCCATTAACCCGGCAGACGTGGTTTGGTGTATTTGCCTTGTCACAATAACTTGAGCCGCGGTCAAGGTGAATTTCACTACAGGGTCCACATGGACCGGTATCTGCCATTTCCCAGAAGTTGTCTTTTCGACCGAAAAATAGAATCTGCTCGGGATCCATACCTGGTTGTGACGCCCATTCCGTGGCAGCTTCATTATCCTGCGCAATATTACCTACATCATCTCGAAAACAGGTTGCCCATAATTGGGCTTTCGGCAAATGCCATACTTCAGTTAACAGTTCCCAAGCCCAATTGATCGCCTCTTTCTTATAGTAATCACCAAATGACCAGTTCCCAAGCATTTCAAAGAAAGTGTGGTGCGTGTCGTCTCGCCCCACATCTTCTAGATCGTTATGTTTCCCAGCCACACGCATACATTTCTGAGAATTTGTTACCCGGAGGTAGGACGGTGACTCTGTGCCGAGGAAATATTCCTTAAATTGGACCATGCCTGCGTTTGTAAATAATAAGGTTGCGTCTCCACCTGGTACTAGAGAAGATGAAGGTACAAACTTATGATCGTGTTTTTCGAAGAATTCTATGAA
>JBFENN010000381.1:0-2890 GCA_041551115.1 Anaerolineales bacterium
AATTCACACAAAAAGATGTACCAGCATTACTGGATATCATAAGTAAGAAGATTGAGGCTCTCAAAGGAGAATCTTCAGAAGATCCATCAACAACAGGAGTTCTCTTACCAGGATTCTCAGAAATCAAACACATCAATGAGGGTAAGTCTGGATACCTGCGGTCCTCAATTTGATTGGTTATATGATAAAAAGCCTTACCTTAGATATGTGGCTAAAAGTAAAAAAGCATTGCTTGAAGGAGATCTTCAATCCGCTGAAGACATGAATTTGGCTGCTATCAATGTTAGTCCAACGAATCCACTTCCATATGTGTATGTAGCAAATATAAAATCTCTACAGGGAAAAAATGACGAGGCTAATGAATACCTGGAAATAGCTTTATTCATCAATAAGGATAATGGAGTTGTTCAATTAATCGCTGGTCAATATTATTTGGATCTTGGATTCGAAGATAGAGCATTTGAGCATTTGGTTAACAGTTATGAGTTATCAAGTAGTCCTGCTAGGTCGAAACGGTATTATACAGATGCATATAGGCAAATGCGGCTTCCTGTTGATTCTTCACCATTCTTATATTCGACATTCCTGACTGAAAATACCACTATGCTATATTTATACCTTGCTGATCATCTTGAAGAGAAAGGCGATGAAATTAAAGCGGAAGAAATCCGTAAATGGGTTGATTGGAACACACCTCCGCCACGGTTCGATGAGTAGTATGCGCCGCCCGCAATAAAACTCCGTTCGTGATTAAGAAAATATAAATCCCCACCAGGGGATTTTCTTGTTGGATGTTAAAATTATACTCACCCTCCACATCCCGTCCCTACCCAAAATACTCCCACTTGGTGCGCAGAATGTAGCCGAGGATCGCCAGTGGCAAGAAGAAGTAAAACACCGACCACATTCCCGTTGTCAGCAATCCTACGACAATCGCCAGCACGGTCGAGGCGGCGTACACGTACAGCGCCCAGCGTTTCCAGTACCAGATTCCGATCACAGCAGTGACATTCGCTACCCAATGCAAGATCATCAAGCCCAGCAGCACCGGCTTTTCTATGACTGCAGATTGGGCGTAGGCGTAATAAAAGATGGCTCCTGCGATCCCGTGCAGTGCCATCAGGACCAGGACCAGGGATAGCCAGAAGCCTCGTTCATGGTGGGTATTATTCGACATTGTTTACCTTCATCTTTTCCAGAGATTTTATTGGGTTCTTTAGCAATTTTATCATAGCAGGCATACTATGTTCCTGCGATCTCGATCAAGAGACAGCTTATAGAGATTTGCGCCTAAAAATGGTATATTTGTCCAAATAAATTTGCTGATCCTGAGGTGATACATGAGTGAATTGATGGTATGCGTATTTGAGGCTGAGGATCGTGCCGTTCAGGTTGCCAGCCAGGTGCCGAGTGACGTAACGGGCTTGGTGCAGGATACCGCAGTGATCAGTTGTGGAGCGGATGGCAGCGTGCATGCCGAACGAGCAGCTAACTTAGTTGAAAACGGGAAGTATAGGGAGATTTTTTGGGGCATGATGATCGCGCTCATTTTTTTGGGCGCGCTGGTGGGAAATGTCTATCGGTGGTGCTGTGGGCGAGCTTGGGTTGGACGATGATTTTGTTAAAGATGCTGGCGACACACTAGGGAAAAGTAGTTCCGCCCTGCAGTTGGTTGTGTGTTCAGGGGGAGCAGTTACAGTTGCGGAATATTTTTCGAAAGCGGGGTCCGAAATGCTGCGCTCTGAATTAAGCCCTCACGATGAAGACCGCCTGACTGCAGTGTTTGGTACCCAATAGGCATAGTTGATAATTATTCGGTGTTAATTTTGGATGCTGGAGAATTTGTGGCAGTTCACTTACCGAAGATGAAATTAGATAACTGGAGATGGAAGTGGCTTGCTGCGCTGGTAGCGGATGCTGTCGTACGAGTAGATGATTAAGGCAATCCAGATTAAACAGAATCCAAGAAGGGTTGCTGTTGAAAATGCCTCCTGGTAAACGTACACACCGAGTAGAAATTGAATGGTTGGTGCGATGTACTGCAGCAAGCCAATCGTCGATAACGGAATCATGCGGACAGACGCTGAGAACAGCAGCAGAGGGGTAGCGGTCACAACACCAGCTAGCGCGATGAGAACTATGACGGTTAGATCTTGATGCCACACAGGTTCAACTGCTTGGTAATTCGCCAAAAATAAGTAGACCAGAGAGGGAATAAAAAGAATTCCAGTCTCCAGGCTCAGACTATCCAATGCCCTCAGTGGTGCTATTTTAACGATCAATCCATAGAAACCCATCGTAAATGCCAACATCAGTGCAATCCATGGCAGCCCCCCGGCGAGGATGGTGATGTAGCTAACGCCGATGGCAGCTAAGCCGATCGCTGCCCACTGCGGTAAGCGCAATTTCTCGCGTAGTAGAACCACCCCAAGCAGTACGTTTACCAAAGGATTAATGAAGTATCCCAGGCTCGTCTCAATAACATAGCCCGAGTTTACCCCCCAGATATATGTCAGCCAATTTACTGCCAGCAGAATAGCCGGTAAAGAGTACAGCAGCAGTATTTTTGGCTGCGCGAAATATTTGAAAAACTGCACCCCGCGCTTGCGCACAAAGAGCACAATCAAGAGGAAGATAAATGCACCGCTGATCCGGTGTGCAACAATCTGCAGTGGGGGGACTGTGTGGAGCGCTTTGAAAAAAACCGGAAAGAATCCCCAGATGATATACGCGCCGATGCCGTAAAGTATGCCTTTGCTTTCCATTCAGCCTCTCGAAGGGGGTCAGTTTAACAGGGGCAATCATAACAGAGAATTCGTGCTTGATCAGGGACGAAATTTTTTAGACTCTAGAATAAACCATAAAAACTGTGACAAATTAAAGTGTGCGT
>JBFENN010000382.1:0-2867 GCA_041551115.1 Anaerolineales bacterium
AGCGGGGAAATCTGAGAGCTCAAGAGTCTTGCTGGCGAGTGTGTAACCAAGGTATTCCCCATCGTCAAACAAACCGATACCAATCTGGAGGATCGGTTCAAGCCGGTAATCGACGCTTACAGACATCGCTACTGCAAGCTCATCCTGCAGACCGCGCATAGTCACGGGATTCATGACATACTTGGTGACTGCACCGGAAATATCCTCCCAGTCATCGAAGTCTTCAGAGACATGTGTATATGCCGTGCCGTATTCCCTGACTGCTTGTTAAAAATCGACCGCCGGGGAGAACTCACTGATCGCGAAATCGCCGCTATATGGTTGCAGCGGTTGATCTTCAATCGCGAGCATCCATAATTGTTCGGGGTTCGTATCTTGGGGCTGGTCAGCGGAGAAGGAGATAAATTCCATCGCAGCAGTGCCTACATCCACATCGGAGTAGCTGAGGATTGACCAGAAGACGTAAACCCAGCCATCTGCATACCCCAGAGCAGGGCCGTCAAAAGTGTCTCCCGTAATACCTAGCTTTCCCGATGCGTTCAGATTTGATACCGTAGTCCTCTCAACAATAGTGGGGCTGTTTAAATCAATTTGAGCGTAAGCGATATCCTTTTCGTCCAACCAGGATATGTGCGCAATCTGATCGGTGTCTACCGAAACTGATGGTTTAGTTCCAAATACACCAAGATTAATTGTGTGGTTTGATTTTGCTCCACTCGCAGTGATGTGTTGAAAACGCAGTGCTTGTTTCTTGTCTTGATCCCAAACAGCTACAGCACCACCCTGGTTGTCAGATGAAATTGCGAACCGACCTACGTTCTCTCCTCTGGGAGATATCGCTTGAAGGCTGCCTAAAAGATTCCCATCAATGTCTAACAGCGTATGCCACAATGTCCATGGGGCATCTCCGGGGTATCGGCTTGCCCAAAAAATATGAATCATTCCCTCATTAGTTGTTATTATGCGTGGGAATTATAGCTGCCCAGGAAAGTCAAGATCATTCTCCGCAGCGACCTGGCTTTCTTGGTCCAGTTGTATATAGTGGAAACAAGGTCCATCACCATTATCGTATGTCCATATCATGTAGGCACGTTCGCCGGTTTTCTCTACAGATAAATCCACCGATCCGGTTACTGACTGCCCAAGTGGAATGCTCCGGCTCCAGTCCGCGGATGGTTTCTCGCCGCGCTTCATGATGGGTTGACAGCCTGAAAACAGGCATGCCGCCAAGGTGGAGATGATGATGAGTTGGAGTTGATTCCTGTGATTCATAATCCGATACCTCCGCAAATTTATTAAGCCGAAGACGACTTCTCCACGCGCTAATAGCAGAACGGATGGTTGGATGAGCGCTCATCCCCTAGTTGAGGTATTTCTTTGTGGTATATATCCCGCAACGGAGATGATTTTCAAGTCACAGGCAAACAATAAAAACGCCCAGTCACAAACCAGGGCGTTTTCTTTATATTGTGAGTTGGGCAGTTGGGAATGGAGATTAAACTTGTTCCGGCGGCAAGATCCTTGCCGCTGATGATTTGTCAACTAACTGTTTGATTAATTTGTAAACCATATTGATCGTTTCGAGGGAAATAACGATCAAGGCAACGATGAAGGCGATCCTGAATGCCTGGGCACTGATGACCTGTACCAACTCCATGATGGGGGTAACATTCTGAGGGAGCGCTTCGATGGCTGAGAAGAAGCCTGCGAAACCTTGTGCAGCAAGCCAGGCATTCTGACCGCTAAGCAGGACACCGAGCACGTAAATGCTGAATAGGTTAGAACCGATCTTAGCAATCCGAGTGCTGGTTTCCCAGCGGCCTCGCCAAATTAAGACCACATCAATGCCGATACCGATAAGCACGCTCAAGATGATCAACGGGATGGCGCTGATAATCACCGGGTTTAGTATGATGCCCGACCACGGGTTGAGCCTGAACCCGATTTTATCCGGCCAGAATAACAGGATCGCGATGATGATTAGCGCTATCGTGATCTCAACCACCAGTACACGGCGATTTATTTCGTTTTTCGGCTCGATTTCCGGGAGATCGCGCGGGTCCCATTGCTCCTGCTCAAGGTCAGGATTCACATCCAGACGCTGAAGCACGGCAAATACTAGGACGACTACGCCAATCGTGGTGAATATACTGCCCACGATGCTCCCGAGGACTTCCAATACCTGTATCGGCTGTTGATCGAATACCACCACAACACCCAACAACACCAGCTGGACGATGACAAATACTAGCAGAGCGATTCCGATGCTCATCCGGAACAGAGGATACAGTTTTGGTCCGATCAAGTACTGGCCCTCGGGCCAATAGGAGGCCGCAACTTTCTCGGGTGGCCCAAACTCAGTTAATAGTTCCTCTACCTGTTCTTCGCTCGGCTCGCCCTGTGAGCGTGCTTCCAGGGTGTCAATCAAAGTGGATTTAAGCTCAGCCTGGATATCGCCCCGTTTTTTTCGGGGGAGCTGCCGGCCAATCGCATATATATAACGGTCGATGAGGTTCATGATAGTCTCCTATTCTTGTGAAAGTAGATTTTCGATCACGCTGGTAAGCTGCCGCCAGTCTGCTTTCAAGTCCTGCAGCAACGTTTTACCAATTTCACTGATGACATAATAACGTCTTGGGCGATTGCCCTCAACGTTCCATTCGCTCTGCAGTAGACCTTGCTCTTCTAAGCGGCGAAGCAGCGGGTAAAGAGTTCCCTGCTCCACATCGAGACCTTGTTGTGCCAAACGGTCAATTAGCGCATAACCATACTTGGGCTCATCTAGCTGGCTGAGAGCGGCGATCACTAATACACCGCGCCGCAGCTCTTGGGATAGCTTTGCCTGAGTTTCGGGAAGTGGGCTTATG
>JBFENN010000383.1:0-2856 GCA_041551115.1 Anaerolineales bacterium
AGAATAACCAACGCGATGATTTGACCTTCAATGAAGATGGTTCAGTTGATCTTTATTTTGGCCCCAATCCGCCTGCGGGCTTCGAGAAAAACTGGATTCAGACGGTCGCAGGCAAAGGCTGGTTTGTGCTCCTGCGGCTGTATGGCCCCCTGGAACCATGGTTCGACAAGACCTGGCAACCAGGCGAATTTGAGTTAATCTAATTTATCTTAGGACTGGCAGACTGGAAACATGGGGTTGCTTAAAGGTTTGCCAGTCCTGGGACCTTAGCGGACAAAAAGAGATTTTGGTTCGCTTGAATACATATTTGGGCTGATTAAAATTCCAGAAGGGTGCTCCAACTTAGAAAAATGCCTTGTGAGTGAAGTGTGAATTTGAGTCACCCTTCCTTCTTCATGCCTAGTGCAGGTCTGATGCGGTTTTGGTGCAGATGGGGTACCACAGCATGGAAACAATAGACTCTATTGACATATTTACACCCAATACTGGAACTGGGTAGACACAATAACACGCTATAGACTCTGTAGGCTTGACCTTGTTGTTTCTTAAATCTGCAAGTTATGGAAGCAAAATGGTCCGCCGGGATTGGGGCAGAAAGGTTACGATTCCAATTCCCTTGCATTCAATTGACATCAATAATCACCAATACGAACCTTTACTGCCTGATATCCTTGCTAGCTGCTACTGATTGTGCATGCGTATGAATAATATATACTTACATTACATACCACGATTCTGGTAAGATGCTTGCACAGATGACATTTGAGTACAAAACACGCCAAAGAAATACCAACTGAGGCTTCGATGACAGACTCTGAACAGCTCGAACTTGCAATTACAGCGTTAGAAAATCAGCGCTCCGTCCTGGGGGATGAAGTGGTAGATGCTGCGTTGGTCTCTATGCGGGAAAAATTGGCTGCATTGATAGAAACCCAAAAGGATACCCAGCAGCGCAAGTTAGCCACGGTTCTGTTCATGGATATTGTTGGTTCAACTTCCATCACCCAGGATCTGGATCCTGAAGATACGATGATCATTTTGGAGACCGCCCTGCAGCGCTTAGCCAATCCTATCCACGCCTACGGGGGCCGGGTCACTCGTTTCATGGGGGATGGTTTTTTAGCATTGTTCGGGTCGCCTGTGGCTCGTGAAAATGAGCCGGAAATGGGGATTCGAGCTGGACTGCAGATCCTTGAAGAGGCCAGGGCTTATGCTCGTGAATTGGAAGCTCAATGGCATATACCGGACTTTAATGTTCGGGTGGGCATTAATACTGGGATGGTAATCATCGGTGGGTCTACGGAAGCAGAAAACACGATCATGGGCACAACGGTTAACCTGGCAGCTCGCCTGGAAAATGCCGCTCAGCCGGGGACAGTATTGATCTCGCACCAAACCTACCAACATGTTCGTGGTATGTTTGATCTGCAGCTCCTTGGACCTATTTCAGTAGATGGTTTTGATGCTCCAGTTCAAGTTTATCAGGTTCATCAGGCCAAACCACCTGCTTTTCGTATGACGACGCGCAGTGTGGCGGGGATCGAGACACGCATGGTCGGTCGCGACCCAGAAATGCTAATGCTGCAAAACATGTTCCGCGATACGACTGAAGATACCGAAGTTCACGTCGTTACCGTAATAGGGGATCCCGGGGTGGGCAAGAGTCGGCTGCTTTACGAGTTCGAAAAATGGGTCGAATTGCTGCCGGAGAAAATCACAAATCTAAGGGGGCGTGCCACACCGGAGATGGAGACGATACCCTACGGGCTCATCCGCCGCTTGTTTGCCATCGGTTTCGAAATCCTAGAGAGTGACAGCGCAGCGGAGGTACGCGCAAAGTTTCGTTCCGGGATGTCTGTTGCTCTCGATTCTGACCAAGCAGACCTGGTTGGACAACTGTTGGGCCTTGATTTCTCCACTAGCCAGGCAGTCCAGGCGCAGTTGGGGGGCGAGTGTTTTGGTCAGTTGGCAACAGCCTACCTGGTCAAATATCTGCAGGTTATCGCGCAAGAACCAACGGTGATCTTCTTAGAGGACATCCATTGGGCAGACGATAGCTCCCTCGACCTGATTGACTACCTTGTAGCGGCAGTACCGGATACGAGGTTGCTGGTGATCTGCCTCGCGCGCCGGACGTTGTTTGAGCGCCGGCCCAATTGGGGTGAGGGACAGGACTTCCATACCCAAATCAATCTCAAGCCCCTTTCACGACGGGCTAGCCGGGCTCTGGTAGGGGAGATCTTGCAAAAAGCAGGCGATGTCCCCATTGATCTGCGTGATTTGATTGTTGAAGGAGCTGAAGGCAATCCATTTTACGTTGAAGAGTTGATCAAAATGTTGATGGAGGACGGTGTGATCGTATTCGGTGAAGACCACTGGCGGATCGAGCTGGATCGGCTGGCAGGGGTCCATGTACCGCCAACCCTGACTGGGGTTCTCCAAGCCCGTTTGGACAGTCTGCCGCCCGATGAGAAGATGCTTCTGCAACGCGCCGCAGTGGTGGGACGGCTTTTTTGGGATGCCGCAGTGGCTGAATTAGAGGTAAGGGCAGAGAGTGAATTGGATAAGCAGCAAATAACGTCACTGCTGGATGCAATCCGCGACCGCGAATTGATCTTTCGGCGCGAGCATTCTGCCTTTGCCGGAGCTGAAGAGTACATCTTCAAACATGCTTTACTGCGCGATGTGATCTATGAGACGGTGTTATTAAAAGTGCGCCGAGTGTATCACAGGCAGGTTGCCCGCTGGCTTGAGGTTGCTGCCGGGAATCGGATAGTGGAATATCTTGGACTTATCGCCGGGCATTATGAATTAGCAGGCGAGTGGGAAATGGCAGTGGAATACCTACTGCGCGCC
>JBFENN010000384.1:0-2854 GCA_041551115.1 Anaerolineales bacterium
GGTTTGTTCTACTTAGTTATTTTTGGGTCGATCATTGGATTCTCCGCTTATATTTGGCTGTTAAGGAATGCACCAACACCGCTGGTGTCAACATATGCTTACGTCAATCCATTGATTGCCATTATTATGGGCGCATGGCTGGCTGATGAAACTTTATCACTCCAGATAATCATCTCAATGATAATTATAGCAACCGCGGTGATTCTAATTAATGCATCCCGAACAAACTCGACCAAGATACCGGTAACAGAAGTGTAAACATACTCAGGCACTGATCAAGTGAGTTAGAGATATAGGTAATTCAAGCGTTAACTGGCAAAGTAATGTGGTATTCATTACTTATGCCCTGAAGAAAGCTTCGTTGGTCAGCAACTTATGGGAAAACAACACTATTGGATTCTGTCTGCAGGAGAATCAGGTCCAGAGTTCAAATCAGCCGGGTATCAGCTCTTGCCACGTCCGCCAAATTGGTTCAATGTGACCGTTCTGCCAAGCTTCATCAAAGGCTTGTACGACCTGAGGATCATACTGCGTCCCACTGCCATTCAGTATTTCTTGGTGCGCGTCCTGAAGTTTGAAAGCGGCGCGATAGGGGCGATCGATTGTCATTGCATCGAAACAATCGGCAACCGATATTATACGGGCAGATTTTGGTATCTCCTCTCCGGTCAAGCCATCCGGATACCCTTTACCGTCCCAGCGCTCATGATGATGGCGAATACTAGGTAATGCGATCGTCAAGTACGAGATATCTTTTACCATATTAGCGCCGGTATCTGGGTGCTGTTTAACTTCCAACCACTCGCCCTCGGTTAGCGGACCTTGCTTTAGCAAGGTGGCTTCATTAATAAAGATCTTACCGATGTCATGCAGGATGGAACCATAACGCAGTTTGTCCAACATCTTGCTCTGCCAATCCAACTGCTTGCCAATCTCTAGAGCATAAGCTGTCACACGCTCCACATGTCCAAAAGTATACGGGTCACGCACGTCGATAGCATTTGCCAGCACAGATAGACTTGAATCATATGAGCGTTTTAACATAGCTAGCTGAAGTTGTTGTGACCGATTCAAGCGGGCGTGAACAGCTGACACCAGCTCGTCACGAGTTAATGGTTTGATCAGGTAATCTTCAACGCCTAGATCTTTCCCTTTGAGGACATCTTCCTTCTCGCTCCGGGCAGTGAGGAAGACAAAAGGAATAGTTACCCACTCCTGTTTGGAACGGACAGTTTCATAAAATTCATAACCATCCATCTCAGGCATAGCGATATCGGAAATGATCATATCAGGCTTTACTGACTCCAAAATTGTCAAGCCTTCGAGACCGTTGGCAGCCGTCAGCACAGTAAACCCTTCCAAGGACAGGATATCGCGCAGCCCATCAAGCATTACCGTATTGTCTTCAACAATTAATAAAGTTTCATTTTCCATAATGGCTCAACGATAAAATCCTTTCAAAAAGGTATGAGGTTTCAACCCGGGGCGAGTATGTTAACCAACAATCAAGAAGACACAAGAGAGGCGGACGCAGGAATACCGGCAATCGACTGCGCGTTTTTTACGGCATTGCTTATTGCCTCAGCAAACACTTCAGCCCCATAAGCACCCACAATATTGACATCAGCTGACAGTTCACCACTTGTCAATGCAAATATGGTATCGCCATCCACCATCGTATGGGCAGGGCGTATTACCCTGGCTAAACCATCGTGAGCCATTTGAGCCACCTTGTTCACCTGCTCTTTATTGAAATCTGCATTGGTAAGGACAGCTCCAATCACAGTATTCCCACCACTGGCAAAGCTCAACATATTCCGGCCAATATCAGTTTTGAACACTGCTTGGGTGTTCACAAAAATACTATCTTCCGATGCCACATCGAAACCTGAGGGGATGCGCGCACCAGCCAAGATAGCACCTGTCTGTGGATCTACCACATCTCCAAATGCGTTGACTGCGACAACAGCAGCAACCCTGACACCACCAGCCAGGTCCACAACTGCACAGCCGATTCCAGATTTCACTGCATAGTTCATACCGAAAAGCTTGCCTACCGTTGCCCCCATCCCGGCACCAACATTTCCCTGCAGCGGAGTGCCCTCTGCTGCATCCAAACAAGCTTGATAGCCCATTTCTGGAGAAGGGCGAACCTTTGGATTACCAATTGCGAGATCAAAGAGGATCGCGGCGGGGACGATAGGCACTTTGGCAACGCCGACATCAAATCCGACCCCCCGCTCTTCAAGATAACGTACCACGCCTGCAGCAGAATCGAGACCAAAAGCTGATCCCCCTGATAGAACGACCGCATGAACCTGTTGGACTAGGTGCATAGGTCTCAGGGCATCAGATTCGCGTGTTCCGGGTGCACCTCCCCGCTGATCTATACCACCAACCGCACCAGCTTCACACAGAATAACGGTGCAGCCTGTTATCGCCTCACGATCTTGTGCATGCCCGATGAGAAATCCTGGCATGAAGGGACTTGCCGAGCACATATACCGATTATAGAGACGTTTCTATATGAAGGGAATGGCCCATTTGTCTCATTTATAGATGAAAATGAATACAATAGGGCTGTTTCACTACGAAATTCGTAACGACCAAAGCTGATGGGATTACTTATCCAGCAACCCAACTATCCAGCATCGCCCTCACGGAGCGGTTCATCTCGATCGAGAAATCCGCTGTGAATTTCCGAATGTAATTATGCTGGACGATATTTTGTGCTCCATTGGGGTAAGCATGCTCCTCAAACGATCTGCTGCCGAAGGGCAAGAACATCTCATCAAGCTGCTTTGTGCTTAGATGTTGGTAGCTGTCACGATGAACGATGAACTCCCGATCGAAA
>JBFENN010000385.1:0-2847 GCA_041551115.1 Anaerolineales bacterium
CGAGGCAGAGATCGGCAAAATTTCTTGAGAGTTCTTAACGATATTAACGTGACTAATGTTCTAAACGCTCTTAACGATTTTTATCCAGCATCAAGCGCGAATTCTACATAAATCTTTGATTTACCAGTAGAATTCAGTGTCCCGAAGAATGAGGGGAATCAAGAATCAAGTATCAATGTCTGAATGTCAACCTCCGTCCCCTTCTACCCAGAGCGAGAAGAATGAAACCGGAGATGCGAATATTCATGGTATCTTTTTTACCGCAGTCACAAAACTGTCTACAAAGTACCTCATCGATCTTACATCAATTCCAAGAGGAAGATTTCCATAGCACCGGTACCACCATTTTGTCGCCTGCGATTCATCTCCCAATTGCTCCAACATATATGCGTACAATCCCATAGGTAACGCCGACTTTCTCAACCACTCTTTGTTATTGATCAAGATTGTTACTGCTTCTGACAATGAATCAGACCTCAGCATACTAAGAACATCGTACAATACTGAATAGAGAGCAGCATGAATTAGCGATTCTTTCAGATCTTCCATAGAATGAACATCGCCGGCTGCTATGCGGTATACACAGCGATTGTATATGCCAATAGAATCTAATTCTGTAACAGTACATAGACTGTCCGTTAAGGCGGCGGCGTTTTCAAAACGACCGAGCAACCACGACAAATAGGCATGTACCTTTATGAGCATGGGCGCTAAACTATCTTCCTCCATTTTCTGGAAATAGCGATAGTAACGCTCCACGTGCTCTACGGCTTTTCCTCGCCAATGCTCGACTTCGGACGAATTGCCTTTATCTGCATGGATCATCGCGAGTGCAATGTCATAAGTATAAGGTCCCCAATAATCATCAACTGCATCTTTGTAACACTTGATCGCTTCATCATGCTGCCCTTTCATGGCATAGGCTTTTGCGATTAAAGCATCAACATCGTAGTAATCCCGGGTACTGTAAGAGTGAAAATAATCTTTGCCGCACAAACGTCTATACTCCCCTAAAGCACCTAGCATATCATCATACATACCAAGCAGACCATATGTATCACTCAGCCATAGATAGGGATGTTTGTTCGTAGGCTGCACGTCGCGCACCTTCTCCAACTCGACCCTTGCCGCACCGATACTATCAAGATGATAGTAACACAGTGCCACCTTGAACTGGGACGGAAAATCATCTGGATTGAGTTCTAAGGCATAGCTGAATTCTTCCAGCGCATCCGTGTAATTTCCAAGCCCGTAATAGCAGTTCGCCAACATGACATGCAGCTCACGTGATCCCGGGTTCACTTCAATCTCCGATTTTAGTGAATCGATCGTTGAAGATAGGTCTTGAGCGACCAACGTGCGAAGTCCGAGCAATACAATAATGAAAATACTTCTATACATGATATAGCATAGTTGCTGGTAATAGTTTGTCAATAGACTAGGGGACTGGCTCAGACGACTGTCATTCTCCGGTTCAACCGGGGAATCCAGGAATCTTATCATTGTAATCTTCTTTTTTATCATCGTAATCGATGCCGTAAGGCAGGCAAGGTGCCTGTCCCCGTTGTAACTTGTGAAGATTTGACCCCATCGCAGGTCAGTACGTTGGATCACTAATCTCCTTTAGTAATACCGCAAATACTACCATCCCAACAATACTCCCAATACCATAGCAAGCAGCTATATTCTTAAAATCATCTGGTTTACGAACATAAGCCATACTCACCTGCGATAGCGCAATGCTCACTGTTGGACCATCTTTCAATTGTCCACTAATAACGCTATCTTCCATAACAGCATTTGGGTCAAACTCTAAATACTGTTCATCCTCTGTAATCACTGCATAGATCGAATATTTGGAGTTCTCTGCCAGCTGCTCACGGGGGATTGCTTGCATTGAATAACAACCAACCAGACACACCAATGTTATACACGATGCAATTCTTCTCCATAACATAATCGCCTCCCCTTCGGGAACAAAACTATAACCATGACACAGGTCAGAATTCGACCAGGCGCGGCTGCCGCATTTCCTTGATCTTCTTCAGTGCATTGATCTTGTCGAATCGCCGGCCAATAAACCAACCCGAAACACCGCCGAGGGCAGCAGCCCCGCCAGCAATAAGGATTCTTCTTTTATCTTCAGAATTGTCATAATCAGTGGGCACATCAAGCGCCAGGCTAGGCGCCCCAACTATCAGACATGAACCTAGACATCCGGCAGCAGCACCTGCAACCGTCAGTTGCCCCCGCCGACTACGCTTAAGAGGCATGTTCATTTGTACTTCCCTTGCCGTGATGGGCTGGCCAAGAGTATCATAATCTACGATGGACCACTTCTCCTCGAATGCTCTCTTTAAGGATTTTATCGACTCATAATTTTCAATATAATCCTTCAGGATGAAGCGCATCTGCGGCTCGCGACTCACTGCTACCAGGGTGTTGTTCGTGGTCTGAATTTCTGCACATAAACCGCCTTCTTCGATAGGATAAAATCGGGCCTGTTGAAAATCTTC
Source organism: Anaerolineales bacterium (assembly GCA_041551115.1). Lineage (GTDB taxonomy): Bacteria > Chloroflexota > Anaerolineae > Anaerolineales > UBA4823 > DAOVXM01. The sequence continues at coordinate 2,517 of JBFENN010000385.1, forward strand.
AATGCCCTTGAATAGATCATATCGATCACGTTCTTCAGCATCGATAACTTCCCCGACAACGTCACTTATTGTGATGGGTACATCGACCTTTCTGTAGCCGGAGTAATGGCGTGGTGAACACTGACAGTACAATAACGCCATGAGCAAAATACAAATTACCGGACGCCGCATAATACCTCCTCCCAAAGTATACGCTGTAGTATTGTAGGTTATTCTACCGGAATGTCAACACGCTTAACGCTACACCGAAGGTGCTGACTTTCCCATCATTGTAATCTGTTTTTTATCGTTGTAATCGATGCCGCAAGGCAACCAAGGGGACTGGCTCCGC
>JBFENN010000386.1:0-2843 GCA_041551115.1 Anaerolineales bacterium
GCTGATCGGGCGCTCCAGGGTTTCAAACAGACAGGGGATGAAACCGGCAAAGGCGAAGCATTTTTGCTGGCTGGTAGTATCGCCAGCGGACTGCACGATGTAGAACGTTCAAAAGCCTTAATGGATGAGGCTCTTACCTATCCAATTTCTCCACACTTGAAAATAAGTGCGCATATCAACCGCGCGTGGGTTGGTGTGTATTCTAGCGACTGGCAAATAGTAGAGCAAGATGTCAACACCGCCATTCAACTGGCCTTGCAAATGGAAGAACCCAGTGCGTTCAACATGCTGGCTCCCCATCTTACGGCAGTGTTGCTTTTCATTCCAGATGGAGTCAAACGCTTGAAAGAGTACTGCACTCAGGTACTGGCCTGGCTTGAGGATGAGGTCGGACCTGCCCAAGCTGGTGCGCTGACCATGCTGGGTACAATCCATCTATTTCAGGGTAAACAACAAGAAAGCTATCAGGTGTTGGATCGTTCTCAGGAAATGAGCCAAAAACTGGGGGGCTTTGTCTGGCTGGACATGAATATCGACCTGCTATTACTTAGCCACCACTTGATTAAAGCAGATTACACAACCTTCGAGCGTTATTGGGAAGAGCAGTTGCCGCGCTACGAGAAAATCAGTGGATTGCGCGAATATCTGTGCAGTTACCTGTTCACCCAAGGAAGAACTCTTTTACTCCAAAACCGCATGGAAGAAGCACAAGAGATCTACGAGCGCATGTTGGGCCTTGAAAAACCAGGTGACCTTCCTGAAAATCATCTCACAAGAGCCCTGATGGGAGCGATGCTGGCGATGAGTGCAAAAGAATTTCATCAAGCCGAAGGCGTCTTACGCCAAATCGCTGCTATGCAGCGACAAGCACCCTACAGCATCCTGTTTGGTGATGCCCGAGTATTACTGGCGCAGCTTTATTTGCAGTGGAATAACCCAAAACAGGCCTTGATTGAATTGGAACTTGTTTTGGCAGAATATGAGAGGTTGAATATGCCCGGGTTGCTGCTTAACGAAGCAGCCAGTATGATTCCGCTACTACGCTTGGCCGTCGAACATGACTTATCTTCTACAGCCCAAAATATGTTGTACATCCTGGAAGGCCAACAAGTAAATCGCCCAGCTACCGTTCAAACTACAGGAGAGACACTTTCCTCTCGTGAAATGGAAGTGCTACGCTTGATTGCCACGGGCGTAACCAACCGCGACATCGCTGACCAATTGGTCATCAGTGAGACAACCGTTAAGTCGCATGTGACCAGCATTTTGCGGAAATTAAATGTCAAATCGCGCACTCAGGCGGTTGCCAGCGCACGCGAATTGCGACTCATCTAATCTTCATTCCCCCCCCCGTAAAAACACAAATCCTACTTTCGTAGGATGACATCATCCCTCTGGTTTGCTATCCTGCAAGCATTATTGAATGCACCTATTTTACCAACCAAAGGAGAAAATGAAATGTCAACTTATAAAAAACTTACATCCATCGTTGCCTGGACATGCTTTATTTTTGGAATGATTTCCCTATTTGCGCCGACCATTATCGGTATCACCACAGGCGGTCTGGTAGGTACCATTAATGATGTCCAAGCCGGAAAGCTGTGGTTCTATCGACACGGCTTGAGCTGGCTGATTGGTCTGGGGCTCTTTCTTGTCTATTTGTTTGCAGTCAGGGTGAGGAAAGAGTTAGAGTAAAAACCTTCACAAGAAACTGGAGCCTATTTGAATTTATGCTTCAGTTTCTTTGCTTTTGAAGCTCCATTAACCGTAAAAACACTGCGGAGGTAATCCAATATGGAAAGAATTACAAAGTTAAGTGCATCAGCGTTAGCAACCAAAATCAAAGCTGGTGAACTTTCTGCTCAAGATGTGACAGAGGCCCATATTCAGCGTATTGAAGAAGTCAATGGTGACCTTAATGCGGTTGTCATTCCCTTATTCGAGCAAGCCCGCGCTCAAGCCGCAGCAGTCGATGCCAAACGCCAACGCGGCGAGCCATTAGGCGCGCTACACGGCGTACCAATGACAATCAAAGAACAATTCCGCGTCGCAGGGACGCAAGTTACACTCGGCGCGACCAACATGATCGGCAACATTTATCACGATGAAGGGCCGCTGGTGACCGCGTTACGCGAGGCCGGGGCGATCATCCTAGGCAAGACCAACATCATCCAGACGTTGGCAGGGATGGAGAGCGACAACCGCGTCTACGGGCGCAGCAACAACCCCTGGAATCTGGAGCGCTCGCCGGGTGGCAGCAGCGGTGGGGAAGCTGCCATTGTCGCTGCAGGAGGCTCGGCGTTGGGCATGGCCGGGGATTACGGCGGCAGCACGCGAGTCCCAGCGCACGTCTGCGGCCTGTTCGGGCTGAAACCGACCACCGGGCGTTTGTCCAATGACGACTTCCCGCCCGACCTGCTTGATGCCGGGCAGGAAACCGTCGTCCCGCAACCTGGTCCTATTGCCCGTTGCGTGGCAGACATTCGACTGGCGATGGAAGTTTTCGCAACAACATCCCAAAAGCTAACCGGCGATCTGGTTCCCCCTGTCCCTTGGCCTAACCCGGACGATGTTATGGTCGAAAATCTGCGCGTTGGATTTTACACCGATAACGGCTACTTCCCGGCATCTCCAGCCCTGCGCCGCGCCGTCGAGGAAGCCGCTGAAGCGCTTCGCAAACGCGGAGCAACAGTAGAGGGTTTCACTCCGCCAGATGCTGCTGAAACGGTGCGTCTGTTTTTGGGAGCCGTTTCAGCTGGCGGAGGTGCCGGATATTTACATTTGCTCGGTAAGGAAAAGCCACTGCCTCAGGTGGCAGGATTGCTTCAAGGATTGAGTACGCC
>JBFENN010000387.1:0-2836 GCA_041551115.1 Anaerolineales bacterium
ATCAACGCCTGGCAGCAAGACGACTTTTGATTGCGGGTTGCTCGCTGCTGTCAACGCCTGCAGGTATCCTTCTTTACCTTCTTTGGGATCCACCTGGGTGTCTAACTGACCGAAAAAAGCCAGGATGGGGAAATCAGTTTTCGCAATAGTCTCGAGCGGATTTTTGTAGTATTCCCCCTGCAGATCGTCAGCATGCCATTCACTTTCCGGTCGCACTCCGACCCGGAAACCCAAGTTGTTGATTTCTCCCATTTCGGGGTATTTGTCTAATTGAGAATATGCCTGCACATACTCTTGGTAGGTTTGGGCGCGGGAAGCGATACTGATGATCTCCTTCACGGATTGCTTTGCTTCACTTGGCAGTCCGGCACAGACGGCTTGAGAAGCGACCAGGTAGGCTCCTTGCTCTACGCCAGGTTCGCCGGAGCAGGAAACACAGATGAATAAGGCAGCCTCGGGGTAGTATTCGAAGTAGCGCGGCATTACAAATCCACCCTGACTGATCGCCCAAAATCCTATCCGCGCAGGATCGATCAGTGTGTGTTGGGCGATGATTTGGTGTGCGGCATAGACGATTTGAACGCGGTCTTCAATCAGGTTGGAATGATCGATTTCACCTAGCGAGGCGCCTGTCCCGGGTTTATCCCACGAAAACACGGCGTAGCCGCTGCGTAGCATGCGCTCCATGACCGGTAGGTAGCTGCCACCCGAAGTACGGTCGTTTGGACCATCACCATGAACGAACAGGATGGCAGGAAATGGTCCTGTCCCCTTTGGAAAGCGCAGAGTGCCATTAAGTTTGAAAGGACCGGTTTCAAAGAACACCAACTCATTCGCAGCGCTTGGTAGCGATTCTGCTCTGCAGGCAATTAAACTGAGCAGCAGGCAGACGGAGAGATATAGCTTATACATAGAATTCCCTCCCCAGAATTACTTTTTTTCGTCGCAAGGTAGCGGAGCAGTAGTGTGTTATTCACCCGGTAAGATGTAATGGCGGGCTTTGGCGGTAGCTGCCAGCTCACCGGTATCTGTTCGTACTTGAGCGTTAAAATATAAGTATGATTCACTCTGCGCTTTTAACACCGCAGTGATCGTGATAGTGTGGTTCTCAGCAGTGATAGGGCGCTTATATCGAATTTCGAGCTGACGAGTGACATTGGGCGGCGCAACCAGGGCGCTTAAAGGACCGATGGTGTTATCTATCGCGGCGGCAATCATTCCGCCCTGCATTGTGTGATACGGATTCTGGTAGCGTTCTTCGACTGGGAACTGGCAGGTCAACGTACCCGCCGTAAGATCATAATCTATGATCTGCCCGTTCATCTCCTTAAAGACTGGCGGGACCGGTTGACTGTGGAAGTTATCTAAAAGAGAAGGGCTGGAAGAACTGCCGTCCTCAGGTACAATATTTTCTGATGCCATTCCTGGGTCCTAGAGTAGTTTCTAAGTAATTATAAACTGGAACTAATATCGCCAAAGCCGAATAGGCAGTCAATATTTCTGCGTATAAGGAATAACAATAATGACAGATAACATGCAGGACATCATGATCTTGGGTGCGGGTGCGATCGGTTCCTATTTCGCGACCCAGTTTGTTCAATGTACCAATTTTACAACTGCACTGATTGCTGAGGGTGAACGGGCAAAACGACTTAGTGAGGCTGGCTTGGTCGTAAACGGACAGCGCAGTCTATTTCCGGTTGTCGATCCAACCAAACCTGGGAATAAAGCTGACCTGATAATCGTCGCTCTAAAGCACCACCAGTTAGCGGACGCGCTGCCATTGCTGGACAATCTGGTTGGCGAGGATACGATCATCCTCTCGATGATGAACGGGTTGGATTCTGAAGAGATGATTGCCGAGATATATGGTTGGGACAAAGCCCTCTATGGTTTGTCAGTTGGAATCGATGCTTTGCGACAAGGAAACCGGATTAACTTCACCAAACCGGGCAAACATTATTTCGGTGAGGCCCAGAATATCATGATTAGTAAGCGGGTGAAAAGGGTGCAGGCGGCTTTTGATTGTACTGATATTCAATACGAGATCCCAGCAGACATGTTGCGGGTCATGTGGTGGAAGTTCATGGTCAACGTCGGGATGAACGCAGCCTCAGCAGTGATGCGTGCCCCCTATGGAGTGTTCCAAAGATCTGCCGATGCCCAAGCGCTGATGGAAGCGGCCATGCGCGAGGCTTTAGAATTAGCGAGGCGGGAGGGGATAAACTTGGAAGGAAAGGATATCGAAGAATGGTATGGATTCTTGAACTCGCTCTCACCAGATGGGAAGACATCGATGCTGCAGGATATTGAAGCCGGACGCAAGACCGAGATGGAGATCTTTGGTGGGAAGGTGCTCCGCTTGGCAGAGAAGCATGACATTCAGGCGCCGGTGAACCTAGTGCTAACTCAAATCATACGTGTTTTGGAGCTGGAGGCGTTCTTGCCAGACGCTTGATCTGTACATTTCAAATTGCTTAGGGTATACAAGGAAAGCTGTCCACTCAGTGTGGACAGCTTTTTGATCCCAGCAATCACAAGTATGATTTGCCTCGCTGAAATTTATTTTGATTTAAGTGGATGTAGTATTCTCGTTTGTAACTCCTCAGCGCGGGTTTCACCTGGATCGTGTAGATAAAATTCATAGGCTGCACAAGTAGTTTCGTACACCTGCTCCTGGATAAATGCTGTTAGTGTGTCGTCGGCTGGGTCAATTTCGTTATACGGCCAGATGTGCAGAGCAGTAGCCGCTTTCCCCCCCGGGATGGTCCCACTTTGAATATCGCCCTGCCCAGCACCTGCTTCGCTACCGGGAACTCCACAACAACATCAAGAT
>JBFENN010000388.1:0-2829 GCA_041551115.1 Anaerolineales bacterium
ACTCCAGGGCTCATTGTGCTTGAAAGATAAATACTTTTGATGTAAGTTCCTTTAGCCGTGGTAGGCTTTAGTTTTATCAAAGTATTTACAATTTCATGTGCATTGTCAACAATTTGTTCGGCATCGAATGATGCTTTCCCAATTGGAACATGCAGGTTGGCGGTTTTGTCAATACGAAACTCGACCCGACCAGCCTTGGTCTCTTCAATTACACGCGGGATATCTTCAGCTTGGACAACAGTACCTGCTTTCGGATTTGGCATCAATCCCCTTGGACCAAGCACACGTCCAAGTCGACCAACCTGGCCCATCATATCCGGGGTCGCAACTGCCACGTCGAAACCAGTCCAACCGTTTTGGATATTATTTATTACTTCCTCATCATCTGCGACAAAATCTGCCCCTGCTTCGCGGGCTAAACTTGCCCCTTCCCCTTGGGCAAATACCAGCACACTTACTGATTTTCCCAATCCGTGCGGGAGAACGACTACATCACGAACCTGCTGGTCTGCGTGTCGGGGATCTACTCCCAGACGAATATGCATCTCAACTGTCGCGTCAAAACTTGTGGTCGTGGTCTCCCTGGCGAGGTCAATCGCCTCTTTGGGGCTATATAAGCGCTCGCGGTCAACTTTAGCCGCTGCGTTCAGATATTTTTTTCCGTGTTTTGCCATTAACTACTCCTTCGTGGTGCAGACGGCTGGTTATTCCAGCCTCCCACAGGTTTTATTCCACTATTGTGATACCCATATTACGGGCAGTGCCTTCTATCTGACGCATTGCACCATCAATATCAATCGCGTTCAGGTCTTTCATCTTCAGTTCAGCGATTTCACGGACTTGTGCACGTGTCACGCTCCCAACCTTCTCGCGCAGTGGTTCTGAAGAACCTTTATCGACTCCAGCCGCCTTCTTCAATAATATCGAAGCTGGTGGCGTTTTCAAGATAAACGTAAAAGAACCATCAGCATAGACACTGATTTCCGCAGGAATTACTTCGCCCATGCGATTAGATGTACGGGCATTGTACTCTTTGCAGAACTGCATGAGGTTGATACCATGCCCTGCCAGAGCAGGACCAATCGGCGGCGCAGGATTTGCTTTGCCAGCATCAATTTGTAATCGAACAATTGCTTTTAACTTCTTTGCCACTTTTCACTCCTTGGTGGTATTGGCGGGTGATTCATCACACCCTCCCACTTGGTTTTATACCAAGCCTTCTTTAGCTTGGTTTATGCCTTTTCGACCTGTAAAAAGTCTAGTTCAACAGGGGTCTCGCGACCAAAAAAATTCACCATAACACGCACTTTGGCTCGTTCCATATCAATTTCAGATACAGTCCCACGAAAGTCGTTGAATGGTCCATCAACTATGCGCACACGCTCACCAGATTTAAAGGTCACTTTTATCCGTGGCGCATCTGCTTCCATGCGCTTGATGATCTGGGCAACTTCTTCAGGGCGTAATGGTGTGGGATTGTTGCCCATTCCGACAAAACCAGTTACGCCGGGGGTGTTGCGGACTACGTACCAAGATTCCTCGCTTAACACCAAATTAACTAATATATAGCCAGGGAAAACTCGGCGTTCAACTGTTCGACGTTTTCCCTCCTTGACTTCAATTTCTTCCTCGGTTGGGACAACAACATCAAAAATCCGATCCTTCATCCCCATGGTTTCAATGCGCTGTTCCAGATTGTGACGCACCTTATTTTCATATCCTGAATAACAATGTACTACATACCACGCGCGACCATCATCACTCTCTGGTTGGTCTTCTTGTGGAGTAATCTGTTCTTCAGTATCACTCAAGGTAGCATCACCGGACAATTCAACGACGGGTGATTCAACACTACTATCGATGAGATTATCTAGTTCGTTAGATTTGTCTTCTTGATCAAACGCATCCATAATAAAACATCCCAAATATTACGAAACTACACCTGCCACATTAACTAATAATCAGGGCAATTACGCGTCCAAATATAAAATCCAAGATCCCTAAGAAAAAACTCATCGTAAATGTAACGATCAACACAACTATCGTAAGATTAGTGGCTTCCTTTCGGGTAGGCCAGTTCACTTTCCGCAGTTCGCCAACCGTTTCCCGAAAATAACGTTGGATTGCGTTTTGGCGCTTTCGCCCAGTGTTTTTTCGTTTATCAGCTTTGGCCAAGGCAGTCTCCTTACATCAATCGAATATATTTTCTGGAAGCCTGATCCGCAGATCCTCTTCTTTACTCACCAATCACTACAATGTTTTACGGACAAAACGCCGCCCTTTGAGACGGCGTTGTCCGTATCAGGCAGGCCAGGTAGGACTCGAACCCACAACCGCTCGTTTTGGAGACGAGTGCTCTTCCAAATTGAGCTACTGGCCTGTGTTGGTCAATCAGTCAAGCATCTCTACCAACATCCTGTAGTTGACAAATTGACCGGCTTACTACTTGGTCTCTCGATGCAGTTGATGATTTCGGCATCGTGGGCAGTATTTATTTAATTCTAGACGACCAGGGTCATTGCGGCGGTTTTTCTCCGTCGTGTAGGTACGTTCTTTACATTCGGTGCACGCTAATGTCACTACTGGTCGAATACCTTTTTTCGAAGCCATGATGTTATTTGTTTACACCATATCGATATATGGTGCCACTCCTTACTCTATGATATCTGTGATCACGCCGGCGCCAACCGTCAGACCACCTTCTCGAATCGCAAAGTTTGATCCCTGCTCCAATGCCACCGGTACGATCAGCTCTACCTTCAAGTTCACACTGTCGCCGGGCATCACCATCTCTACTCCTTCCGGCAGCTCAATCGTCCCAGTTACATC
>JBFENN010000389.1:0-2829 GCA_041551115.1 Anaerolineales bacterium
ACTATATCAACCCCGACAGCTATTACTGGGTGGATCCTGGCGGTACTCAGGGTTATGGAGCCATCTGGATCGGCACACCTGATAATGTGCAGCAGGGGGTGAACGCAAAAGGATTGGCTTATGATGCAAATGGCCTGCCACGGGTGGATGTCAATCCGCACCCAGAGCGCAGACCCGTCTTGGGCGGCTATACCAGCTACCCCATCCAAATCTTGCGCGAGTGCGCCACAGTGGAGGAAGTGATCGAATGGGTCAATACGCACCAGTGGCATTCTTTCATGCACGACCAATTGCATTTTGCAGACGCCACCGGGGACGCGGTGATCATCAGCGCTGGGGCAGATGGCGAGGTGGTCTTTACCCGCAAGCCGAAGGTCGATAGTTACCTGGTGTCCACCAATTTCAATGTTGCCAATCCTTCAAATGGCTACTACCCCTGCTGGCGCTACGAGACAGCCCAGGATTTGTTGAGCAAGCTGGTAAATCAAAAGGACGAGCTAACTTACCAGGATGCTACCAATGTGCTGGATGCCGTCCACGTAGAGGGTGGGGCCAGTTGGACGATCGAATCAATGGTTGCTGATCTGCCCAATGGAATCGTGTACCTGTATTACTTCCACCAGTTTGATGAACCTGTCGTACTGAACATAGCGGAGGAAATCGCCAGCGCGCCTGCCGGAAAGCCGTTGAGTGATCTTTTCCCTGAGGAAATCAAGCAAGAGGCAGCCCGCCGTTATTATCAAATCCAGTCACAAAAAAGCCGCTTCGAGGTGCTTGGCAAGGCATGGTTTGGATTGGTGCTAGCCAGCCTGGTGACATTGCTCATTGGCTCGTTCAAACAAAGAAGGGGATTGCTCTTCTGGATTCAGGTCGTAGTCATCATGGGTCCACTGGGTTTGTTGATCTGGCTGGCTGCTGGGCGAAAGCGAAGAGTTGGCAACTGGCAGGAGATACTGGTGGAAACAGCGGGGGATGTGAACCCCACGATCGTAGCATTTGTAACAGTGGCAGTTGCGTTAGTTCTTCTCCCATGGGCAACAGGCTCATCCCTCCTGCCGCTCCTACTTTTCTTCAGCTTACCGCTAATCATCGGACTGTTCGTATTCCAGGGGCCGCTGTTATCTTTCGCATCAAAAAAGGGCTACTTGAAGACTCTCCTCCAGCGGATACCGCACACCTGGGTGACGGTAAACCTGGGAATGGCGGGTATCTTCGCAATTGCCACACCTCTGGTAAATATGAGCTTACAACTTCCTTTACCGTCCTGGACCGTGGTAGCCTGGTGGGGATTCACTGTCATGAGCGCACTGGTGGCAATGCTCCTGCTGCTTCCCTACGAGAGCTGGAGCGTGCGGCGCGGCTATCGGGCCTGGACCATGCCGGCCTATGAGGAGGGTCAGGTCAACTTGGCACCCTGGCGGAAGCTGTGGTGGTGGATTCTGTTGAGCTTCCTCGCTTTGATTGGTGGAGTAGCCAGTTATGTATACATCCAGCAGGTCATTCTGAGATGATCAGGATTAAAGAAGAGAAAGACTCCACATAAGAGACAAGTGAAGCAGGATTTTACACACCTGGATTGAAAATTCCAGTTTCGAGGGACAGGGATGATCTATGATTTTGAATGTCTCGTTTTCGTTCACATTGCAAAGCTCATGATTAATAAGACTAACACTTTACACCTGCCGGTGTCGCAGGCGGTTCACCCCTGCCGGGTAGGTCTACCTTGGCATCAGGTCAGCTGCCCAGGCTTGGGCTACAGGATCTGTGATGCGCCAAAGACTATGATCCGGTTATACATTGAGTGTTCTCCTTGTTATTCGCTTAATATCGCTTCAGCCGTTAGCGACATGCAGGCAGACCGGTTTTGGCACCGTTACCCCGTGACCAGTTGCCCTCAGCCATCCGGAGTCTTTATCAACCCAGAATGTGACTACAGAATCTGAGTCCTGGTTGGCTACTAACAACAGGGTTCCTGTTGCATCGATAGCGAAATCGCGAGGCGATTTACCCTGGGCCGACTCATGACCCACAACCGACAGTTCGCCCGTTACGTGGTCAACTCCATAGATTGCCAGGCTATCATGTCCGCGATTTGAGGCGTAGACAAAACGACCTGAGGGTGCCACCTTAATTGCCGCCCCCAGGTTCCCTCCAGTAAAATCGCCGGGCAGGGTTGACAGCGTCTGTAATGGCTCAAGCTTGCCACTCCGCGCCTCGTAATGGAAAACGGTGACCGTGGATTGGAGTTCGCTGATCACATAGGCAAAGGGTAGCTGTTGGTGAAAGGTCAGATGGCGCGGACCGGTCCCGGGCGGTAATGCTGTCCAGGGAGGATCAGCCGGTACGAGTTTACCCCGCTCCGAGTCGAGACGGTAGACCATCAGCCTATCTGTACCCAGGTCGACAGCGAAAATGTAACGGCCTTCAGGGCCCGGCACAATCATGTGGGCGTGAGGTCCTTCTTGACGCTCAGGATGAGGGCCTGCGCCGGTGAATTGGACCACGTCGGTGGCTTCGCCCAACCCCCCATCAGCCTGAATGGGCAGAACGCAGATGCTGCCGGTCTCGTAGTTGGCGACCAGGGCGTAGTAGCCCTCTGGTTCAATACTGACGTAGCATGGCGCCAGGCCATGCGTTGACTGCTGGTTCAGATAGCTCAGCTTCTTATTTACCGGATCAATGGCAAAGGCGCTCAGTGTTCCATTGGGGCCTTGACTGCCGGTGATCTCGTTAACTGCGTACAAAAAGCGATCACCCGGAGCAATAGTTAGAAACGAAGGATTGATTGTGCCAGCACCAGCAGCGATTGTGGCCGCATAAATCAATTCG
>JBFENN010000390.1:0-2812 GCA_041551115.1 Anaerolineales bacterium
GATATCGGGAATATCGGCGGTGGTGCTTACGAGCCTGACAGCGGATATTGCGATCCTGTTGAGGCGATCAATGGGTTAGCTGAAGGAGCCAAACGATACGGAGCACGGATCTTAAGCGGAGTAGAAGTTAGAGAAATTGTGATTGAAAAGGGCAGAGCCACCGGCGTAACAACTTCGCAAGGAACCATTCATGGTGATATGGTTATTGCCATCACTGGTCCGTGGAGTACTCGTTTGTTTGGAAAAATTGGCATTCGACTCCCGATCCATACTGCCCGGGTTAAAGTCGTTTTGTATCGGCGACCAAGCAGCCTTCCCGATCACACGATTGTGGCTGACTTCGTTTCACAGATCTACCTTAGGCCAGAGACAGGTGGTTTAATGCTGGTAGGATCCATTTCGCCCGATGAAGAAACAAGCGATCGGGTTGTTGATCCGGACCACTTCAATGATAAGGTTGATCTAGAGACGATTGCGAGTTTTGCAGAACGAGCTGCTGAGCGCTACCAAGCGATGCTAGACAGCCATGTCGCAAGCAGTTATGCTTCGCTATACGATTTGACACCGGACTGGCATCCCATCATGGATGCAATCCCTGGCATTGAAGGTTTATATCTCTGCGCGGGAAGTTCTGGACACGGTTTTAAACTCGCTCCTGCGGTGGGGAAGATGATGGCTAAACTGGTGCTAGAGGGAAAGCAACCCGATGATGATATCAACCTATTCGCATTCAATCGCTATGAGCAAGGCCATCCCGTTAAAGGGCAATACGAATACAGTATTCTTGGTTGACTTCGTCACATAATATTGGATTACTGATTGGCTCCTGACAGCCATGCTGGATTTGGCAGTCACACCCCTCGAAGATTTCGAAGGGTTTGTAGCTCCACAAGAATGCTTAGGTATACTGAGCAGAAGGGAAAATCGAGAGCAAAATTCAAAGCAAGTATAATCAGCCTATCCAATATATAAGTACATCATTCCGTAATCCACTATGAAACTTCCAATAAAAGCCAACATGATCGTCATCGGTGGGGGCGTGATGGGCGCCAGCAGCGCTTACCATCTAGCCAAGCGAGGTGTCCGCGATATCATCTTGTTGGAAAAAGAGGCCTATTTTGGACAAGGGGCGACCGGCCGATGTGCAGGGGGCGTGCGCTACCAATTCACTACTGAGGTAAATATCCGCCTATCCCAAGCCAGCCTGCCCATGTTAGCAGGGCTGGAAGAAGAAACGGGACAAACCGCAGATTACCGACCTTGCGGATATCTTTTCCTGCTCACACGGGAGAGTGATCTGGATATCTTCCGCCGGAATGTAGCTTTTCAAAACCAGCTCGGCGTCCCCACGCAGTGGCTAGATGGAGATGAGATTCGCCGCATGCTACCCATGATGCGATTGGGGGATGTACTTGCCGGGACTATCCATGAAAAAGATGGTCTGGCAGATCCAAACAGCGTCGTTATGGCATACATCAATGCTGCCCAGCGTTTAGGAGTGGAAACGTATAACGATTGTGAAGTGACTGGTATATCGGCTGCAGGAAGTCGTGTACAGGGTGTAGAGACTGCTACCGGAACTATTGAATGTGATCTGGTCGTTAATGCCGCAGGTCCTTGGGCTGGCCAACTTGGGAAACTTGCCGGCGTGGAAATACCGATTACACCACTACGTAGGCAGATGTTCACTACTACTCCCCTGCCTCAAATCCCAAGCGATTTCCCGTTTGTAATCGATTTTGAACAATCACTGTATTTCCACCGCGAGGGACCAGGATTGTTGATCGGTATGTCCAACCCCGATGAGAAACCGGGCTTCGATCAGACTGTTGATCCAGAATGGGAGCTGGTAAATATGGAGGCAGCCGCGGCAAGGCTGCCACTTCTGGAGCAAGCTGGAGTAACATCACGCTGGGCAGGTCTCTACGAGAACACACCTGATGCCCACCCCGTTTTTGGGGCAACGCCCTTGGAAGGGTTCTATATTTGTGCGGGCTTTTCAGGACATGGATTCATGCATGGTCCTATCGCCGGAAAATTAATGAGTGAAATTATCTTGGATGGGCAGGCGAATACAGTGGACGTTGGCGCTCTGGATTTAGATCGCTTCAAGCGGGGGCAGTTGATCCAAGAGTACAATGTTGTCTGACCCCCGCAACGGATATGTGTGTCATAATACCTCGTTTCTCTCAAGCGGATATTTGAAAGCTGACTAATGGAAAAAGGAAATTAATGCCTAGCGCAGAAATCATAACTATCGGAACTGAAATACTACTGGGTGAAATCGTCGATACTAATGCACGCTACTTAGCTCGAGCACTCCGTGACGCAGGTATTGACCTGTATAGAAAAACTACTGTGGGGGATAATGTTCAACGCATCGCCCAAGCTATCCGAGAAGCTCTAGAGAACAACGAGATTGTCATTACAACTGGCGGTCTTGGACCAACGGTTGATGACCCGACCCGCGAGGCAGTTGCCCAATCGATTGGTGTCCGTACTGAATACCAACCGGAACTGTGGGAACAGATCCAAGCACGGTTCAGACGGTTTAACCGCATACCCACTGAAAACAACAAGCGGCAAGCTTTCATCCCAAGCGGAGCGTTAGTCATAGAGAATCCAGTCGGAACAGCACCAGCCTTCATCTGCGAGCACGGGAAAAAAGCAATTATTGCCCTGCCGGGTGTGCCGCGTGAAATGGAGCACTTATTCATGAAGTCGGTGCTGCCGTACCTGCGCCAGCGCTACGACATCCACGGCATGATCAAAGCACGCATTATTCATACCGCTGGTGCAGGCGAATCGCAGA
>JBFENN010000391.1:0-2799 GCA_041551115.1 Anaerolineales bacterium
GCCTTTTTCATAATTCCAATTTTCCATCAACTGCAGATCGTCCCAAAATATTTCACCCCCCTCCGTTACATTGAAAATCACTCTTCCTCCATGCTCAGATTTTTCAAGCAAATCCAATAAATTTAGCGTGAGCATAAATTGAGATAGATAATTAACTTGAAAATGTGGATCCATACCATCTTCCGTTTCTACCCGTTTGGGGGCATAACCAAGGCCGGCATTTATAAATATAGCGTCCAGAAATGTATGTTGACTATGGATCTCTTTGATTACATTGCGCACATCACTGAGTTTGATTAGATCACATAAAACAAACGAAATATTCTTGTTCTTAGTTGTACCTTCGAGTTCTTTTACTGTAGCCTCCCCAAGTTCTTTTGATCTGCACAAAATGATAATTTCGTGTATTTGGTTGTCACTCCCGGCGATAATTTTTGCGACGCCTTTTCCCATTCCATTCGTACCACCTGTCACTAATACTTTCATTGTAAAAACCTCCTTCTAACGCAATGCTTCTTTATTGCATCGCAATCTACATAATTTGAGCAATCAATTCAGCCTGAGGCACTATCGATCTCAACTTCAGGAATCTATGGAGACTCAGCCTAACTGGTGATTCGGATGCCTAAGGTTCACTTGCACTTGTAGATTCTAGTCAGCCAAAATTATTTTGGCATCCAAAGAATAACAAAACCGCCCACACAAACAGCTGTATGGGCGGTTCCAACGTTATTCTTTGGATGCCACGTGCCCGTCTACGTATACCTTGTCGGACAAACCAATCGCATAGCCCGTTTTTGTCGTTAGTAATAGTATACATGACTTTATCAATCCCCACAAGTGAGATAGCTCCATTTCATCAAAACATCTTCAGAATATTACTTCCCCTTCAACTGGCTCCCACTCATCCTCATCCCACGATTGCTGCACAGGCAACAGCCAAAGTCGCATCCTTTCCATCTGAGGCATGATAGCGCCGACATTCCCGCAGGTTGAGCAGGTGGAGTTCAGCACTACATCTAGCAATTTGTACGGAATTGTATCGCTGTAATGACTTCTGCGACATGAACCATCCTTTGACCTCAAACAGGGTAGCACTGCAAGAAGGTAACAAAAGCGAAAACAAGAACAAATAGTGCTGCATCCCACAAGTCTTCTATCTAATCCCAACAATTGTCGGGAGAAGATGCTTCTGTGATTTCTTTATCGAAGACCACTACTTCTTTCATCTATAGTTGCTTGCTATGCTTATGACATTAAGGAAAGCCATACTTGCCAGGAATGGGATGCTCCTACATATAGAGCACCTGTCAGGGAGTAATGTCGAGAAACCAGGAAAACTGCTTGCTAGACTGCTCAGTCTTAGCATTAGAATACAAAGATAACTCCCTACTCAAAAACCAAACGATGGTTCCGAGAATAAACATCTAATACCCTCTCACGAATTGTGACAGGGGCAAGATGCGATCTAGCAGTAATTGTGTAATCTATAACCTGTATAGGAAAAATTCCATAGGATGGCAATATTCACCTCCTGGAGAAATTGTAAGGTAGGAAAAATTGTTTGGAAAATACTGCTAATTTGTTGTCGTACCTGCCCAACTACAATACCACCAATGATGATCTGAGTACTACAGTCTTTGGGCAACAACCCTCTGCATCAGCCTCCCAATCTCATCCAAATCGTTTTAAGATGCTCCATTCTCGAAATAGATATCAATATAAATGACATCTTCTCCACCCATTGGTGACTTACCGCGGCTGCGGTATTCTCTACGTCATTCTTCTAGAGCAAACCGTCCGCATTTGAAAATATCAGTTAAAGTTGCGTAGGAGCATGTTGAGGCGCCATGATCATACTCTGGAATGATTGGGAGCAACTTTCGAAACCTTGATTGAACAGGGAATGCTTGCCTTTCTATCAACTCCACATCCTGCCAACCGCTGAGGTTACAAACACCATGTTTCCAAACATAAGGTTGCATCTCGCATCCATGTTATAATTTATTGGAACGAGTACATCAGCAGAGGCAGTACGCTCGCCTTGGTGGTCAACATTCAAACAATACAGCCCGCACGCCATCGTGGCGTTGCGGGTTTTCTGCTTTGCAGAATAGGTATATCGAGCAACGCCTTCTTTGATCGTAGCTCCGCATCCTGACCAAGACCATTAGCAAGAAAATCTACTGGATATGTTCAGTGGAGAACAAATCCAAAAAGGCGATTTAGCGCCAACCATCTATCCGGTTTTATAACAGCTAAAGATTGGAGGAATAAGGATGTCTGCAACCGTTCTACAGATCAATTTCAAGTTCAATGTCTCACCAAGTGAACTGGCAGAGGCCTTCGCCCCGCTTGCCGAGCCAATCGCGAAAGTGCCAGGTCTCCGTTGGAAAATCTGGTCCTTAAACGATGGCACGAGCGAATTCGCGGGGATCTACCTCTTCGACGATACAGAGTCTGCACAGACCTATCTCGAAGGCCCGATCATCGCTGAGGTGAGCAAGCACCCCGCCCTCAGCGATATCAGCGCCAAGCAGTTCGGCGTCATCGACGAGTTCTCCGCCATCACTCGCGGTCCTGTCTAGCAGAAAACCCTAGCAAAACGTCTGCGTTAATCAATCGGGATGATGGGGATAATCTCCCCACGGGCAATCGCCAAGAGCACGGCTTCTCAGCCACTTAGAGCGTATTGGGTCTGGTTCAAACGCCATGTTGATGAAATCCGGTGGGAGTTTTGACGCGCGCGGATCATGCATGTGGAAAGGGTTCCTTGGCTAAGTTGAGCGAATTCATTAA
>JBFENN010000392.1:0-2779 GCA_041551115.1 Anaerolineales bacterium
CGGGAAGCCGAATCGTGAAATCCTCAGCCGGTGGGAAAGCGGATCCAGGACTGGTGGCGATAGCGTAGGTTCATCAGGAACCCATCGGCTCTGCTCCGACACGCCCTTGTCTGTGCCCCCTCAGCAAGTCAACCAACGTTATCACCAGGTCGTAGTTGATGTGGGCGTTGATGCCAAGCAGCAGGTTTTGAAGCGGCAGCACTTGGGGGTCGCGAGTGGTGTCATGCGCCAACTGCCAGACGCGTGGGGCAGACGTCGGTTCCTTCTCATAGGATTCTAGCGCTACGAAATAGTGGTCAGCAAAGCTGTGCAGTAGATTGGTGACCCATGGGGGATCCATGAATTCCTGTCGCTCGATAGAGGTAAGCATATTGCTCGTCATCATTTTGTAGCAGCTCAGAAACACCGCTTGGGGATTGGATGTTTCCTCCCATTGGTGAATGAGCGACTGCATTCGTGCAACTATGGGAGCTTCGGAAGATATCACTATTTCCTCCTATACTTTGTATCCCTTATCTCAATAAAAAATTCTTATCAATCTTTCCACGGCCAGTCAACTTTTTGCCAATTCCCTTGGCTTGCTGCTGGGTGTCCTCCAAATGTGAACCAGATCTCACCAGTGCTCGGACATGCCACGTTAGAATACACAGTAATTACCTCTACGTCACGCCTTTCGATCTCATCATCCGCCAGGATCTTGATGAGATCGGTGGGTAGACTCGGGGGTGTCTTCGAGGTAGCTAAGTCTTGCATGAGGCTTTCCATACGTCTAAATCGATTTATCGTGTTGGCTGAGTCTTCATCATCGCCCAAAGTCAGGTCTTCGACGGCACAATAATGATTGGTCCCAACAATCCAGCCATCGGATGGTTCCCGTCGATAGTGTTTTGAGCACATGCAATCGAAAAGAGCGAACTCATTGTTCTTTCCATCGACAGCAAATAATAACATGCCACCATCTCTATCCATTTCATTGAGAAACGTCTCGACATCGCGGATAGTGTGGCAGATCTCCAGCGCTTCGGTTAAGAACACATAGGCAGGGACATGCGGTTTATTAGGGGATGGGTTATCCCAAACAGGCAGGTAGTTGTAGTGCAACCACAATTTCTCTTTATTGATGCCAGTTGGCGTGAACACGTCCCCTTCCATGGGGAAATTGATCGTTGGAATCCGTCCGTCAACTTCTCTAACCGTTACATAGCCCCATAACTCGGGCAAATAAAAATCATTATTGCGCGCAACCCAGGCTTGATTTTCAAATAAATACACTGTCCCACTGCACTGTATAGATTTGCATGCCTCAAGATACCCCCATTCAGCCAGGCGTTGCAGCGGGATGTTTGCCCCTTCTGCCAGTCCTTCATATTCCTCCTGAAATCGTTCCGGCAAACGACGCAACCAGGGTAAGGCGCCAGTATGTAGTTCTTCCATGTCCTTGGAATGTTCTAGGCTACCGATGTAGTGATTGATGTTCTGTGCGAGTTTATCGCCGAGCAAGCGCCCAGCCGCAAATCCAATTTCACGTGGATTGCCCTTGAAGTGATGTATCCGATTAAGATGGCTGTTCATTGAAATGAATTCTCTCCGCCTAACGTTTAGGTTCCGCCGCATAGCTAAGCCATGTTGGCTGGAAAGGTGTGTCACTACCCGAATGGTGCGTGGGATGAGTGCAAACACTATCAGGGAAGATGACTCCTCCCGCCCGGTTGTGAGTATTGTCTATCTCAACCAGGGTGGTGGGTGGATATATGACATGGCCGCGCGGTTTGATGGCTTCGAGAAATCCATCAAGCGTAAATATGCCTTTCGCCCCAACGGCGGTGAACTGGACACCCGAGTTCGCTGCCGAGGCGCCAGTCTCATGCCAGACGGCATGACTTTCTCGGTTTAGTATGACATCATCCCCAGGATGAGTAAGAACTGGAAGGGCAACTTGGTTTGCCATTGTGCCAGATGGCTCAGTCAATAGATGTATGTAAAACTACCGAACATCATTCCTAGTGACAGAAAGATCCAGAATTTATTCCTTATCGAATTTAATGAAATCCACCTATTGTATTGAGTAATTATATCCTTTTTGTACCTTTTGTGAAATTTTCACTATCAAAATTGAAATTTTGATCGAGAGGAAATCTCTCAAATAATCCGAGGATTCGTACAGGAATTCTCGTCTCTCCATTTTCCAGACCTTTCCAGACTTTTACGTCCAATGGTTTGAATGAGCTGCAGCCAAGCTAGACCGATTTGATATCAGGCACACCAAGCCCTGGTCACGATTCTTTCACGACAAGGATTTACTTTCAAGGATTTCCTTCAAACGAAGTAGACTGTTACGGTGGAGTTTTTCGACAGGTAGTAGGAACACGGGGGAAAATAATTTCAGAACAACAGAAATCTGCTCGCCTTCAATTACTTCGGTTATATGCGTACTACCATTAACATCTTCAAAGGTACGTATGGATGTGTAGGTGAATGGACCTCCGCTGGATTTATATCCAGAAACATGGTTCGGTTCGTAGGCAACTCCTTCATTTAATATTTCTAGAATTCTACCCCCTATTCTGGTAGCCGTTCTGGTTCAGTAGCATAGGCAAAGACTTCCTCTAAGAAACGATCCGCGATAACCAAAAAATCTTTCCTAAGCATAATTACCTCGCATTATATATGAAATCGTACTTAGACAAATGATGTATTCCCGATCTTGGATCGGGATTGAAAAACAGCACATTAACAATCGAGTTTCAGGGGACTAAGCCGGGCTAGGCAGCTTTTTCAC
>JBFENN010000393.1:0-2765 GCA_041551115.1 Anaerolineales bacterium
ACGGGCTATAACGAGACGGTCTCGGGTGTGGCGGTCAGTCCTGATGGAAAGCGGGCGCTCTCTGGTGACACCATCGGAATCCTCATCGAATGGGAGCTGGTTACCATGGAAGAACTTCAACGTTTTCCCGGGCATGGGGGTACCGGACCAATTGGGAGAACACGCGTGGTATACAACCCCGACGGTCTTACTGCTCTGTCCAGCGGCTGGGATGGTACTCTTGCAGTGTGGGACCTCCAAACAGGTTCAGAGATCCACCGCTTTACCGGTCACGACAGCGATTTTATCTTCGACCTGGCGGTCAGCCCTGATGGCAGCAGTGCGCTATCGGGTGGGACCGACAAGTCGATCATCCAATGGCAGCTGAATATCCCGCCCTTGGAAAAACTTCAAGACTGGGTTTCAAACAACCGATATGTCCGTGAGCTGACCTGCGCTGAGAGAGAACTATACCAGATTGAACCGCTCTGCGCGCCACAATAGCTGGGGCGATAACACCAGCAAAATTAATGGAACAAGTGATGCTTGATGGATCATTATCGGTTTCCTTCTATCAATACAAGTAATTTCTGTGGAGATAGATCGCCAGCATCACGTGTTTTTAAAACCTATTACCCTCCGGTAAGCGGTCAATGAGTACGGAAAAAGGAAAATCATGGAGATTGCACCTTTTGAACTAGAGCGCTACTTTGCGAAACATGAATTCTCAGCCCAGTACTTGCTTTCCAGCTCCGACTGCGAAGCTTTGTCTTTGACGGAACTATTGGAATTGGCTGACAAGCGGACTATGCGCATATGGCAGGAGCTTAAACTCGGTTACACAGAGACGATGGGCCATCCCCTGCTGCGTGCCGCGATTGCTGAACTTTATGCTGGGATCAAAGCGGAAGATATCCTGGTTGCAGCACCGGAAGAATGCATCTACCTGCTGATGCACGCACTACTGGATCCGGGTGACCACGTAGTATGCACCTTCCCCGGGTACCAATCGCTGTATGAAGTCGCCCATTCGATCGGCTGCCAGGTATCGACCTGGGAACCACATGAAGAGCACAACTGGCGCTTTGCTGTCGAGGACTTGGCAGGGATGCTGCAGGCGAACACCAAGCTGGTCGTAGCAAACTTTCCCCACAACCCGACCGGTTACGTCCCGCCAATTGATGAATTCCAGGACATTGTCGACACTGTTCAAGTGCATGGCGCCTACCTATTTGCAGATGAAATGTACCGCTTCCTGGAGATAGATAAGGGAACAACCCTTCCAGCGGCATGCCAGTTATACGAGCGCGCAATATCACTATTTGGGATGTCAAAGACTTTTGGGCTACCAGGACTGAGGCTTGGTTGGCTTGCCTCGCAGGAAAATTCGGTTCTTGAGAAGGTTAGCATGCTTAAGGACTACACCACAATCTGCAGCAGCGCGCCAAGTGAAGTGCTGGCCATTATCGCCCTGCTCAGCAGGGAGAGCATCATCGCCCAGCAGATACATCGTGTCCGCCGGAACGTTGGCATCTTGGAGACCTTCTTTAACGAGTACGCAGAGATATTCCGCTGGAACCGGCCCATGGGCGGCTCCATCTGTTTCCCCAGAATGCTAGCTGTTGAAAGCGCCTCTGCATTCTGTGAGCAGCTTGTCGAAGAGGAAAGCATCTTGTTAGCACCCGCGCGTGCGTTCCAATTTGGCGATCAGCATGTGCGGGTCGGTTTCGGCAGGGAAAATCTACCACAGGTATTGGAACGTTTTGCCCATTACATTGAGCGAAGGTTTCGCTAGTGAAGTTGTTTTCCGACGACTTTGATTTACATTTGCCAGCGTAAGAAAAGGAGCAAGCACTATGCCTGCTCCTTCGTTTGGGTATTGCCAACTCTCCGGAATGTGGGCGATCTACTTACTTTTCCTTTCAACCCATGATTTGGCTATGTCAGCGAATACTTTGTAGGATGCGATCCTTATCACTCGGTTTCATATCCTTCCATACTTCCTCAATATACTTGAGGCACTCTTTTTGAGTACCGGTCTTACCGACTTCTCTCCAGCCGCGGGTGATACTTTGGTCTACAGGAAGAAGCGAATATTGTTCTTCATGATTGATGACTACTTTGTAACTCTCTGTTCTGGATAACATGCGTAAACTCCTTCAACGATTTTTAAGATTTTTATATTATACATTTCGCTGGGCATGAAAGGGAAACCCGGTATCTTCGCACACCATCTGATATCGAAAACAATCAATTGGTCACGGTATGAAGCGTTCTCTTCCCAGTTATCCATAAAGAGACAACGCGATCACCTTTGAACCTACTCGGGAATCCCCAGTAAACTGAGAAGATGGTATGCATATCCTAGTGAATTAAACAATGAGTAAGATAAATATTACTTGTCTGCCTAACCAGGCAACCGAATTATGATATTCCGGTCTTTTTGCCTGCTCGTACCCAAAACTACTACTGCTATCACTCATTGGCAGACCTATGGGGGTTTCGCGGTGCTGGCAGTACTGCTGATCGGCTGCAGCAGCGAACCTACAAAGACAGTCACCAGTTCACCCATCGCCCCTTCACAAACTGAGTCGATTGTGCCGACCCATACACCTACTCAAACCTTTCACGATGGCGTGCTGAGCATTACCTCGCCAATGGAGAGCACCCAAATATCAGGCGGAGGTGATTTGCGGATCGCGTTTACTCTTGTTGATCACAATGATCTGCCAGTGGAGGGTGCACTTGTCCAAGCAACGCTGTGGACTCCAGATGGTGAATATTAC
>JBFENN010000394.1:0-2760 GCA_041551115.1 Anaerolineales bacterium
CCAGCTGTTATTGCCCTTCATTTGAATTAATGCGATACATCTACCAATTGAATTGATCATTTAAGGCAGTAGGCGCCTTTCAAACAGGCAGATTGAGCCCGAGCCTGGATTCAGCTTCCTAGTTGCACCTGATTGGACCTGCTGGTTAGATCTTTTCCTCTGGTCATACCCATCACGATCAAAGCCCAGATCCAATACAAGCCGCACAGGATCAGGAAAGCACCCTGATCAGCTCCAATGACTTTCTGGATCGTAGGGAATAGATCCATACCTGCATTAATCGTTCCGTGCAGCAGCAGCGCGGCAAACAGCTTCTTCCCGGTGCTGTTATACACCCAAGTTGACAGAATACTCATAGCCGGCGAGGCCAGAATGAAAGCCCAGAAAGGCACATAGTACTGCCCGGCTGTCTCAGCAAAGAAGAGCGGCAGATGCCACACACCCCAGATCAGCCCGAGCAGCAGACTTGCCAGGAACGCACTCCAACGCGCCTGCAGGATATCTAAAGCGTATCCCCGCCAGCCGAACTCCTCCTGTCCGCCGCCGAGGGTCGTCATAAGCAGAATCGTCGGTATGACCAGCCACGGTCGGCTGAGCACAGCCACATGCCCTGGATTGCCTCCCAGCAACCAGAAAAACAGCAACGCCAGAGCTGGCAGCAAAAGCGGTATCGTCAATATCAGCAGCCACCAGCGCGTGCCGATACGCAAGTCGAGTGCTCTGGTAAGCAGCCGCCTAACCCCGTGCCAACCATCCCTACGCACAATTGCATAGGCTGCACCCACGAGCGGGCCGAAAATACCCAGCAGGAACCAAGCCTGCGCGGGTACGTTTAGGTCCATGAGACCACGAGTTTCCAGCACCATCGGCAGCCAACACAACCAAGAGAATCCAAATGTGACGACCAAGTAGTCCCACGGGAATTCTTTTATTTGGGTTTGCGAGTTTGTTGTGTCCACACCCAATTTTCTCTCTTTTCGTGATTGAAGATTGCCGCACAATCGCGATGCTGCTGTACCTACAACTATAATCCCCGATTCTTTTTGCTGGCTTGGCGCCCACCAAACTGCATCGGGATCGAAGTATGCCCGCTACCTCTATTGTCGTTCGCCGAAAAGGTACAGGAGTCGCCTACCCAAACTGATACATGTCAGACCAGCAACAAGATTGACCCACAACGATCATGTTCAGCTAGATACCCAATCATAGCATAGCTCAGTTCACAGTTTCAAGTGCGATCTCAGCCATCGTTGTGAAACCCCGCTCCCGCTGCTCTGCAGTCGCCGCTTCACCGGTTATCAAATTATCACTAACGGTTAAAATCGAGAGCGCCGATGCTTTGAATTTTGCGGCGAGCGTGTATAAGCCGTTTGTCTCCATCTCGCAGACCAAGGCACCGTAGTCAGCCCATATCTTCCACCAATCAGGGTTGTCATAGTAGAACCTGTCAGTCGAGAATATGCCCCCGACACGCACAATGACTCCGTGCTTCTGCGCTACGCGGAATGCCTTAAGAAGCAGGTCAAAGTCAGCACTGGGGGCAAAATCCATCCCGCTGAACTGCAGCTGGTTGATTTGGGAATCGGTTGAGGCGGTCATTGCCAGTACAATGTCCCCAAACTTGAGGTCAGGTTGAAAAGCCCCACAGGTCCCAACCCTGATTAATGTATCTACTTCGTACTCTGACAGCAGTTCGGTTACATAAATTGAATGGGATGGAATACCCATACCGGTCCCCATGACCGAGACCGGCCGGCCTGCATAACTGCCGGTGTACCCCAGCATCCCGCGCACTTCGTTGAAGCAGACAGCATCTTTCAGCAGGGTTTCAGCGATATATCTAGCGCGCAGTGGATCGCCGGGCAGCAGCACGGTCGAGGCAACTTGCCCCGGTTTGGCGCCAATGTGGATACTCATGTGTTCCTCCAATCTTACCCAGATGGTGAAATTAAATCTTGTTGTGGCAGCCGTAACAACTTCCGGTTCTCAGCAGTATCGAGATACACCCGCCACTCCGCCACCAGCTCGCTTTCTACCCTGGCCGTCCACAGTGCTGGTCCATCCAGTGCGTCGTGGGAGCAGGTCGAATGGCCAATAATAAACACCAAATTCTCCCGCGATTCCAGCATCGAGAAATGGTTGCAGTAATCTGGGTAGGAATTAAAGAACTCCCCCCAGCCAGCAATCATCAACTCCTTGCCGGAGTGGATCTCATCGCTGCTGTCGATGAAAGTATGGTCCTCGGTCATCAGTCGGGCTAATCCATCCAGGTCGCGGTTATTGATGCACTGGTTGAACTGCAGCACGACTAATTTTGGATCGATGACGCTCATCGTGATCTCCAGTTTTATCGCTTGATTTGTGAATATTCAATTACCAACAAGTGTACAGGAATCCATGGTTGCGCGTCAACTGTTTTTGAAGTTTGGATCAAGTATATGACTTGCCGATGTTACTTTTGCCTCAGCTATGGATTTTGGCAACTAATCCAGAATTGTTATTACCGAATCAATAAAACCAGGGACAAAAGTCACTTGACATATGTGAAATTTACTACTCATAATATATTTTGTGGCATCATGCTCAATGAACCACAGGGAGGGAATTATTGTCAAACCTTGAATGCTTACTGTGTGACGAGGTAATAACGGGGCATTTTGTAACCTGGGGGGAATACCTGACAAGAAAAGATATCGAAATACATGATCTTACTGGTTTTGTTTGCCAGCACTGTAATGCCCATTTCTGTAAAGAACATAA
>JBFENN010000395.1:0-2759 GCA_041551115.1 Anaerolineales bacterium
GTTCTACATCCAGAGCGGCGTCATCGCGACTCCAGTCTTACTGGGTAGTTTACTCCTGATCCTCGTAGGTTTCAGTTTTAAAATTTCAGCATTCCCGTTACATTTTTGGGCGCCGGATGTGTACGAAGGAGCCCCAACACCGGTGGCGGGATTCTTATCCACAGCCTCCAAGGCCGCTGGTTTTGCGGTGCTGGTGGGAGTGCTGCGAACAGCCTTCCCAGTGATCAGCGAGAATTGGCAGGGCCTGGTTGCCATACTGTCTGTGGCTACGATGACGGTGGGTAATTTCATTGCGCTGGCACAAAAGAACATTAAGCGCATGCTGGCTTATTCTTCGATCGCCCATGCGGGTTATATCCTGGTAGGCGTAGCCACCAATTCGGTACTGGGAATGACCGGGGTGACCCTCTATCTTCTCGTATACCTGATCACAAATCTGGCAGCCTTTGGGATCGTGTCGATCGTCTGGCGGAAAATCGACTCAGACGAAATCGCAGATTATGCTGGGCTCAGCCGGCGGTCACCCTACCTGGCGTTGGCGATGTTGATCGCTTTCTTATCATTGGCAGGGATGCCGCCTTTCGGTGGTTTCGTGGGTAAGGTGATGTTATTCGCGGCGGCAGTAGAAGCGGATATGGTCTGGTTGGCGTTTGTAGGCGTGCTCAATTCAATCATCGGATTGTACTACTACCTGGTGGTATTGAAGGTTGTGTATCTGTACCGCTCGGAGAACGACGAAGTGCCGCTGCTTGTGACCCGGTCTAACCTGATTGCATTGGCAGTGCTATGTTTTGGGATCATCCTGATCGGGACTTTCTTCGCGCCTTGGTTCAACTGGACCAACACAGCTGCGGCTGTACTTTTCTAAACCAGCCTTCAATTAGCTTGTTGACGAGGAGCTTAACGCTGTGTTAAAATTCGTGGGCCATGAGCCAGACGAATCCTAAAGATGGGAAAAAACGCCAGTACACATTCAATCTGGCATTGGCAGCAGTCGCAGGCCAGGTTGGTTGTCTGACCACGGTAATTATCGTGGCTGCACTGCTGGCAGGTTTGTTCATCGACAGCCGGCTGGATACTCGTCCAACGTTTACCATTTTACTGACCGTCTTAAGCGTGCCTGTAACATTGGGCGCTATGTTTTGGGTCGTTCGCAGAGTCACGTCCCGGTTAAAACCGGTTTCAGATACGAATTCGACAGAATCCCAGGAGGAAGGAAATCGTGGAAGAGACGACTGAAAAATCCCCAAGGAAAATATATCGGTGGATCTTCTTGGGGGTGTTGGCCTTGAATATTTTTTTCGCCAGTAAATTTGCCCCTGTTCAACCGCATGTCCAATTGCCAGCAGAAAATGTCAGCCACCACCCCTTGTTTGGGAATTTTTACCTGACCAATACTTTGATCGCCACCCTGATCGCGGATGTGGTGTTGTTATTGATTGCGGCCTCGATCCGGCGGCAAATCAAGCAGGGTAAAACAGTCTTGGAAGGAATTGGCGGCTTGTTCGCTTTCATTTTAGAGGGGCTGTACAGTATGACCGAGTCAACCGCGGGCAAGTGGGCTAAGAAGATTTTCCCTTATTTTGCCACGATCTTCCTGTTGGTTTTGATCGTAAACTGGATGGAGCTCATCCCGGGCGTTGACAGCATCGGGATCCTGCATGAATCTGAGCACGGGGTGCCGGTACGAGAGATCATCCCGGGCGTGCTGGCAACCCTGGAGAAACCACAAGCTGAATCTGAGCATGGTGAAGCGGAGGGTGAACACCAAACCGGCTATGGATTAATCCCCTTTGTTCGAGTAGCATCCACTGACTTGAACTTCACCATCGCCCTGGCTTTATCTTCGGTCGTCATGACCCAGGTGGTTGGGATCCAGGCCCTGGGTTTAGGATATTTTAAGAAATATTGGAACACAGCCTCCCTGGGGCGATCCATCAAGCTGGTGCGTTTTGGCAACCCGCTGGACTTTATTAAAGGTTTTATCGATGTGATCGTTGGCATCCTGGAAATCATTGCAGAGGTCGCAAAGATAATCTCGTTCTCTTTCCGTCTCTTTGGCAATATCTTTGCTGGCTCGGTGATGCTGTTTGTATTAGGTACACTGGTGCCAGTCTTTATCCAGTTCGGATTGTTAGGGTTAGAATTATTCGTTGGAGCGATCCAAGCTTTTGTGTTTGGGATGCTCACAATGGTGTTCATGTCGCAAGCGACTCATGCCCACGGCGATGAACATGTAGAAGAAGGGGCGCATTGAGTGCCCAAGGGACGGACGAGGAAACGATCCTGACCGATTCAAAACACGGTTTTTTGAACCACTGTAATTGTCATCAAACGAAATATTCATACAAAGGAGATAGAGGATCATCATGGAAGCTGCAGCAGCAAAATTAATTGGAGCCGGATTGGCAATGCTTGGTACGATTGGAGCCGGATTGGGAATTGGTATCCTGGCGAGTGGCGCTGTTCAGGGTATTGCTCGTAACCCTGACGCCGCTGGCGAAGTGCAAACGAACATGATCTTGGGAATTGCGTTCGCAGAAGCGGTTGCTATTTACTGCCTGGTCGTTGCCCTCCTGATCCTGTTTGTCGGATAAATTGGACCTCGATCGACTATTTGAAGAAAGGAGACCACCTTGGATGCATTAGGTATTAATCTGGGTTATTTACTGGTTCAAATCTTCAACTTTGCGATCTTGTTCCTGGTATTAACTGCCTGGGTTTACAGGCCGATCGTAAATATGATCGAGAACCGGCGA
>JBFENN010000396.1:0-2757 GCA_041551115.1 Anaerolineales bacterium
CTGCATCACTGGCTGGTAAAACTCGCTGCTGAAGATAATCAATAATATCCGGTACGCCTCAATCAAAAATTAGCTTGAAAGTATAATTCATGAGCGCTTCTCCGCCCAAAGTTCACAATCGCCAAAATTCAGCTTCGGTTTTACAAAAGAAACTCTGGATCTACACAAATTATGATTGCCATCTAAGTTGTACCTATTGCTTGGCTGAATCTACACCTTCTGCTGAACGGCGGGGAATGGATGTCGATACTGTCCGCCAGTTGGTCGATGAGGCGGTGGAAATCGGGTTTGAAGAGATCTTCTTCACCGGCGGTGAACCCTTTATCCTGCCCAGTATCTTTGAGATGCTAGCCTATTCTGTTGAGCGCGCAAAAACAACCGTGCTAACGACTGGCATGCTTCTCAAACGAAAGCGGATGCATTCCCTGCGCCAAATCTATGCGGATAAGCTTACTATCCAAGTCAGCCTTGATGGGGGGAGTGCAAAATCGCACGATCCTTACAGAGGACATGGTACTTGGGAGGCAACCGTGAGTGCGATCAAGCGTTTGACTGACCATGGGTTCCACGTACGATTGAGCACTACAGTGACACCGGCAAACACAGATTTCCTGGCGGAAATCTGCGATTTTCACTTAGCACTCGGGATCCCAGAAGAGGATCACCTCATCCGGCCTTTAGCAAAGCGCGGCTGTTCAGAAGATGGGATCGAAATATCTATGAAATCGATCAATCCCGAGATAACTGTCAACCGGGAGGGCATTTTTTGGCATCCTCTCTCAACGGACGAGGATATGCGTATTAGCAATTGCATTTTCCCACTAAAGAATGCCGTCGAGTGTATCGAAGAACAACTGGAGCTGATCGCTGTGGGTGCTGACCCACGCATCAACTTCACTTGAGGTTGATTCTACGGCTTCCGGTGGAAGCTATAAGCAATCTGCCCACTACCAAGCTCAAGGTCCTTCTCTGAGAATACCAAATTGTCTACATTTTTATTTGAGCATCTATTGATACCTCTAGAACAACCAAAGCTGAATATGATATTTGTCACCGTGCGGGATTCAGGTAATCCTGCTAAAATTTTAATATGCGTGTGATAATTCGGTTTATCGCCACATACCGGTCCTATCTACCGTGTGGTACGGATGGGAATTCATGTGAGCTTGAGGTCGCCCCAGGGACTTTGGTTGGAGATCTAGCTAGGCAGTATGGTATCCCGCTGGACAACTCAAGCGTCATTTTAGTCAATGGGCACACCATCGATCTGGAAGAACCGCTTCAAGATGGTGATGTACTGGCAGCTTTCCCCGCAATGGCAGGTGGATGAGACAATCCCACAGAAAAAGGAGTTAGACAGATGAATGGCTGGCACGGTCGCATATTAAGAGTTAATCTCCGCGAGCAAACCATTTCAACGGAAACGGTTGACCCACGAATCGCCCGGGACTATATCGGCGGGCGGGGATGGGCAATCCGCTATCTATATGATGAGCTAGACCCGCAGATCGATCCGTTGTCACCTGAAAACATCATGATAATGGCAACCGGTCCACTAACCGGTACACCGGCGCCGACTGGCAACCGTTACATGGTCGTAACTAAATCTCCGCTGACGGGTGCCATAACGGTCTCGAACTCTGGAGGTGATTTCCCAACTTGGTTGAAGCGTACTGGCTATGATATGTTCATATTCGAAGGAAAAGCAGAAAAACCAGTTTACCTATGGGTGAACGAGGATGAGATCGAGCTGAGGCCGGCTGACCATATCTGGGGCAAAGAAGTCCCGGAATCAGAAGATCTGCTGCTGGAGGAAACCGACTCAAAAGCAAAGGTAGCCTGCATCGGTCCGGCGGGTGAATGTCTGGTCAAAGTTGCCAGCATCATGAATGATAAACATCGCGCCGCTGGACGATCTGGGGTAGGGGCCGTTATGGGCAGCAAAAATCTGAAGGCGGTCGTCGTTCAGGGGCATAGAAATACTGCGATGGCTGATCCGGAGGGAATGAAGAGGCTCAGCATGACCGTATCCAAAGAAGTTGGAGTGGATGTCAAGAAGGGCTCAGCCCTAAGAGAGTATGGCACCGCTTACGTACCGGTCGTTACCAATGAAATGGGTATCCTGCCGACCCGCAACTTCCAGGCTGGTGTCTTCGAAGGGGCAGAAGCAATCGGTGGCGTCGCGCTTAAAGAACAGTACCTGATCCGGGCAAAACCCTGCTATAAATGCCCTATTGCCTGTGGTCGTGAAACAGAAGTCGATGATAAGGGCTACGAAGGTGCAGGAGAGGGACCTGAGTATGAGACCCTTGCCGCGCTAGGATCAGCATGCGGCATCGACAACCTTGCTGCAGTGACAAAAGCCAACTATCGCTGCAACGAGCTCGGGTTGGATACGATATCTGCAGGGATGACGATCGCAGCTGCCATGGAGATGTATGAAAGAGGCTTTATCCCTGAAAGCAAGATCGGTAAAGCTCTGCGTTTCGGGGATGAGGATGCCATGATTGAATATGTCGAAAAGATGGCATACCGGGATGGTTTTGGCAACGATTTGGCAGAGGGAAGCTACCGGTTAGCAACAAAGTATGGGCACCCTGAAATTGCAGTCACAGCAAAAAAACAAGAATTCCCGGGCTACGATCCGCGCGGTGCCAAAGGGATGGGATTGCTGTACGCCACATCCAATTACGGTGCTTCGCACATGGCAGGTGATATCGCTTATTCGGAAGTATTTGGAGTGCCTGAGAAACTGGA
>JBFENN010000397.1:0-2737 GCA_041551115.1 Anaerolineales bacterium
ATCCCTGGTGGGGAGATTGACACTAGATGTACCGCTAGAAGATACAATTTGCCTTTTCCCGGGAACAAGTGCGACATCCCAAACCATATCACCATGCCCGTAGAAGCGATTGATTTCTGCCGCATCCACCAGATCCCAGAAGATCATCGAACCGTCCTGCGCACTTGAGATTGCCCTACGGCCATCTGGCATGAGGTCGATATCCAATACTTCACCCGTATGGACAGACAACTCTGCGATGGCAGTAGAGCTTGGCAAGTCCCACAAGATCAGTTTGCCATCTTCGGAACCAGATAGGGCAATAAGACCACCGGTCCCGTAGACAACGATTCCAACCGCATCTTCATGCTCCTGGAGCGCGGCCAAGCGTTCACCTGTCGTTATATCGTAGCGCGAGATCACCCCGTCATAATACGAACCAACCAAAACCTGTTCACCATCCGGGCTGACCGCGATCGTGAAAGCTTCGTGCATCAGCTCTTCAAATTCATGGATGAGCTCGCCATCTGTCGCGTTCCAGAGCAGCATGTCAGTGGGGACTGTTGAACTGTTTTCCGCAGATCCAATTGAAGAGAACAGCTCCGTATCACCCGAACTAGCCACGATGGCTTGATCATGGAGGCAGAAATCAGCTGTTACCACCCCAGCAACGTGACCTACAAAACGTCGCAATTCAATACCGGTAGCCAAATCCCACAGGATCAGCTCGCCAGGTGCTTCCCATCCCGAACTAGAGAAACCACCCGTTACGACAAAACGGCCATCCTGGCTGATATCCAGCGCACGAATCAGACCGGAATGACCCGCGAAGCGGTGTAATTCCATGCCGGTGCGGATATCCCATACAATTGCCTGAGCGTCGTCACTGACAGACACGGCCAGATCGCCAGCAGGATCGATGGCGATGTCGTTAACCCTGGCAGAGTGTCCCTGGATGCGATTTCTTTCTTTCCCGCTCGCGGAATCCCAAATAATGAGCGTGCCATCCTCCAGTCCAATAAACACCGTCCGGTTATCCGGAGCAACAGCAAGCGCAGTTGCCGGACCAACTGCCCCAGGGAATTGCTGGGCAATTTCATACCGATAACGGGCACCCGGGGAATAGGCAGCAGTCAATAGAACACGCTGCGCTTGGAGAGGAGGCTCATCCATCTCATTCGCAGCCAGAGCCAACGCCAAGGCAGCGGCGGTATCGCCATCATCAATGGCCTGCTGCGCATTTGCAGCCAAGCTAACACTGTACGCTTCCAGCGCAGCACGCTGTTGACGCAGCGAAAAAGCAGTCAGGACAACAGCCACGACAAAAGCAAAGGATAGCACTGCGACAAATGCTAACAGGATATCCCGGCGGCGCCGTTCGGAACGGGCAAGCTGTTGAGCAGCTTGCAGCTCACGCTGGTGGAAGAGTTCTCGGGCAGCAGCATCTCGCTGGCTGAGATCCTTACTTGCTTGGATAAAATCCAGTTCCACTGTACTCAGAACCTCAACGTGGGTCTCCAGCCAAGATTCTGCCTTTCCCAGAGGTGAACCACGCAGCAGAGCGCCTTCGTCGCCACCACTTACTTCCCATTGGTGGATGGCATTACGTAGTCCTTCCTGCCAAATTCGGAAAGCACGCTCAGCTTCGATCCAATTTCCCAACCGTTCCCAACTGCTGATCAACGCTTCGTGGACAACCTCAATGGTTTCCACACCAGCGACATTGCGACCAGTTACAACCAGCCGCTTATCCGCAAGATATTGGACTAAGGACCAATTCTCATCCCCTATTTCAGAGCGACTGGCAACCCGGCGGGTGTCCTCGGTCCCCTCACCAGGATGGACGAGTTGGAGGAATACCCGCCGGCTTTGTTCTTGATCATCCTGATCCAAACCAGCATAAACTTCCTCAGCATATTTCGCTAATGCTCCGGCGACTTTACCAATATATTCATACCCAGTATGCGTTAACCAACCAGAATCCGCCTTCTCCCACAGCAAAGTCAAGGCAAATTCCAGCAACGGCAGATTACCTGGCTCGCCGCCTACATCCTCCAGAATACGTTCTACCAGACCACCTTCAAAAGCAGCTCCCTGTGCTTCTGCAGGCATTTCAATCACCGCTCGCAATTCCTGACGAGTCATAGGACCCAACAGCAAGACACTACTTTGCAGCATATCGGCGAATGGGCGGTATGAGAGCGCTTGACCCATGAAATCCGCCCGCATGGTGAGGATTACATACACGAATTGGCTACGCTGCCGCAGATATGTAGCGACAGCCGCCAGAAGGCTGGCAAGAAAATCGTTTTGAACTGCTGGTTGCTGGCAAAGTGTATACAATTCTTCGAATTGGTCAATAATCAGCAGGAGTTTCTTCCCAGGCTGGTTCACCGCCAACACCCGCTCGATCAACTGCTGCAACTCGAGGCTGCCATCACCGAGCGCCGCTGCTAGCTTATGGCTTTGAATCAAGCAATCCGCTTCGGAGAGCTCCGGCTCTAACAACGGTAACAAGGAGAAAGCAAGCGAGTGAAAAGGACTCGCACCAGGACGGAAATTGGCAACCAGCCAATCCCCTTGTTCACACAGCTTCGGTAAAAGACCAGCGTACACAACGGAAGACTTACCTGATCCCGACGGACCAATGACAACAGTGATCACCTTGTGAGTGCGGGTTGACTCTAGTAGCTGCTCGGTAAACCCCTCTCGCCCGAAGAAGAAGGCGGCATCCTGCTCACGGAATGCAGCTAAGCCC
>JBFENN010000398.1:0-2737 GCA_041551115.1 Anaerolineales bacterium
GCCCTCGCAGCAATTGATGATCTCGGACTATTAGGTTTGCACCCACCCCCAGAGGCAATCCAAGCCTACCATGATTCGATCTCAAAGTTGATGCATGAGCTGGCAGTTAGTGGAAATGTGGTGATTGTTGGTAGAGCAGGTCAGGTAATCCTACGAGATGATCCCCAAGTTCTCCATATAAAGGTTATTGCTCCAGAGAGCGTACGCTTCCAACGTGTAGCACAACAGCAAAAAACAACGCTCAAATGTGCCCAAGCCCAGGTTCTGACCAGTGACCAGACTCGCAAGAATTACCTGAAAAAATATTACCAAGTCCGTTGGGATGATCCACAATTGTATGACCTGATCGTCAATACAGCTCGATTAACTCCTCAACAAGCAGCCTGTCTCATCTGCCAAGCGTTGACAGGCTGCTTTGCAGCAGGAAAATTACCCACTGCCATCAACAAAGATTCATAGGAATTAATATCCAATCCGACAGCAGCAACATACCAAAATTTGCACACCCTATAGAAGCCACATTCGCTCGCATACTCGATTATTACGGCATCCAATGGGAGTATGAGCCCAGAACCTTTGAATTGGTGTGGGATGAGGAAGGGAACCTTTTAGAAGCATTCTCTCCTGATTTCTATCTGCCTCAGCAAGACCTGT
Organism: Anaerolineales bacterium; assembly: GCA_041551115.1. Classification (GTDB taxonomy): domain Bacteria; phylum Chloroflexota; class Anaerolineae; order Anaerolineales; family UBA4823; genus DAOVXM01. The sequence goes on from JBFENN010000398.1 coordinate 655, forward strand.
ATGTTGAATTAACTACCCTACGACCGCAGCTGACGACAAAAAAGAATCGAAAGATAAGGCGCATGAATGAGCTGTATCCCGAGATCAATATCAAGTTATTCAAGCGGCGGGATATCCGCGAACTAATGGTCAAGTTCGGACTTGACGACGACGCTCAGGGAATTATGGGGAATGAAGCACAGGAATAAGCAGCATGATAAAAGATAAAAACAGTCTCGATGGAGCTGATGATATAAGCGAAATCCTGATCACTGAGGATGAACTCCAGGAACGGATCACAGCATTAGGGCAGCGGATAGGAGAAGATTACTCTGGGCGTACCCCGCTCCTAGTTGGAGTTCTCAAAGGAGTACTGCTCTTCATGGCAGATCTATTGCGAGCCATCCCGATACACGTTGAGTTGGATTTTATGGCTATTGCAAGCTACTCCTCTGAAGCACGGGACAAGGGATTAGTCCGGTTAGTCAAAGATCTCGAAATACCAATCACGAACCGAGATGTTCTTTTTATCGAAGATATGGTCGATACGGGATTAACTCTCAATTATCTATTGCATACACTAAGAATGCGCCAACCAGCAAGTTTAGAAGTATGCACGCTTTTTACAAAACCTGGCCATCGCTTGATCGACATTCCTCTGAAATATACAGGATTCGAGCTCCCAAATCGCTTCATCGTTGGTTATGGGTTGGATTACAAGGAAAAATACCGGAATCTACCCTACATTGGTTTGTTGAAAGCAGATATTTTCCAGAACGATAAAATTAACTAGTTGGAATTTCTCACGTTACGGAAGAGACGAAAAATAGATAGAGCCCCAATCGTAGGATGCCACTTAACATTTGGGGCCCCAAGTAACCTTAGGCATTGCCATCACCCGTTTGAAACCTAACTTTCCAGGAAAATCAATTTGGATGTTAGCAGTTTTCAAACAGTTTGCTTTGGTTTCGGCTTCCCCGCTATCAGGTTCACGATAAAGATAACTTACTTCGTTACTTCTGATCTAGGTCAGCATCCACCTTAGCTGGTCTTTCCTTCCGGAGCCTGGTTATCCCTAGTTGGGATTACTGCCTGGAAATCTCTCCAGGATATAGAACCAAATTCCTCCAAAAGGTCCAACATGATGGGGCGCCTGTAAATTTCTTGGGGCTCCCGTACCATCAAAGAATGGGTCCACGAACACACTCTCATCAGGTGAATCTACTATACAAAATTTACTCATCAGAGTCAAGAAAAATATAATAAATCCCCTACTCTCAGGTGTTCTTACGCCTAAATCTGCTCTTGAGTTCTATGATAAACTACTAGATTGCGATTAAGAAAATTATAGATAACCTAGTTTAGCTTCTGGATGGTATCTCCCATCCAATTCATTATTTAATGAAACCGATACAAAGCAAATATCTCCTATTCATAGCCGTAATTACCCTGATCATTGGTTTACTCGCTGGGTTCACCTTGGGGAGTAATTTCGCAAGCTCCCGCTCGAGCTGGCCAGTATTTTCCCAGGCTTACCGTATCCTGGAGAATCATGGACTGAGAGATCTACCTGCAGATCCGGCGATTGAGTATGGATTGATTCAAGGGATGCTTCAAGCATATGGTGATCCATATACAAGCTTCTATGAACCAGTCCAACATGAACTGAATACAGATCAGATTGAGGGCAGCTTTGGAGGTATCGGAGTCAGGTTGGAAACCGATCAGTCGGGACAAGTACTACTTTACCCTTTCCCGGACAGTCCTGCTAATAAGGCCGGCATCAAAGACACTGATGTTCTACTGAAGATCGATGGTCAAAATATCGCAGGAAAGTCTATAGAGGAAATACAAGCTTTATTGAGGGGAGCAACCGGCAGTAAAGTTCAGATCTCAATATTAACCAGTGCAGTAGGCACTGCGAAACAGATATCCATCCGGCGAGAGGAAATCCCCTTGCCTTCAGCAACCTGGCACATAGCTCCACAAGAACCGCGTCTGGGAGTCATTGATATAAATGTCATTGCCGCCAGCACACCTGCTGAGTTAGAGCGAGCCGTATCCGATCTGCTCAGCAGAGGTGCAAAGGGATTGGTGCTAGACC
>JBFENN010000399.1:0-2721 GCA_041551115.1 Anaerolineales bacterium
ATGCGGGTTGTTTTTCTCCAGCGCTTGCAGCACTTCCGCCAGAATATCCAGGAGAACGAGCAACCCCTGCCACTGCTTGTCGTCTAAAAGCGGTGCATCTGCCAGGGCGAGACAGCCCTGTTTTAGCGTGATCAGGCAGGCTGCCAGATTGCCGCTATCCACCGTGGAAACGTAACGGGGCGGGAGCGCCGCCAGAGTCTGCGAGTCGTACCAGTTCAGCAGATGTCCCCGGTAATGTTCCATCTTATCAATACTCTCGAAGGTAGAACGCAGGCGGACTGCCAGTTCCAACAAGCCAATATAGCCCAAATCATACGCCGATAGGGTAGAAACCAGGAACAGACCGATGTTGGTTGGTGTGGTGTAGTGCGCCACGCTGCCGCGCGGCGACTCTTGAAAATGGTCTGGAGGAAGCCAGTGGTCATTGGGTCCGGCAAACTGCTCAAAAAATGCCCAGGTACGGCGCGCCAGACGGCGAACTTGTCTGCGTTGCATTTCTGTGAGTCGCGGGGGGATGTGTGTTACCGGTTGACTGATAACGTAGGCGACTTGGGGAGCGAGCAACCAGCCAACCAATAGAGGCAGTGCCACCCATAGCGTAGTTGGGTTAAAAATGGCGACCATGATGCCCAGCAAAATGCTTAAAAAAGACGAAACCCCCATCTCTGCCCAGGTTCCGTAACGCGAGTTCAATCTATGAGAACGCGCAGCTCTTGCTGCTGTTGTCCACTGCAACATGTGTTTGTGAAAGATGAACATGCGAGCAATCGTTACACCGATGGCACTCAAGGCGAGTAAAGCTTCATAGGGCAGAAAGAGAATGGATAGCACCCAGCGTATGAGCGGAAGCCGGGTTGGTTCGAATAATTGTTTGAGTGTTAACCGTTCGAGATTGTGCTTGTCTTGCTGCACAGCTTGCACCGCAACCGGCAGGACGGAAGGTAGCAGCACCAGCAGCGTCCAGACCAGGGATAAACCAGGCAGGATTAGCCAGCCCGCGGCAAGCAATGCCACCAAATTAACGGGTAGCAAGCTGCGTCGCAGGTTATCGACAATTTTCCAGCGGTCGATCGTTGAAAGACGATTGGGCGTCATCCCGCTTTCAGTACGGACGACGGGAAACAGCCAGGGCAGTAATTGCCAGTCACCGCGAATCCAACGCCGCATACGGTGGGCATACACCAGGTAGCGCGAGGGGAATTCCTCGTACAAGATAATGTCCGTGACCAGCGCGGCGCGTCCATAAATTCCTTCAAACAGATCGTGGCTGAGTAAGGTATTCTGGCGTACTTGTCCCGCCAGGCTGCGCTCAAACGCGGCGACATCGTAAATCCCTTTGCCAACATAACTGCCTTCGCCAAATAAATCCTGATAGACATCCGAAACGGCGAAGGAATACAGATCAAAACCGAGATTTACAGCAAAAATTCGCGAAAAGGGGGAACGGTAGGCACTGGTCGGCTTGATGTCCACGCGTGGTTGCAGCACAGTATAACCGGCAATCACCGAGCGCCCGTCCGGGGCAAATTCGGCCTGATTAAGCGGGTGCGCCAGGGTGGCAATCAACCGGTTGGCACTGCCCTGCGGCAGGGAAGTATCCGCATCCAGCGTGATCACATATTTGACATCCGCCAAAATGCTCACATCCCCGACTTGGGTGGTGTAAGCTGTGTCTCGAAGAGCAACGGGGGAATCGGCCCGCAGGTTCAGTAACAAACGGTTAAAATCCGCCAGCTTGCCGCGCTTGCGCTCCCAGCCCATCCAGACTCCTTCGGACGGATTCCATTGGCGCTGACGATGAAAAAGGAGAAAAGGTGCCGCGTGTGGGTACTTTTTATTAAGATTTTCAATGCCTGTACTTGCCAACGCCAGCATTTGTTCATCTTCCGGCATGGTCTGCGTTGGAGCATCACAGAAATCGGTCAGCAGAGCAAAGGTCAGTTGCGGATCGGGGTTGGACAGGTGATAAAGTTCTAACTCTTGCAAGAGATGGTTGAGTTCATTGTTGCTTTCCAACAAACTGGGGATAACCACCATGGTGCGGTTGCCCAGCGGTATGCCATCCGAAAAATCCATACGCGGCAGGCTTTGGGGTTTGATGCGGTGGGTCACATTCCAGTTCACAAGTATGATGGCAGCTTCCAAAGCCAATCCAAACCCAAGCAGACCGACGATGATGAGTTGGGCAAGCGAGCCGCTTGAAAGCATGGCGTAGGTGAGTAACCCCAAAACAAACAGCACCGAAAAGATAGCGATGCTCCCCAGATATGTGACGGTAGGGATTGCGAGCAGTGCGCGGCGGATGCGGAGTTTGAATCCAGGCTGGAAGCGGATGCTGGCTTCCAGCGTTTTACGCCCCGCATCCCGCAGATAAAAGCCAACATGCGCTTGCCGCCCTGATGTCTTACTCCCGGCCCTGCGAGCGAGTTCCACTGCGGTGAGCGCGACTTCTTCTTCGCAGAAGGTTGAGTAGCGCGCCAATTCCTCAACAACATTACGATAACTGTTGCGAGTATCAAAATCCATGCGAGTATAAACATCCGCGGGATCGTCGCGCAAAATCTGTTCCACCCGGCTGGTCTGCTCAAAAAAGGCTTCCCAATCCGTGGTGGAGAGTAGACGCAGGCTTAGAAAACAGTTGACTACAACAGTCTCGTTTGCCAGAGGCGGAGAAGCGAACTGGCTCGGGATTTCGCTTAAGCCTTTCGGCACATCTATCCC
>JBFENN010000400.1:0-2711 GCA_041551115.1 Anaerolineales bacterium
CGATATCGATGTCACACTCATCGGTATTGACAGCACCTTCCGTGGCCACCCCGAGAACAGCTTCCGCCTGCTGGGGAACGCAATCTACAGCGGACTGGAGTAGCCACTTAAAAATCCTGCCGCTCGATACTTGAGCGGCAGGTAGATGAACCTGCGAGCGCAGCAGATCGGTTTGCTGCTTAGGGGGCAGCCAACCGATCAACGGCTGTATTACGCTCGGCAATACCCTGCGGATTTGCTGGCAGTGGTCCAGCTGCGACCGCAGCCGGGATAATGTATTCGTCTAGCAGGTTCTGGGGGGTGTAGAAATCGCGTTCCTCAAGATCACTCGTAAAGACTGCAACCAAGTCTTTTTCCGGAACGACATAGATGAACTGCCCGGCATAACCTAATGCCAGGTAGTAGCCAGCATCCGAAACCCACCACTGGTAGCCATAGCCATCTTCAAGAGTCGCCGGGATGTACTCGCGGGTCGAGGTTGCCACCCATTCTGCCGGAACAACCTGCTCCCCCTTCCAGGCTCCCTTATTCAGGTATAAGAAGCCGATTTTAGCCATATCTTGCGGCAGCATCCGCAACTCACCCCAGCCGATGTTGATCCCCGCCGGGTTCGTGGGCCAGGTCACGTCTGTGATTCCCAATGGACCGAACAGGTGCTGGTCTGCAAAATCTTGTGCATTCACGCCGGTTCTCTCTGAGATGATCGCCGAAAGGAGGAAGGAAGCCCCATTGCAGTACTCAAAGCGGGTGCCGGGCGGTGCAGCCATCGGTAAATCAAGCACATGCTGCACCCAATCTGTGCTCGCCCGCATTTGATTGAGCCCAGCCCAGCGGTAGAGGTACGAATCCTGGCAGTCCAAACCAGAGGTCATCGTCAGCAGATGCTCCAGGGTCATCTGCTCCTTGCGCTGGTCAACATTGGCAACGTCCCGGTCAGGGAATAACGCTAATACCGGGATATCGACGCTCGCAATATAACCTTCTGCGATCGCGATACCAATCAACGCCGAGACAATACTCTTTGTACACGAATGGATGATGTGCTGCTCGGATGTGCTGTAGGGGTATACGCTGGCATCCAGCACCTGGTAGCCGTTGCGGATGACGGTAACGCTGTCAATCGCATAGGATTGTTCTTCAACTTCTGCTAACATCGCAGCCAAAACCTCGGAATCCATGCCTTGCTTTTCGGGAGCTGCGATTGGCCAGCCATCAGCCAGAGCCGCTGCACCAGTTGAGAGGGGTACTGCCACTGTTGGTGCACTTCGTATAGGACTGCAGCTGACCAAAATTAGTAGAAAAATCCAAACGTAGCGTAATTGTTCAGCTCTATTTCTCATTTCCCCTCCTGCTTTTTTCTATCTGTGCATACTGGTCTCAGCGGTACAACAAACCCTTTGATGTTTCGTGCGCACGCATGCCTGCAAAGAGCCCAATCCGGATCGCAGAACCAACCGTATAACTCATCTTTGGCTTAGAGAGTGCGGACGGATTGTGGACTCACCCACGAAGGCGTTCGGGTGGTGTATATACTATATACGCTCTCGATAGGGGAACGTTCAGCCCAATTACGGACACGGTCTTTGACGGAACAGCAGCACGGAATCTGCGTGCCTGCGCTAACTGTCGCGGAGCTCTCTGCTTCCCCCAGCATCTCTTTGGCGCAAGCTCCATACAATGATCAAGCCAGCACCAATCATGATTGCCACATCAGCGACATTAAATATCCCTGTGCGCAGGTTGCCAATACCGATGTTCATGAAGTCAATTACTCGGCCACTGATGATCCGATCGATAAGGTTGCTCACCCCACCGCCAACTAATAAGCCGGTCCCTAGGACACCCATAATATCCAGCGATTCCGACCGCCATGCAAATACCAGCATGCCAATCAGCATGAGCCCCGCCACGACGCTCAACAGCCAAAAGCGCAGGTTTGGTGGCAGGTTGGCGCCCAGTCCAAGCATAGCACCTGAATTCTCCGAGTAATACACACGAATGATGTCATTGATCAAGATGATGGGAGGTGAATTCGCAAGCTGCTCGCGGGCGATTGATTTTGACACCTGGTCTATCCAAGCGATAATCCCTGCGACCAGCAGGATCAATACGATTCTTCCAACCTTGTTCATACCTTCACGCCCCAATATAGGAGTCCCTGCATGCAAAATAACTTAGCATTAACCCAAATGTCTGATTGCTCCAGGGTCACATTCCCCAGAAAATATGACTCACATGACGAAACAACCAAAAACACGCGAGCATTATACATTGTCTTTCAGCGGATTGGGGTGTGGGTAACAGCAGAGGACATAATCCATGTATTCGATGCCGCAAAAGTATGGGCAGATGGAAATGTTCTTCACTGCGCAGCGATGTTCACTAGAGGCTTCAGCCGCGTTCCATGGGCAGGCGTCCTGTCCCCAAACGATATCACCAGCAGGGGTTGTGAGATCGATATCCATATTGGCGCCATCTAATTTTCTAATGACTTCATCCATGAAATCCTCCCAAACTGGCAGCAGGAACGCAACCACCTTGAATCTACGGATAACGGAACATGACTTTCGAAGATTGCCTTGATCGTCGTATGATCGCACCCAAAATCATAGCCGCCGCTTTGGACCAACTAAATCAGCGACAACCTCATCCAGATCCAATTCCTGGCCTCTTTCCAGCGCCGCCAAATAAGTGTCCTGAGGAATATCAGC
>JBFENN010000401.1:0-2703 GCA_041551115.1 Anaerolineales bacterium
CCGTTAGGGGCAAAGTCGATCACCTGCACCCCGTTGGAAAAGCCCCGCAGCGCGTTCAAAATCAGACCTGTTTCCACGTCCCACAAACGGATCGCACTGTCCGTGAAGCTCTCGCCGCTCGCCAGGACGCTGCTGTCGCGGCTGAAGGACACGCTCTCTACCACGCCGCCATTCTGCAGGATGCGGATCAGTGCCCCCTTAGCCGCATCCCACAGACCGATCTCTCCCTCATACGTGCCAGCCGCGATAATGGCGCTGTTTGGTGCATAAGCCATACTGCTGATCGCACCAGTGAAGGTGGTGTGGATCTGGTAGAGCAATCGGATTTCTTTGACCTTCTCGACATCCCAGATCTTGAGCGCATAACGATCGGGCGAGGTAACGAACTGCAGGCTGTCGGGTGAGAAGGCGATCGCCAGGGCACCGCTGGTTCGCAGGGTTGGTGTAATCTCCCAGGTGAATGTATCCCAGAACAGGACCTCATTCTGCTCGTAGATAGGCCCGGTCAGCGCGGCTGCAAAGCTGTCCCCTTTCGGTGAAAAGCTGATCTGTGCTACTGGTTGCTCGTTGTCGTACAGTGCGCCAACCCGCTGCCAGTCGCTCGTGCGCCAGTAATCGATGCCTCCGGCTCGTCCGGTCTCATCGTCGCCGAAACTGTAGCCAGCCACCAGGTAATTGCCGCGCGGGCTGAAGCTGATGCTCGTAATCCCGCCACGGGTCGGGATATACGCGCGCTGATTTCGTGTCTGGACATCATAGACCGTGATCTGGTCGTATCCCGCGACCGCAAGCATGCGACTGTCCGTGGACCAAGCCAGGTCACTGACACTTTCTACGCGCCATTCTGCCAGCCTGGATACCAACCCGGCGTTCAAGTAGTTGATTTCGGTCAAGCTTGAGGGCAGCGGTGTATTGGGTGCGCTGTACACCGGAGGGGTTGGGCTTGGCGTTTGGCTGGTGACCGCTGTGTGCGTGGGCAAGGGGGTTGAGCTTGGGCTTGGTGTGGGTGTGCTGGACGGGTTGGGGGTGATCGTCGGGCTGGGTGTGAGGCTGGCGCCCGGTGTGGGTGTGCGTCCCGGCAGGTTGCAGCTGGCCAGCACAAGGGGGATTACAATCGATAGGGAGAAGAGAAGGTTCTTTTTCATACCCACAGCCGCTCATCGCACGACAAGCGTCCTTAATTGTAGCATCACTTGGATATATCCGTTAGATGTTCGTTTATAATGAGCCGATACTCATGATGGAGGTTTGCATGCCTGATCCGCGAATGCAGCAACTTGCCGAGATACTCGTAAACTATTCAACGAAAGTACAGCCTGGTGATTGGGTCATGGTCTGGACCAATACCATTGCCCTGCCCTTAGCACGTGAGGTTTACCGCAGCGTGCTGCGTGCCGGTGGTCACCCTACCACGCGGCTCGATGATGACGATCTCAACGAAGTCTTCATGACAGAAGCGAGTGATGATCAGCTCCAGTGGATGTCACCGGTCACGATGGGCACAGTTTCGCAGGTAAATGCCATAATCCGTTTGCGGGCCGCGGCTAATACCCGTGTGCTGATGGGCGTCGATCCTGCGAAATCTCGCACCTACCAGGCCGGTCGGCGCGAATTGATGGAAATATATAAAAAGCGGGCTTCCAGCAAAGACCTGCGCTGGGTTACTACCCAATTCCCCTGCCAGGCTCACGCCCAGGAGGCCGATATGAGCCTGCGCGAGTACGAGGACTTCATTTACCAAGCCACTTTTGCTGATCAGCCTGACCCGATCGCGCGCTGGCAGGCTGTCCATGACAACCAGCAGCACTGGGTGGACTGGCTCATGGGCAAACAAGAAGTACGCGTCCAGGGACCGAACGTCGACCTGACCCTGTCGGTGGCGGGACGCATTTTTAAAAATAGTTCTGGGGAGAACAATATGCCCAGTGGGGAGATTTTCACCAGCCCAGTAGAGGATTCGGTAGAGGGTTGGATCCGCTTTACCTACCCGGCGGTCCGCATGGGACGCGCTGTCGAGGGCGTATCCCTGGAGTTCAAAGCAGGTAAGGTCGTGGCAGCTAACGCCGATAAGAATGCTGGTTACCTGAACACCATGCTGGACAGCGACGCAGGCGCCCGCTTCCTGGGTGAGTTTGCCATCGGTACCAATTACGCCATCCAGCGCTTCACCAAGAATACGCTCTACGACGAGAAGATTGGCGGGACCATCCACCTCGCCCTGGGCAGCGGTTTCCCCGAGCTCGGCGGGGAGAATATATCAACCATCCATTGGGACATGGTTTGCGACATGCGCCAGGACAGCACGATCCATGTCGATGGCGAGCTCTTTTACAAGGATGGCCAGTTCCAGGTCTAGCATGGCTGTGACCTTGCCATCAAATACACTCCTTCTTCATGCTCTTATCTTCCAATATGGAGAATTCGTTAGAATTCTCTGAGTCACTGCGCCAGCAGTGACAGTCATCCTGAACGTAGTGAAGGATCTCACTCTTTACCCTCTAAAGAGTCAGCCAGCAATGAGACGTCTTACGAATGCTAAAAATGACCAGCCAATTATAGCCATCCCCCAAATCCCTAGGCACTGCGCAGCTTGGCCACCGTCACACCCTCGCCACCTTCATTGTCTTTGCCGCCCTCGAAGGACTGTACCTGCGGATGGGAAGCGAGCGCTTCCCGTACCAGGCTCCGCAGGCGTCCGGTGCC
>JBFENN010000402.1:0-2684 GCA_041551115.1 Anaerolineales bacterium
CCGAAGTACCTCATCGACATCCAAACTCGAGTTGATTATCTGGCTGATGTTAGCTAATGATAGGAGGTTATCGCGCTCATCAGATTGCTCAGCGACTTGGTGTCCGATGCGAGTTAAAGAGCTGGTCAAATGTGCCAGGTCTTCAAGTATGGAATCAAAATCTGGCGAAGTTTCCGGATCGAGTGAATATTGAATTCGTTCGGCGAGCTGGCTGAAATGATATAGCTGCTTGGCGAGAGAGAGATTGGTCGAAACTGGCTTATCGCTGTCCATCAAGAATCAGAAAGTGTGTTCTTCATCTTCTATTCATGAAGTGTCTGTTGATTAAAGAAAGCGGTTTAGGAAGCGTTCTACTCTGGCGAGGTATGAGAGTTTGCGAATCTCGTTTCCAGCGGTTTGTGCCTCATCAGGGTCTGAAGCACGGTTTCCGTAGATTGAGTCTTGATAAGGGCCGATAATTGCCTTGACCGGAGCTTCTGTAGGTGGGAGCAGCTGGACAAGATCATCTGCACGTTCTGAAGGAGTATCGGATACTTTAGGCGGTTGACCGAGGCGGGCAAGAGCATGGTTCAGCTCGAGATATGCACGGGAAAGTCGTGTCAAACTTGCATATTGAGCCCAACGATGCACAATCTTGGGAGATCTTATTCCAACTCGTTCAAGACTCGCTTCCAATTGAACTGGGATGGGTGGCGATCCACGTTGGATACGGACTCTACGCATCAGGATTGCGAGTAGAATGATCAGAATGATGATGAATGTAATCCAAATAGACAGTGGATTAATCAGTAGTCCAGCGTAACCTGAATTCTGCAGCGATAAATCTTCTTGTGATAAATTATCTAAACGATCTCGCGTTCGATCTAATAACTCATTCGAGCTTGGTGCGATTTCAGGATCTAAAGATGATGTTGAGAGATCTCCTAAGGGACGCATTAGGGGTTGCTGAGAGACTGTAGGCTCGAACTCAACCCAACCAATATTCGGGAAATATACCTCAGGCCAGGCGTGAGCATCTTTGTGTCGAACGTTAAATTCGTAACCGATACTTTCGATATCCTGGGAGAAGTTTCCACCGTCTGGTTGTAAGGTTGGCATGTCTCCAGCTTCAACTATCGTAAGCCGCTCACCCTCGGCATATCCGACTGCCATTCGAGCTGGTATTCCTAGGGCCCGTAGCATAATAATTTCTGCACTGGCATAGTAGTTACAGAACGCTTGTTTGTGGTCGAATAGAATCCAGTCTATTGGGTCTTGTCCAATTGGAGAATTTGGCACAGTATCATTGTATTCAAGATTCACGCGTAGATAATCGGTAATCGCTTGAGCGATATCATATGGGTTATCAAGGTCGGAGGTAATTTCTTCAGCCAGCTGCCGAGTTCGAGGAGTGATGGTGTCAGGCAATTGTAGGTAACGGTCGGTCACCCATGCTGGGTAATCCGTTCCCGCTTGGCGCAATTCGGTCATGGATGCCGCAGTGAGGGAAGCTTCAACCTGGTATGTATCACCTGCGCGTAGGAGAGGCGTAGCCCTGAAGTGGCTCAAATCTACCGAGCCATCAGAATTGACAGCGAAATGTGCTTCAATAGGCCGGCTAACCCAAATCGGCTGGGAAGGCGTGTGTAAGTTCTGTATAGCGAAAGCGGTGCTTATCGTAAAAGTGTTTGATAATCTGTTATCGTATTCTGGGAGGTTTATATTAAATTCATCAGGATTTAGAGATTGTACCTCTGGCAGAGTGCTAGACCATCCTCCATCATTGAAAGAATCATAGACGCGTGATCTCCAGTAATAACGATTACCTTGTATCTTGTTTGGTGGGGATTCGATAGTCATAATGACAGTATCGCTCAGGGGATTGCCGCGGCCAAGTGGTAGATGGTCACCATAGAAATCTGCTACCACACCGACCGAAGCTTGTAGAGAATAAAAAACATTACTCAATCGATTGCGAACATCCATCCAGGGTTGGGTAGCGGTAAGCCACATTTGCTCTGCCTGTGGAACTGCTGAGGCTACTGCTGGTGCAGTCCAGGCAAACAGAACTAGGATTATGGTTGTGATCAAACCAACGCGAAGGGAATCAATCCCAACATAGGGTGGCAAGTAAGTTCCATTTTGTTTCCATTGGATGTGGAGATTGACGAAGTGTAAACGAGCTACTAGCAATAACGCGAGGAAAATATATCCGGCTAAGTACCAGGTGCGAACAGTCAAGTGGGAATCATAAACTTGGAAGATGATTATAGCTAAACCAGTTGGGATAATGGCTCGCCATGCATTTCCATGCCGAGTAAGGCTGTAGCCAGCATAGACAGCCAATGCCCAGAATAAGCTGGCCATGAGAAGATTGAAAAACAGGTTGTCGGTTACGGGTTTTTGTTGGAAGATTTGATCGAGAGTGATCAGCAAGCGATTGCCCATGCTGATCATCCTCTCAGGCCAGAGAACGCCTTTGCCCAGGGTCAATCCAACTTGCCAGCCGATCACAAACAGACCATATACAAGAGCAAAGAATCTGGCAACTCCCCGTGAAAATGAGCATTTCCCAAGAGCCAATCCTGCTATCACCCCCAAAACCACCACAGTTTGAATCAAGTCTAATTCGTGTGTCCAACCGGTAGAATTAAGCCTTATTGCCGCGATTATTAATGCTCCGGCAAGTAGTAAAACTGCTGACC
>JBFENN010000403.1:0-2681 GCA_041551115.1 Anaerolineales bacterium
AGCTTCACGCTGGTAGTCTTTCGGAAGGAAAGCTGGGATCAGGATTTGGAACGGCATGCCGGCTTGCATCGCCAGGATCGTCTCGGCCTCGGGGGCTTCCTTGGATTGTTCGGCGCGCCCGTTGACCACCCACCAGCTGCCAAACACGGCCAGCAGCGCCAGCAGGCCCCCGCCCAAGAACAGCCATTGATATCGTTTGAATAATGAATTCACCTTGGAATTTTTCTGACTCTTGCCCATGAAGTCATCCTCTCTGATGTTGTGCTACCGTCAAGATCTGCGTTTTGCGGAAAGTAAACGCACGAATTGCAATTTATAGTATGATTGCCAGGAAGGGTGCTCTGGCGGGAGCCGGGTCGGACCGTGAGGTCGCCCGTGGGCCTGCTCCCGCCGGAGCGAGGTGATCATCCCACGCAGGGATCGGCCCCCAATTTCATGGAGTCGGTACGATCATCGTGAACATACCGCCCGGGTAAACACCGTCGTTGGTCGCCTTGTAGTCATCATGGTTGTGGAACGGGAAGTATTGACTTACTGGATCTGGATGACCAACCAGGCCAGTTACCACTGGTCCACCTATGTAAGTTGGATTTGCTGGATCACCAGCATCTGGAATCACCGGGCAGTTAACAAAAGTGTTGCTGACCGGTGCGTTTGGTGCTGGTGCTAAACCCGCCGCTGCTATATCCGCCGCACATAGAGCGTTAGCAGGATCGTAGTAGCGTGATTCTGTTCCTATTGGATAAGTTGCGCTTGCAAAAGCTTGTTGACCAAAGTCAATCAGCCAGTCATAGGTCTCACCCGATCCGACCGTCAGGGTGTTCTTCTCTAAACCGACACCAAATGGCTGCGGACTTTTGCTAGTCTTGCTCTTTGGATAGTTACCAAAATCCCAACCGCGTGCGTCCGAACCGATCACCTTGCCGTGATAGCCGTGCATGTGCATCGGCTGGGTCTCAAAGCCCATATTGATCACGCGGATCAGGGCCTTCTCACCCGGGGTTCCCCAATAAGCATTAGGCATGCTGATGCTGCCGGTGATTAGGGGATCATAGCCGGGGTGCGCCGCTAACCATTCTGTAAAGGTGTAGCCGGATGGCCAATTGGTGTGAACAGTATTCGGGAAGCTTATACCGTTGATGAACCAGTACTGAGGTTCGTAAAGCGCCCAATTGAACGGGTCCGGGTCCCAAGTGTTGGGTGGCAGCAATCCACCCGCTACATAGGTCCCCTCCTCATCGGCATGGCCGCGGATGTCGAACTCACCTAACAGCAGGACATAGTCCTTGTCATATTGCATGCCGTACAGATTTCCACCCATACCCATTCCAGGACCGGTTAGAGCGGCTGGGTCGCCAGGGTTGTAGACCACTAGTGCGCCGAACATACCCATGTTGACATGGATATCGGCTTCCTGGTGGCAGTGGTACATGTAAGTTCCCGCGTGGTCAGCCGTGTACATGTAAACGATCACGTTGCCCGCACCAGGAGCGGTACCACCAGCTGCAGCACAGCTGCCCGTTGGATCTGTGGATCCATCGACACACAAATTGGCCGGGACTGCGCCGAGAGATGTCTCCGGCACGCCGTCATTGGCCGCATCGACATCCAGCCCGTGCAGGTGGATCGAGTGCGGGTCGTTGGGGGCATTGGGCTGCGCGGTGACGCCCAGGTTCTTCAAGCGGATCTCGACCACGTCGCCGACCGATGAGTAAATGATCGGCGCCGGGAACTGGGCATTGCCGGCAAACTGGATATCCTGCCCGGTCCACGATCCACCCATCGGCGCTACGGCACCTCCTAGAACGGTCACATTAGTCGGTGTGGCACAATTCCGGGTCACACCATCGCCGGTGCAGTAGCTGGTCGTGTAGGTGAAGTCGACCCCTTCCCGGCCACCGATAAAGCCATATGAGTACACTGGCAGGGCATCAGCCATCTCGATGTACCCATCGGTCGCGTACAGGTTGTAGACCACGGTCGCGCCCTGGGCGACTGCCTGCTCGATCTGCGCCGGGGCGAGCGCCAGCACACCCAGCACCAAGATTGAAATCATGAGTATTACAATTTTTCGCATAGAACATCCTCCTCATGAGGCGGCTGGCAGGTGATGCTGAGCCAGCCTTAAAAAACAGCATTTGACTTATGTATTGGATATAAGATATCTGAACGGATTGCACCTCCTTTGTATATTTCGTTCCACGATTGGGAGAATTACGCATTAAAATAGAAAACCGGCCTCTCGGTAAAAGCGGCCGGTTTCGCCATTAGCTCGCCGGGGAACATCATCCTCACATCGGACGATGGGCGACCATTAAGCTCCCCGGGTCTTCGCCTCCACTTCCACGCACCGCCCAAGGTGCGCTCTCCAGTGGCAGCAGCTGTTTTCCTATTTGCGTTACAACCGCAGCCCGAACCAATTGTGGGGGAATCACCTGATATAACTATACAAAGTTTTCCCCCTGACCGACAGCGTAGTTTATTGGTATTTTGGTACCGATTCTCCACGTAGAAACTACGTAGTCTTTAATCGATATGACTCCGTAGAAACTACCGAGTCATTTAAACAGGACAGAAACCGGATTAATCCCAGCTAATGGGCCGCGATCATGCCGCGCTGGGTGGCGTAGCGTACCAGCTCAACCCTGCTGGAGATGCCCAACTTGGCCATCAAGTTGGCA
>JBFENN010000404.1:0-2680 GCA_041551115.1 Anaerolineales bacterium
GCGCTTCCACAAAATCATCCCAATCCTGAGCTCTGTTCACCATGAAAACTGCTTGCGCAGAGCGTACCGGCTCCAGTGCAGTCCACGCGTATGACAATGCATGTAGATCAAGCTGGTCGCCCAAATAAGAATATGGGGAATCAGCAACCATGTTATCTGTGGCAATCACCCCATTGCGTGTCGAGCGCACAATGAGCACCTCGGGGTCTTCTCTGCCACGCACATTAATCACCTCACGGCGGATATCCATATCGACCCATTTGCCATTGACCTGGTATTGGTCAGGATTGCGCGGGTTTATCCGCTCAATGAAAACATCCTCGGCATCAAATGCCGCGTTCGTCAGCCCCCAGGCGATACGGTCATTATGACCGATTAAAATACCAGGCACACCTGGCAGTGAGAAACCACGCAGGTTGTAGATGCAGTCGTCAGATTTCTCAACACAGTGCATCCCGATTTCATACCACAGCGCAGGCATATTGACTGACATGTGGGGGTCATTTGCCAAGAGGGGCATACCAGTCTCGGTTAACTTACCTGAGATAACGAAGCTGTTCGAGCCGGCATTGATCTGAAATCCCATGTCAGCAAGCAATTTTGGTGTAGATACACCTCGTGGCGTTTTTTTGGCTATATCGAATAAGTACTGCTTGGCACTCTCAGGGAGAGCTGTCAAAGGCGAGTTGTTTAGCTGACTGAGGTAATCGAGCTCCTCGGTGGCGATGATTACTGGTCGGTCTTCTCGATAGGCGGGTCGCATATCGTTATACATAGCCTCCCCCACCGCTGCCAAGAGGGCGATATTACCCAATTCAGTGGCAAGCTGATCCGACTGGTCAAAGATCATCATCTCGGCCCAGATCATAGAATCACTAGGCCGCCACGTTTCGATCTCAATATCGACGCCCTGCAAGCCAAGCAAACCAAATTCCAAACCCAATTCTGCCGGACTGCGATCCCCGATATAGGCATTTACACCAGCAGTATACGCATCAACAACCCTGCGGGACTCGTCGTCCAGCATCGCGTACGATTTTTCGGTTAATTGTTGGAATCCAAAGTGCCGCAGATACCTGTCTGTCTCCAGAGTACTCTCGCCAAAAATTTCCGAAAGCCGACCGCTGGCGACCCGCCGTTGAAATTCCATCTGCCAAAACCGCTCCTGGGCATGGACATATCCTTGCGTGAAGAACAAATCCTGTGGACTATGGGCGTAAATATGGGCGACGCCAAACTCATCACGCAGTATCTCAACCGGCTGCTTGACCCCATCTACCTGGACAGAGCCGTTTGTTATGGGAAATGACTGGCGTGTGAACCAGCGCCAGACTCCCCATATAAATGCGATCAGGATAACAATTGTAGATACAACACCTATAATGACTTTAAGCGATCTAGACATTTACACCTCCCAAGCAATAGTTCACTGCTCTCGACAAATGATTTCCCAATTTCTGTGAATGATCTCCAATGAAAACCATATGCATTAAATTTCGCTGATCTCATCAACTGGATACATGTGATCTTGGTAATTGAGGTTGATCAATATTAACCTCGTATATAGGCATACACAATGTATAACACCGGCGACCATTGAACCGATACGCCTTTAGTGGTGTAATATTACTGTCCTTTAAAGTCTCACTCGGCTGGCGAGCTTTCCAGCGTCATTTACACATCTATCCACCTACCACAACGAGTGGTGGATGTACGACCACTGGATTTACACGATAACGATGACTTTCATCTCCAAACAGCAGCAAAAGATTTCTGGGTTATACCATGAGTACCCGCGTTCCTTCTGGACGTTGATTGGTGTAACTTTTATCGACCGGCTCGGTGGGGCTTTGCTGTTCCCATTTTTTGCTTTATACATAACCGAGAAGTTCGCCGTTGGTATGACCGAGGTCGGCGTTTTATTTGCTGCGTTCTCGGCTTCCAGTTTCATCGGCTCCTTCCTCGGTGGTGCGCTAACCGACCGTTTCGGGCGCAAAGGGATGGTGATATTCAGCCTGATTTCGACCTCGGTCAGTTCTGTCCTAATGGGGTTGGTAAATTCTCTGGAAGCGTTCTTTGTACTGGCACTATTGGTGGGTATCTTCACTGATACCGGCGGACCGGCGTACAACGCGATGATCACAGATATGTTGCCCGAGAAGAAACGCGCCCAGGGATTCGGGCTGGTCCGGGTGGCATTCAATCTATCTGTCACTATTGGACCGGCGATTGGTGGATTTATCGCAGGTTATTCATTCCTTTTCCTATTCCTAGCCGACGCAGTGATCAGTTTGATCAGCGCGGTTATCGTTTTCTTTTTCATCCCGGAGACAAAACCTGAGACCGCTGCTGATGATCAAGTGGAAAGCATGACCGGCACCTTCCGCGGTTATTTTCGCGTGCTGCAGAACAGAATATTTATGCTCTTCATCGGTGCATGCATTTTGATGGGACTCGTATATATGAATATGAGTACCACCCTTGGAGTGTACTTACGGGATTCTCAAGGGATTTCGACCTCCGGGTACGGTTTTATCCTGAGCTTGAATGCGGCTATGGTCGTCTTATTTCAGTTCCCGATCACACGAAGAATCGAGAACTACCCTCCCATGTTAATGATGGCGCTTGGGACAGCTTTGTATGCAATCGGATTTGCAATGTACGGTTTCGTCTCGCAGTA
>JBFENN010000405.1:0-2666 GCA_041551115.1 Anaerolineales bacterium
ACACGGACAGTTGCTGAGATTGCCGAACAGCTTACAGAAGATTTCGAAGTGGACTTTGAGAAGGCTCAAAATGATACGATAATCTTTTTGGAGAAGCTTGAGCAGAAGGGCATTATTCAACTTGCAGGAGTAGATCAATAGGGTTTATGATAGGTAAATTATTCTGGAAACTTGACTGGAACGATACCGATCATAGATTGCACATATTTTGATAAAGAGATGAATAACGTGTACTGCAGAAGGACATGGCTGGGAGGGATACTATTCGGTTTATGCTTGGCTTTTACCAGTATTGTAGTAGTCCGGGCAGCGGTAACCTTGGTGTCTTTCGAAGCCGAAGGGGTTGATGGTAAAGTCCTACTTACCTGGGAGACGGCCTCAGAGCTGGATAATGCGGGTTTCTTCATCCAGCGCAGCAATAGTGAAACGGGAACCTATCAAAGGGTAAGTTTCTTTATCCCCAGCATGGGTGATGATGTTGTCGGTGCACAGTATTATTTTGAGGATGATGCGGTTACGAACGGGGTGACGTATTGGTACAAACTTGAGGCACTGGACTACAGTCAGAACGCTGATTTTTACGGACCGATATCGGCCGTACCAGGAATCGTCCGCACAGCAACTAATACACCGACCATTACCCAGACTCCGACCAGGACCTCGACAGCACAGCCAGGGGCAACCACAACGGCGATCCCAACGAATACCTTAGCAATACCAACTGCCACAGCGACACAATCTGGTGCTTACCCGATCCCACCAACTACCCAACCGCCAACAGCCACAACCCCAACGGTCGAGCAGCCGACTCTCGCCCCCGGATCACCGACAGCATTACCCACTGAAACACTAATTCCACTGCCGAGTATCACGTTTGTTTTACCGAGTAGTGCTGGTAATACAACTGGTACTCTGGACTCGAGCTCTGGAACTGAAAGCCAGGCTAGCTTCTTGGATTGGTTTACCCCTCAGCGAGTTACAGTAATTGGTCTGCTCTTGATGATCTGGACAATGCTAGCAATCTGGTTCGCTTACACCGTAAGACAGGTGGTATGAGATCGGAGCGAGCAGCCGAAGGTAAGATCACTTTGACCAATGCCCAGTTCGCCTCCTATGGGCACCCAATAGCGATGAAAAATCCATTCTTTGAGAAGATAAATCTAGGCAACGAAACTATCATTACGAACTCTCCAAAGAAAGTATTTCTCCTAATGCTGTGCGCCATATTATTTACCATGACGTCGGCATGCTTGGATGTGGAACCTACACTTGATCAAGCTAACCCGCTCGTATTCAAGTTGGAAGTTTCAGAAGCGGGTGTTTACCGCGTGACTGATGAAATGCTGCATATTGCTGGGGCAACCACCCAGACAATCGATCCCCAGGACTATAAGCTTTTCCAGCGCGGAATTGAACAACCGCTTTGGGTATTGGGGAACCAAGAAGATTTTGAACTTCTTTTTTTGGGCAGCGATAGCGAAAGCGCTTATTCACCTCACAATACCTATTTGCTAACCAGCACAGATAAAGATGGGTGGTGGGTGGATGACCAGGGAGGGGGTGATTCAAATAATACATTTTTGAATTCCTATGGGGAAAAATATCCTGTGCTCCAACTGCCAAGCAATGCATATGCTCACCAAATCATCCTGGAAGAAAATTTACTTTATCTACCGCAGGTTGAAGCAGATGAGCATTGGTATTGGGACATGCTCCCCGCACCAAGTTCGAAAGAGTATCCATTCAATATCGACCACCTGCCCGAAAATATGGTATCTGAACAGAACGGTTATTTTCGCATAGCCGTGAACGGAAGTACAGAAGCTGGTAATGTTAATCCAGATCACCACCTTGAGGTGAACATTAACGGACAGGTTGTAGCCGATGAGTGGTGGGATGGGATAGGGCGCAAGATGGTTGAGGGAAGCTTCCCGGCAAACCTATTACGAAATGGGGTGAATTCTCTTACCATCTCCTCACCGGGAGTTACTGGAGTGGCGGCAGATATTTACCATCTAGATTGGATCGAAATATACCAGCCACGCACATTGCAAGCGTTAGGAGATCAATTGTTTTTCATTGCTCCAGGTGACGACGCAGTCCTCTCGGGTTTTTCAGAACCAATTGAGATCTTCGAATTAGAGGGCAACGGGAGCATTCGCCAGATGGATGAATCCGAAATTCGCAAGGTATCTGGCAATGATACCGTTGCGATAGCTACCACACCTGGAAACGGGTATTACGTAGCTGGCCAAACTGGAATTCAATCTCCGGATACCGTGAAGCTGCTTGATGGGAGTGAAGAATTGCAGACGATAAACGGAGCAGAATATGTTGTTATCGGTCCTCCGGATTTGATCGAAGCATGGCAACCGATCATGGAACTGCGAGAGGGGCAGGGTTTATCGGTTGTTTCGATACCGTTACAGGACATATACAACCAGTACAACTACAGCATAGCTGAACCTCACGCGATCCAGCAATTATTACGTGATGCACAGTCAAACTGGGCAATTGTACCTCGCTACCTGGTCCTATTAGGTGATTCAACCTACGATCCACAAGGTTATATTTCCAGTCCGGAAGCCAACCGGCTTCCAGTGTTCCTGGTTGATACGATATTTGGAGGTCAAACCGTCAGCGATGTCGAATTTGTGCAGCTTGAT
>JBFENN010000406.1:0-2647 GCA_041551115.1 Anaerolineales bacterium
CTGGTTGTACACGCTACCTATCCCCTTAGCGGTACTGACGGTTACTGCTGGCACAACTGTCCGGTCACTGTCAAGGCTCGATCCTGTATCGATTATTGAGAAAAGGTAATCATGAAATACTTGAATATGCTGTTTTTACTGACCATACTATTACTCATTTCTGGATGCACAGGTGGTGCTGAGGCGACGGTCATACCAACCGTAGCTGTCGAGAAATCTTCCCTAGTATCCTCTCCCTTGCCAACGAATATCCGGGCTAATGGCGTTCTGCTACCGGTCCAACAGATGGAAATGAGTTTCGGCACCGGCGGATATATTGAGGCAGTTGAAGTGGGTGTTGGTAATTCTGTAAGCGAGGGTCAGGTGCTCGTGCGCCTGGATCCAACCGAAGCCGGTTTTGCCCTTCAGCAGGCCGAAGCTGTGCTGGCTGCAGCCCAGGCGAATTATGATTTGATCGTCGCCGGTACGCCAACAGAGCAACAAGTGGCTATCTCCGCCGCCAACCTAGATTTGCTGGCAGCGGAGCAAGCGCTGGCTACGATCCACTCGGAGGCAGATCTAGAGGCTGCCCGCGCGCAGCAGGCCTTGGTAGCAGCTCAAATCGCCGTTGATGATGCTCAGCGGTATCTAGCTGGTATGACATCTGCGGTCAACCAATTTTTTGTCGATGCCGCCTATGCAAATATGATCCTCGCCGGATCCAGCCTGGATAAGGCTAAGGAAGCCTACAAACCTTGGAGGTACAAACCCGAAAACAACATCACGCGCGCAGCGCTGCTCGGCAAGCTGGCCGAAGCCCAGCAAGTCTATGATGCCACCGTGCGCAGATACAATGGCCTGCTTGGCAGCGCAAGTGAAATCGATCTCGTCCAGGCCGAGGCGGACATGACGCTGGCACAGGCGCAGCTGTCCAACGCGCAGGGTACGTACGAAACTCTGAAAGAGGGGCCGGACCCCGATAAAATCGCCCTGGCTGAGGCACAGGCTGCCAATGCCCTGGCGCGGCTTACCCTGGCTGAGCTGGGTGGTCCAACGGCCGAACAATTGGCCCTGGCCCAGGCGCAAGTGGATGCGGCGCACGCCAATCTCGACATAGAACGGGCTCAGAGTGGGAATATGGTCATCACCGCCCCCTTTGATGGGATCATCTCTAAAGTGCGCGCGAATCAAGGGCAGTGGGCCACACCTGGGGAGATGATGGTCGAAGTGCTGGATACCTCACGTTGGCGCATCGAGACAAAAAATGTGGGTGAACTACAGATCGGGCAGATACGAGTCGGGCAGGAGGTCCAGGTTTCGGTAAATGCTTTCAATACTGAGACACTAAGCGGACGGGTTGTATCCGTCTCACCGATCGCCATCGTTCAGCAAGGCGATACCACCTATACGTTGTTGATCGAATTGGAACCCACCGATCTCAATTTGTGGCCGGGAATGACAGCCCAGGTCGAGATCATGCTCGTTGATGATTGATAGCAGAAAGTGTGCATCGCCAATAGAACGATTTCTATTTTCCTTTTACTTCTCTATCACTCCTTGTATCGACCACAACTTTTCAATCCCAATCACTGCGATTGTGACAGGTGCTCATCAAGGGTGGGCACCTATATTGGGATCGGGTCGAACGATAATTCATAAGCAGATTTGATCTGATCCAGATTTTTGTGGATAAATCTTCATAAAATATGCTAAAGTAGAGATACTGCATATTGTGAGGTTGTAAACGAGACAAGCCCTCCAACGAGTAGATCATGCTGACTACTATCAGTTTGGAGGCGGCCATTGGTTGAACCATGGTCGTATGGCCGGTAATGGTCATGCTGATATGACTTGAAACCGTAACGAAGAACAGAGTTGAGGAAATATATCTCTCCAGCTTGGGCGATGATAGGAGTTTACTTTGAACTATTTATTACTCCGAAAACTGATGATAGTGTGTGCCTGGTCGCTGATTTTGGTGTCTCTATCGGCGTGTGAAACTACGATCCCCGCTGAAGAAGGGGTTGCAAGAACAACCTTTGTCGAGGTAACCCAAGAGGTTGAGACAATACGATCACCAACAGAGACTTCCACCCTCGAACCTCCGACATCTACGCCAGTGCCGACTGTTTCACCGACACCACTCCCAACTGCTACAAACACGCCTGTGCCAACCGCGTCACGAACGCCGGTCCCCACCGTTGAGTACAGCATCGAGACCATTAGCTTTACGACCGAGGACGATATTGATCTCGAGGGAAAGCTATTTCTGAGCGCAGGAAATACTGCGGTTGTGTTTGCCCATATGGCAGGTGAAAATGACCAAGAAAATTGGATGGATTTCGCCAATCTAGTTGCCCGTCGAGGATTTACAGCACTGACGTTCAATTTTCGCTGTTATGGTAATTCAGGCTGTGGGGGCACGGGTTCGGGATCCATTCTTCTCAGCAGAGATTTAAATTCAGCCATAGAATTCCTGCGTGCACAAGGCTATGAGCGCATTGTTTGCATGGGAGCCAGCATGGGTGGACGCGGCTGTGTCAATGCAGCTTTTGAACAAGAGCTGGCTGGCCTGGTGATTGTTTCCGGTACAGGCTCAAGCGATCCAGCCAGACAAAACCTGGCGGATATGATCAGTCCCGACATGCCCAAGCTTTTCGTGGTTGCA
>JBFENN010000407.1:0-2638 GCA_041551115.1 Anaerolineales bacterium
AATCGGACGCAGATTGTAAGCCAGGGAGCGACTTGGACTGATCCGGCGTATTGTAAGCGCCAGCAACGTGGCAGGACTCACAATTTGTGTTGCCATGCGTGGGATATGGGAACCCGATGTGATGCTCGTAGTGCAGGGCTTCCACCGGATTGGCGAAGTTGATATCGCCAATATCAAAGGCCTGGAACGAGTGGATCGCATGGACATAGGAATCGATCGATCTCGATTGCATTTCCAGATGAGAACCGCCGCTCTTGGTGATGTGACACATCCGGCAGACAACGATATTTCCACCCCTATCGGGTGAGTGGAAGGTCGTTGCCAGCGCCTCGTGGCAGTTGTTGCAGCCATCCGTAACCTTGGCGATGGGGCTGTAGAATTCATCATCAAAATCATTGGCGCCAAGGTCAAAGGTCCGCGAAGGAGCATTCAATGCCAGGGCAACACCATCAGCATTTACCAGTTCCGGCATGACGGCAATTTCCAGTCTCTTCACCGTGCCATCATCGATCAGGTCAGCCCAAGTCGACATGTCTAAGACGACTTCCCAGCTGCCGTCCCCTGCCGATACAGTCGAGGCGCGTGGGTGCTCAGCACCGACTTCATATTCAAGCGCTCTCTCATCGCCGCTGGCTCTGGAAATTTCACCATCGCCATTATCGTCAACAAGTCTTTCGTGGGGACCGATGATGAAGTCCTTCGTGTCCCAGCCATACATTCCGACCATCACGGTGGGCAGGATGTCGGCCACATCGATCCCTTCAAGATCTGGATCTTCGGCCGCACTGAACTGGACGGTGATTTTGTTGTCTTCAACCGATGCAGAATCAATACTGACGACTACGGCGTCAGCATATTTCTGATCTGCAGCGGCGTAGATCACTTCGTTATAACCGGTGTGAATCTCACTGAATACAGAGGCAATGCCCTCTTCGCTATGGCATTCTGAACAAACTGCGGTCCCCAGATCCAACCCGCCGTGAATTTCTGGCGGCAAGATGGTATTTAGTGCCAGCTCGGTTGTATCATAGAGTGTCTCTTCGCCTTCAACAGCTACGGCACCATTCACAGGGTGACAGCTCTTGCAGGTCGTCACATTGAAGTTCTCGTCTGATAACACGACATCAAGTTTGCCTTCGTGGCAGGTTACGCAGTTTGCCATCGACTGGGGATAGGGGAATTCCATGGCATGCGACATATGCACGTCATTCATGAGGGATGTCTTGTATGCGTACAGTTCTAGCTGCTCTGGTGTAAATATTGACAAGTCTTCGTCGCTAGCGAGCCATTCAACAGCCTTTTCAGGATCATCTACCAAAAGCTGCCATTCAAGATGGCCGCCTTCGCCGTTGTCCAGATGGCAGGCTTTACAGGTGTAGAAGTCTGTTGCAGGATCCCCATCCACCTGGGCATAGATGTAGCCATGCTTCAGGTAGGGCTCGGTATGGCATTTCACGCAGCCATCGTTATTAGCAGCGGAAACGTAATCTACGCCAGCTCCTGTTTCCAGCAGAGCTGCAAACGGGTATTTGGCTTGGCGAATACGAGCAGGAAGCCGGCCGACCGTTTCATCCCGACCGTACAGGACGATGAGGCCGTCCACATTCCCAACGCTGCTCTCGTAGGCGGGACCTTCCCCGACTAGGGTACTCGTGCATCCGCCAGCGCCATCACATACGATGTCCCCTTTCACAGACAGTCTCGAAGCGGCTGGTTCAAACCCGAAACTTGTACCGTTATAGGGTACAAAATAAATGCCCACAGATTCTACGGCATTGGCATCAATAGGCGCGCCGTTCTTGGTCATCTGGAAAGTTACGATGTGGGTACTCGGAGCTGAAAACCTGTAAGCCAGATCGGTCACTTGAATGACACCATCCTGATACAGCTCGTTATAGGAGGCCTGATGTTTTTCGCCGGCTCCGTTATGACAAACTGTACATGTCTCAGGTTGGACCACGAGGGCAGGATCCGGCATCACAGCAGGTTCTCCTGGTTCTCCTTGCGGACCTGCTGGTCCGGCTGGACCGGGATCACCCGCTGGACCCGCGGGGCCTGCTGGTCCGGCTGGTCCCTCAGCACCTGCGCAGGCTGCCAGCGCCAGCGCGAGTACGAGGATGAAAATTCCAAAATATAAACGATTGAGTTTCATTAACAATCTCCTCTCATATTGTGTTCCACATTCACGAACGTAAAACTAATAATATATTCTTGATTTTCGAGGCACCTCCTTTCAATTACTACAAACAACCCAAATAGATTATAGAAAATCCAATACATTAATTGGGGTGATAAACCCCAATCGTTGGACATTATAACCCAATTATTAAGCACAGATTAGTGGCAAATGTCCTTTTTTGACATGACAAATATGCAAATTTTCACAATGGGTTTTGATACATATCCCCCTGGTCAATAATTTGGAAGACAGCAGTACATGAATAACCAACGAATCTATTTTGATCCCTATCAGCCCTGGGCAGATTTCAAGTCACGCACACTCACTCACCGAACGAAGCCAAATACGTTAGAACCTGCCACATTTGCTCATTGCTCAGGGTCTCTTTCCAACCGGGCATAGCTCCCTGGCCTTCAGCGATGATGCAAAGATTTTCGCCGCTGTAATCACGTAATGAAG
>JBFENN010000408.1:0-2638 GCA_041551115.1 Anaerolineales bacterium
AGAATGCGCACGCTTGGAATGGAAAAAATTTGCTGCCCAAAGCCTGGAGGCAGTTGCCCAGGAATTCGCATCTAAGGCAGACTTGGAATATGTTCGACTGCACTTGGATCATATCCCCGTTATTGATGAAGATGACCAAATAGTGGATTACCTGCCAATCATCGAGCGGGCAATTGCCAGCGGCTATCACTCGGTCATGATCGACGGTTCCCGCTTAGCACTGTACGAGAATATTGAGGCCACCCGTAAAGTAGTTGCGCTTGCCCACCAGGCAGGCATACCATGCGAAGCTGAACTTGGCGCCGTAATGGGGCATGAAGATGGACCGCTCCCCGCATATGAAGAACTTTTCAACTCCCAGAAGGGTTTCACTGATATTCAAGATGCACATGTTTTCGTCACAGAAAGTGGGTGTGATTGGTTATCCGTGGCAGTTGGGACCGTACATGGGGCAGTCTCTATGAGCAAGCGCGGTGAGGAGAAAATAACTGCCCGCCTTGACCTCACGCATCTTGAGCGGTTGCGCAATGCAACAAAAATTCCATTGGTCCTACATGGCGGCTCAGGAATCGCGCGGGAATATTTGTTTGGTGCATTTGAATTAGGCGTGGCGAAGTTGAATGTTGGTACAGATATTCGCCAAGTCTATGAGAGCAACCTGCACTCGACCGGTCAAGTCGGAACAGCTCAAGATGAAGTCTACCAGCGGGTGTGCTATCTTCTGAAAAATGAATATATGCTGGCTGGGAACCGCTCGTTGGTTAATTACGATTAGGAAGACTCTGGAAGATCAATTTGGACGCGCATTCGGGAGCCTAATGGAGTTCAACCCCTCATACGCTCATAGAGATTAGAACTCTTCTTCCAGAATGGGCAACAGCTTGATTTGTTCCTCAACAAGGACATCGTTGACTTGAACTGTCTTTCCTAAGACTTTTGCCGCGATAGTTTGCTCGTAGACCTGAACCATATTCTCAGCTTGAACCAGGATATCGAAGTTGCGCGCGGTTTGCTGGGCGCGTGACTTAAGCCTAGCGAGCAAGGCTGGTTCAGATAGTGCTCGATGTATCGCTTGAGCTAGGTCCTGCGGGTCATTCTCAGTCAGCATACCATTTTCGCAATCTATAACAATGTCCTTCGTCCCAGGGGCTGACACTGCGATCGTTGGTAGACCCGCGGCCATTGCCTCCATGGTTACCAAGCCCTGTGTTTCTGTAATTGAGGCAAATACAAACATATCGGCTGCTTTTAGGTATTCTGGAACATGATCGAATGGTATCAGTCCAGTGAAGATAACTGCCCTGCTGATGCCTAAATCCGCGACTGTATCTTCGATTTCATGCCGTCCTGGTCCGTCACCCAAGACAATTAGATGTAAGTTGGCGTGAGTTTCGTGCACCTGGGCGAAAGCTTCGAACAAAGTCTTGAAGTTTTTCTCCGGTGAAAGTCGACCGATCGTTATCAATACTGGGTCATCACCTAGCTTGTATTTAGCTCTGATGGCATGTCCATCTGCTTCTTGATAAGGGTTTAGGTCGATCCCCGTCGGTACCGTTGTGATAAATTCTGCTGTTATGCCGGTCTCAATGAGCATATCACGGATGCTAGCTGTAGGCGTGACGATGTGGTTGCATTGTTTGATATAGCGGATGACACTTTCAAACACCTTGCGGCTGATAAACTTCTGACCGACTGGCAGAAATGTGGCATAAGCGGCGTACTGAGTATGAAAAGTGAAAACCAGTGGGAGCTCTAGCTCCTTTGCTTTTGACAAGGCAGTACTGCCCAATCCGACCGGATGATTGCTGTGAATCACATCAATCTTAAGTGTGGGCAGCAATTTATCAATAAAACCCGAAACCGGTAATGAGAGAGAGTAATCAAAATTCGGGATATTGATCGATGGGTAGCGAAATATGAACGGTTCTGGATCCTGAAAATCCCGGGCTTCCTGGCAAATCACAAATACGTTGTTGCCTAGCTTGGTGAGCGCTGCTCGAAATGAGCTTACCGAGCGGGATACCCCATTAATGTTAGGTTTATATGTGTTCGTAAAGTGGGCAATGTGCATGGTTACACCAAGAAAAAACTAACTTGACGAAATATGGCGAACTATTGAAATGGTCTAGCGTGTATGACAGTCAAGTTGCTTGCATAGCAATTATAACTACAATTAGAGTTCCCTGTATTTGATCAGATATTTTGAATACTTAACAAGTGGGGAGTATCTCTCTGCATCCAATTTATAATGTGGGATATCGAGCTAATTAAAATACACTGTCCGGATATCAATCTGAGTACATAGACTGCCTGGTTGAAATTTGCATTTATATCCAGCAGTTTTGCACACCTACCGGCAGCACAGGCTGTTTTCTACGCATGCTAGGCAAAAAAGCGTGCATTATCGTTTGAAGCACGGTTGAACGATAGTAGCGGATAGTTTCGGTAAGAATCCATATGCCCTTGTTTCTTGATTCTTGGGTGTATTGTGTTTTCAGAACATTGATTAAAATGGGGATTATCACTATACTATATAGTAATAGCTATGCTCTTAGCTGGATGGAGATACCACTAGCAATACCGGGGCATAGGATAGAGATTCGCGAACATAGAAAGGAGCTATGATGCAGGGGAACGA
>JBFENN010000409.1:0-2622 GCA_041551115.1 Anaerolineales bacterium
AGACCTCGGGGTCCAGGTTCAGCTCATAAAAGCTCGCCGCATCCGCAACTGAGAACGTTTTCAAGGCCAGCCGGGCGGTTTCCAGAACAAAGGTCGTCATGTACTCTCTCATTATAATGCTTGGATCCTGCGCGCATATACCTGGTATTCCTATGGCCTACCGCCTAGGCTCTCTTGATCACGCGAAATATCAGTGGTCGTGTCATTTACCTTTAGTAAAACAGCGAGCTCGTGATCGTAGCAAACCAAACCGGAGGGTCGGTACGGCCCTCCGGTTCCCTTGTGTGAAAAAAATGCGATTTACTACCTAGGCGATCACTTACTTAGCCTCGGGGTTGGTTATTCGCTCAACGAGCCACCTTCGTCGGTAAAGAGATGGCCTCGTTGTTCGTTGGTATTGCATCTCGCCCATTTACGACGACCGCCACGGCTTTGAAGTTGATCTTGCCAAGCTGGGCATTCTCCTTCGTGAAGGTATAGCTGAACTCGAAGCGAGTTGTGCGGTTAGAGGACCGGACCGGCACGTATTGTTGCAGCGAGCCGAACCACTGCCAGCCCCCTACAGTGCTCTTGTACAACTGCACTTCGACTGTAACGGGGTATCTGGTATTACTAACGTCCACATTAACCGAGCGCGTTTGACCGACTCTGGCGGATTGAGGCACCGTAAAGCCATAGACCGCCACATCGATCGTCCGAACCTGCAGCGGCCTGGAAGTGGATGCGGTACGCCCATCGGTTGTGGTTACCGTGAGGTTGACGGTGTAATCGCCATCCGCACTGTACTGGTGCGATGGGCTCCACTCGCTGCTGGTCGTGCCATCCCCGAAATCCCATGCGGCGGACATCCCGCACCAATAGCATGCCGGGTCATTCGACCAGTTAGAGAAGTAAACTGTGTCGAAAATGGATGGATTGTAAGGGTTGGGGTCAAAATTGGCGACTGGAGGGGGCGTAGAAACGACTAGCTCCTGTTCGTATGTGGCTTCCCTCCCATCGAATGTAGTCACCGTGAGACTCACCCAATAGCTTCCATCTGTTTGATATTGATGGGATGGGTACCAATCTGTGCTGGTCGTGCCATCCCCGAAATCCCAATAGGTGGACATCCCGCACCCGGGACAGGCAGGATCATAGGATTGGTTGAAGAATTGGAACGCCCGTAAGCCATACCATGGGGCGCTGTAGTAATTGAAATAGGCTACCGGTGGGGGTGCGACATCCATCGAGAATTCCAGCCACCCACCATAGCCCCCCGGCGGGGGGTATGGACCCCCGGGGCCACTTACGGCTGCGATCATGATCGAATACGTGACCCCAGCCTCTGCCCAAAAGGAAACCGGATCGTTGTACATCACACATGCAATTTCTTCGAACGAACCGAGGCCGCCGGTGTAGATTCCCACATTCGTCGTATAGTTGCTGCCGGCAGTGTTGGTGGTCATCAACTTACTATCGGTCGCGGTAAACTGGTACCACACGGTTGCCTCATAGGTGGAATAATAGTTGCAGCTTGGATGTGGGTCATCGCCGGAGGGAGTCGCTTCGGACGTATCGATGCCATCCGAAAATGGCAGACTGTCGATCTGGGTGACATACACGAAGTTGTCATTAGCAGGGGCGGCCGCCAGGGCAGGTAAAACACCCAGGACCAGGATCGCCAGCATGGTTGTAATGGCTATAATTGGCCTGTACTTAATTGTAGGGAACATTCTGACCTCCAAATAGCGAAAGCTAATTCAATCAAAGTTCCCACCCCGGTGAGCGCCAGACACGAGGATGGAGGCATCCCACTTAGATATATACAAGCTAGTATGGCACAAGATCACCTCCCAATGCGATATTTCGATTTCCATAGCCACCTTAGTGCCGAAATACCGATCGGATCCCTTATTCCAGGATCAAATTCCTCCACAAACGCAAGCAATCCAGTCAAAATAAAAAAAGCCCCGGACATTCCGTCAGCAGCTTCTTTGAATTACACTCTTTTTTAGGCGATGAATTCGGTTGAAACCCTCCCGCAAAGTTGTTGCAACAACTCAATTTCCCTAGCATGAAGAGTATCGCGCCAGATTCTTAATAAGTCAATTTTGAGAATTATTTCACGATAGGGTGACAGCATTGAGTTCAGCATGCAGGAAGGGTGCGTTCAGCGCACGCACCCTACACCGCTGGGCTAAAAGTCAACCAGGACGACGTTCGAGCAGTTTGCAGGATTCCCTGCTTCGCAACCTGGTACAAATAGCTGCCGTCTCCTTTCTGGTTTATATTGTCGGTGTAAGCATTCCGATTATTCCGGTGGTGATCGGGACGCCATCTCGATAGACGTCGAACGAGGTAGCAGAAGCCGTCTCTATAACTTAATGGTTACGTTGTATCTTTTTCGTTATCCTGTCCCAGTACAGATAAATCAAACCAGCTAAAAGCAGCCAAAAGCTTGAAGTAACAATATACCCCCATATTGGGTCTATAGCAAAGGAAATACCGATCAATCCAAACAAGGCGATGTATTCAAGGATGATATAAGGAACATGCAGCAGCGGCTTCGACCTGAATTCGATATGCAAAATATAATCAAGGAACAATTCCAGGATCATGTACAGAAAAATGAACCCAAAATAC
>JBFENN010000410.1:0-2611 GCA_041551115.1 Anaerolineales bacterium
ATGCGGAGGTGAGATTGGTGGGGTTTATTGACCACAGATTAAACAACCCTTACGCAGCTCTCAATTAATAGACTCACTTCAGTTCTGGGGGAAAAAAGTAATAAATTCTGCCAACTAGTGTATGCAGTTAATAATTATCAAGCAATAAGGTAAAAAATAAAAGCAGAATTCTGCGAAATTAATCCTATCTGTAAAAAACTCACCCCCCAATTGAATTTCACCCCACGCCGCACAACAAATTGTTGATTTTGGTAGTTAATTATTGTACAATGTGAAGGCGTAAAAATTTAATCATCCCGGCTTACATCACGGGTGAACTCAGGCAGAACTAAAATCCTGAAAACCAAATCAGCTTGCGACAATATCCGTTAACAACAGGTTAGCTTAATTTGATTCCAGGAGAGGAGGTGCTATGTAAGGAAAGTAAATCTGCTATTTCTCTACGTAAGGTTAGAATTTTAGGTGTGATGTCTGCGTTAATAAAAACACGAATGATAGATGAGGGGAGTTGACTATTTTCTTGACAACTTCTAAAAAAACTTCAGCCAATCACGCTATCGAGCTGAAGATGGATACTACAGCTTAGATAATTGGAGGATAATGCGATGAATTACTCAAGAAAGTTGTTCGTATCAATCGTTGTGATAATCTTGCTTGGCTTAAGCATCAGCCTGGTGCAAGCCCAGGGACTTGATCCCATTGTTGGAGCGAAACAACTCATCACTCAGATCAACGGACAGCGTATATGGCAGTTCACCCGTTACCTGGCGTCGGATGAGCTGCAGGGGCGTCTTGCGGGAACAGAAGGAGAACAGCTGGCTGCGGAATACATAGCCAAAAAATTCTCGAATTGGGGGTTGGTGCCGGCAGGGGATGACGGCAGTTATTTCCAAAACTTCACCGTCTCCTCGTGGTACGCTACAGCGCCTGTCGATTTATCGGTGCCTAGCGGCCCAACCTATGAATACGGAAGTGACTACACCATCTTTACTTATTCAGGTAGCACCAACGTCACGGCTGAGGTAGTATTTGCCGGGTACGGCATGAGCATTCCTGCATACAATCCTGCGGATTATCCTGGCTGCCCTGCTCCGGTGTCGGGCTACGACGACTACGCCGGCATAGACGTGACCGACAAGATCGTGCTAGTGCTGCGACATGGACCACAAGAAGATGACAATTGGTATAACTACTGCCCCAATACGGTTAGCCCGGGCTACTCGGTTGGGGGTCTCTGGTGGTTCGGCTACAAGGCCTACAACGCGTATCTGCATGGGGCTAAGGGCATGATCCTGGTCAGCGATTACAACCACGGTCCTGCTCCGGGGGCGGGTACTTTGTACGATTTCCACTATGCAGCCGAAATGGGATCCGTTTTCGCTCATCGCTCCATCGGTGAGATGTTGGTCCCCGATCTGGAGGCTCGCCAAACCATCATTGACGCCACGCTGACGCCATTCAGCGGGCCTACCGGTCAGTCCATGAACATGGTGGTCACCGCTGTCTTTGACGCGGACGCCCCGAGCCAGAACGTGTTGGGGGTTATCCCGGGCACTGACCCTGAGATCGGCGATGAGGTGGTCATCGTCTCTGCCCACTATGACCACGAGGGTGTTGCGCCGACGGGTGAGGTTTACCCCGGAGCCGATGATGACGCCTCGGGCACCGCGGTGATGATGGAGATCGCCAAGATCATGTCCAGTGGCAACTTCGCCCCCGAGCGGACCGTTCTCTTCGCTGCCTGGGGTGCAGAGGAAGCTGGCTTGGTCGGCTCCTATTATTATGTGGAGGACGATCCCAAGTTTCCGCTCGAGAATACTGTAGCTGTGCTGCAAATGGACATGGTAGGCGTGGGTAACCGCACCGGCTTGAATGTCTTCGGCGGCACAGTCTTTAGCGATCTTTTCACCCAGATACAGGCCAATGCAGACGAAGTGCTCGTGGAGGCAATGGACTATGCCCCTGGCGGCGGTAGCGACCATGTCCCCTTTATCAATGCAGGCGTACCGGCGGTCATGTTCCAGACGATGGGACCGCACGAGTATTACCATACTCCAGCCGACACGATTGACACCATCGACCGCTACGAACTGGAGCACACGGGACGCGTGGTCGGAGCCACGACTTATGAGCTTGTCATGGACGAGACCTTTGAGGTGACTCGACCCGAGGGTTTCATCTACCGTCATGCTCAAAATGACGAATAGCACCTAGATCAACACACAACTCGCTCGCAAACGATGCGGGCGAGTTGTGTATTATTACCTTAAGCACCAGCTAGACAATTGATCACAAACCAATCATCAGAAGCACGATGGTGATCGCTCACATCATTATCTCTCGCAGAAAATAAAAGCTCGCAGGGGGTTTACAAACCCCGTTCGTTGAAAGCTAACCCGGTATCGCTCCCAGAACAAAAACGCTCAAAGGGGATTTGTAATTCCCTTTTGTTGAAAGTTGTTAGGGGTTACAACCTGCTGTAGCAAAAAAATATTCGCTCGTAGGGGATTTGCAATCCCCGTTTGATGCAAATTGCTTGGGTAGTAGTATTCCTCAAATAGACGCGCAAGAAATCATCATTCTCATCGCTCGCAGGGGATTTGCAATCCCC
>JBFENN010000411.1:0-2607 GCA_041551115.1 Anaerolineales bacterium
ACCCAGTGGATCGTTCAACTAAACTGGTTACTCACACCCTCCTGGTATCGTCGTTCATTCGCACCACCGAATCAATGTAACCTTCGGTCCGACAATGTTGTCATTGTATGCCTGGGTGAGGCGAATCTAGCAAGGTAATTCGCATAGCGGCTCCCTTCGCAAGATCTCGCTTTCGCTAAACGATCTCAGGATTAAAGCTTAGGTTGGTGCAGACCGATTTCCGCCAAGTCATCATCTTCTGCTGTTCTTTTCTTGTCGAAGATGCCGTTCAGCAGCAGTTTGACGATCTAGGGGCTCTGATCGGTCACGGAAACTAGGAATTTATAGTCCATAGCGGGGGGGGACACGTATGATATGGGCAAGGGCTGTTTTGGCCATATTTTGTTGCAAAGTTGATATAGTTTAGTGTTACCAAACACAAATTTCTATATTGTGTTTAGATTTCCAGGCGTTCGATACGGAATGGTGTGCAATCAGAAGGTGATTCTTCGAATTCGCGAGCTGCAAGATGACCAGAAAAGACGGCTTGGGCGATGTTGTTTGGGGCTTCTGCATCGCCGATCACGCGCAAGGAGTGTAATTTGCTATCTTTAAGGGCGGGCTTAAGCGCTTGATAGATTTCATCATTCGGGAGACGATCTGTTACCAAAACAACCGCATCTGCGCTAACTTCTGACTTTTGACCTGAAACCGAACATACCAGGGTAACTTTTCGCGGCTGGATTTCTTTGATGATTTTCTGGGTGAATATCCGGGTACCAGATTTCATAAGCCTGCGCTGGATACGTTCTTGCTCAAGGGTATATTGTGACCAGTAGGCAGCCAGTGGCGCCGGAGTTACGAGAGACACCTGGCAGCCCTTCTGGAGCAGTAACTCTGCCAGGAGGCTGCCCATATAATAGTGATCATCATCGTAGATCAAGACAAGCCCTTCGGGGATTCTCTCAGTCATCAAATCATCCGGCGTGAAGACATGAGGGAGATCATGACCGCTGATCGGTTCCCACAGACTCCTCCCAACACCATCGGACCGCCATTGCGCGCCGGTAGCGAGTATCACATGGGCATAACCCGCTGCGAGGATATCTTCAGCCGTCATCGGACTGCATGGATAAAGTGAGACATTGCTCATCTTTTCGATCTGAGTGAGCCGCCAATCAATCACCCGCCGCCATTCTATCAATCCCGGCAAAGCAGATTCGTGCACAACTCGACCACCAAATTCCCGACGAGCATCTAATAATCCAACCTGATAGCCGCGTTGTCCTAATGCTCGGGCACATTCAAGGCCAGCCGGACCCCCACCGAGGACAAGCACATCTTTTGCCTGAATTTTTGGTGGAATATATTCGGGATGCCAGCCGCGGCGCCATTCTTCCCCCATGGTTGGGTTTTGGGTACAACGTATGGGGATGCCTAGATCATCTGCACTGGCGCAAATGTTACAACCAATGCACTCGCGGATATCTTCGATTCGATCCTCTTTGATCTTCTGTGGCAAAAACGGATCGGAAATAGAGGGGCGGGCAGCTCCGATGAGATCAACAATCCCTCGCCGTACTGCCGAGAGCATAGCATCTGGTGTAGTATAACGACCAACGCCCACCACAGGTTTGCTGGTCAGGGATTTTACAAATCCGATATAGGTTTCTTGATATGCCTCTCGCTCGAACCGGGCGGTTACCGAATCATTACTCCAATCGCTGATATTGACATCCCAAAGATCAGGTAGTTCAGCTAACGAGGCAACGATATCATGACCTTCACCTTGATAGCTGATGCCCTCCTCTCCAAGCAATTCATCCACAGCCAAGCGTACTGCCACTGCACAAGTATCCCCCACAGCATCTTTTGTATCTTCGACCAATTCTCGCAGGAAACGCACTCGATTTTCCAAGCTGCCACCATATTCATCAGTGCGGTCGTTATATCTTCGCAGTAAGAAATGCATCGCTAGCGATAAGTTGTGTCCCGCATAACAGTAAACTATGTCAAAACCAGCACGTTTAGCGCGCTGTGCTGCGTCCCGGTGCCAACGGCGAATGTTTCTAATGCCTTCCTTATCAAGGCGGCGTGTTTGCCCTGGATGAAAGCTATCAATACCCAACGAGCGTGGGCCATACCCTACAGATCGTGAGTATAAGTTGCTGGCGTGATGACCGCCATAGGTCAATTCGATAGCAGCCAGGGCTCCATGCTGATGCACGGCATTCGCCATTAGCTCTAAAGCGGGAATATCCTCATCGTCCCAGAGGCGTCCTTCGATATTGGGTGCTAGATCAGCGCTGTGATGAATTTCCACCTCTTCGGTGCAAACCACACCCCAGCCGCCTTCCGCCTTGATCCCGCGCATCGCTGCCAAAGCGCGCGGCATCCGGTACCCCATACCATTGCAGTGCGGTACCTGGTAAAAACGATTCGGTGCTACGACTGGCCCGATTTCTATCGGCTGAAAGAGTGTTTCAAATTTGATTTCCATATCAGCAACTGATGAAATTAAAAATATGATTTGAGATTACCACGTCTTCTAATATCCACGGATGCACAGTGTAAGCCGCCGGCAATTGATTCGAAATGATAGAAATTACATTCGATGGGTTTGAACCC
>JBFENN010000412.1:0-2596 GCA_041551115.1 Anaerolineales bacterium
GCCTTGAAATGTGCAATGGATGAAGCGGCATAGGTGGAAAACTGACTCCACAAATGTGCATTCTCTGAAGACACAATCGAAGAATTCGCTGGTGTTGGTTCGGGTGTTATCCAGCTGCAGCCGGTCGAAAACCTGATCAGTGTAACGGTTCTGGGATGTTATTGCAGCTGGCAATTAAAATCTCCTGTGGATCTTTATCTGCCTGATACATCGGAGATGGATGAACAAGCAAGGGCACTGGTATCTGGATGATTTCTGGGAATTGTTTATGGGCAATATTTTTTCAGCGTTCACATTATGCATGCATTCAGGTGGACAATTTGGTTCATAAGTTAATGCTTTAGTAAGTTTAATCGATTTGTGCTTCACCAATCAGAAAAGTTGCGGTAATATTCGTTAGGCTGAATATGACCTACCAATGACAATGATTAAATTGGAACAAATATGGTAACGCCGGCGACATCTTCCCGCATCCGAGAATTCTCCAGCATGATCGGCAACACTCCTCTCATGGCGATTGACCTGCTGTATAAGGGTGAACCGCGCGTGGTCTATGCCAAGGCAGAGAACCTTAATATGACCGGGAGCATCAAGGACCGCATGGCTTACCATATTTTGAGCCGCGGCTATGAACGCGGCGATCTAAAACCACAAGACGTGATTGTCGAGGCGACCAGCGGGAACACAGGGATCGCTTTTTCCGCTATCGGGCGGGCGCTGGGTCATCCGGTGGTGATCTTTATGCCAGACTGGTTGAGCGCCGAACGGATCAACCTGATCAATAGTCTGGGCGCAAAAATCATCCTGGTGAGCAAGGAGGAGGGCGGCTTCCTGGGCAGCATCGAGCGCGCGGAGGAGATGGCGGAAAGCAAAGAAAATGTCTTCCTGCCAAGGCAGTTTTCAAACCGGGACAATGTTGAAGCGCATTTGAAAACGACCGGCCCGGAGATCTGGTGGCAGCTTAAGTTCCGGGACCTGACCCCAGATGCATTTGTGGCTGGAGTAGGCACCGGCGGCACAATCATGGGGGTAGGCAGCTATCTCAGGAGGAAAAACCCTGACATTAAGTTATACCCGCTCGAACCTGCTAACTCCCCCACGTTATCCACGGGATGTAAGGTAGGTCTGCACCGCATCCAGGGCATATCGGACGAGTTTATTCCCGCCATCCTGGAGTTAGACCAATTAGACGAGGTGATCAGCGTCGACGATGGAGATGCGATCATCATGGCCC
Source organism: Anaerolineales bacterium (assembly GCA_041551115.1). Classification (GTDB taxonomy): domain Bacteria; phylum Chloroflexota; class Anaerolineae; order Anaerolineales; family UBA4823; genus DAOVXM01. The sequence goes on from JBFENN010000412.1 coordinate 1,235, forward strand.
AGAAGCTGGCGGGAGAGCTGGGGCTCGGGGTGGGTATCTCTTCCGGGGCGAATTTCCTGGGCGCATTGAAAGCACAAAATGATTTGGATCGCGATGCAGTTGTGACGACAGTGTTCTCTGATTGCAACAAGAAATACCTCAGCACCGACCTGATGCGCGAGGAACCCGTAGAGAATGATTTTCTTTCCCCGCATGTCCAGCTCTTGAATGTGCGCGCAATAAAGCGGGTCTGTACCACCTGCTACGATCCTCAAGAGTGTTCCGTCTTTACGGGTGTAGATGTGGATGGGGAAGAATTTATTCCTTACTGCCAGCTGGCCAGGGAAGGAATTTTTAATTAAATCCCGGTATGTCGGTCAGAACTTGCAATTCACCAATTAAGGGCTCAACTTGCTGGAGGGGTGATCACTTGTTTTTCTCAAGGATGGCGTCAATTTCAGACATTTGATCCGTGCTCAATGTTCCAAAATTCATCGCACCGGCATTTTCCTGAACCTGGGCTACGGTCTTAAAACCAGGGATGGGGATTGTGCGGCCACTGCGAGCCCAGATCCAGGCCAAGGCACCCTGAGCGAGTGTACGCCCTTCACTGGTAAGTATTTCCCGGACCTGTTCAAGTTTCTGCAGCCATTCTGGATTTGGATGACCATCGACCAAGCCCACAAACCATTCGGCATGCGCCCGAACATCATCATCTGGGAAGCTGGTATCCGGGACAAATTTCCCTGTCAGTAACCCCATGCCCAAAGGGCCGCGGTTGATGCTGGCCAGATCGTATTGATCACATATTTCTAATATCTCATCAACTCCATCAAAGATATTCAATTGCTGCTGAACGACTGAACAATTCTCCCCCTCTGCAAAAGCGCGCACCGCGTCAGGTCGATCGGTGCTCCAACCGTAACATCTAATCTTTCCCTCTTGAACTAAATCCTCTAATACAATGCGGATCTCGAGGGATTTTTCGACATCATACCCCCAAACATGCAGCTGGTAGACATCAATATAATCGGTGTCCAGACGCTGTAAACTTTGTTCAAGATCTTCTCGCAAATGATCAGCCACCGGGGCTGTTTCAGGTGGGTCTGCATAGGGGCGGGCATTTTTTGTGATCTCGTCGATCTGGTCGCCAAATTTTGTGGCGATAACCGCCCCCTCCCGCCTGCCTTTCAAGGCCTGACCTAAGATGCGTTCGCTGTAGCCGCAGCCGTAATTGGCCGCAGTATCAAAAAAGTTTGCGCCCATATCTAATGCTGCGTGAATGGCGCGAATAGATTCGGAATCATCCACTTCACTCCACCCCGCGGGGGATCCATCATAAGTCCAGGGACCACCGATCGCCCAGCAGCCCATCCCGACCGC
>JBFENN010000413.1:0-2594 GCA_041551115.1 Anaerolineales bacterium
TCACATTCAAGTGGCCTTATAATTGTAGCCTGACAAACCTGTCATCCCACCAAGGAGGTGTCCCACATGGAACTTAGTCGTCGTGGATTCCTGAAAATCTCAGGGGGTACGGTTGCCGCGTCGGTCTTAGGTATCGGACTCAAGCCCGCCGAAGCCTATGCCCAACCACTGGCAATCCAGTATGCCAAAGAGACCACCACCATTTGTCCTTACTGTGCCGTCGGCTGTGGACTGATTGTCCATACCCGTGGTGGTGAGGTCATCAACACTGAGGGCGATCCAGACCATCCGATCAACCGAGGTACGTTGTGTAGTAAAGGCGCATCCCTCTACCAGTTGCGTCACAACGAAAAACGCATCACTGAGCCTATGTACCGGGCCAAGGGGGCTCGGGAATGGAAAACGGTCACCTGGGACTGGGCGCTCGACGAAATTGCCCAAAAAATCAAGGCGACGCGCGATGCGACTTTCATGGAGAAAAATAGCAAGGGGCAGATTGTCAACCGTACCGACGGCATTGCCTCGATCGGCAGTGCGGCCCTCGACAATGAGGAATGCTACCTGTTACAGAAAATGATGCGCAGCTGGGGCCTGGTTTACATTGAACACCAGGCGCGAATTTGACACTCCGCAACGGTTGCCAGTTTGGCGACCACTTTTGGCCGTGGCGCAATGACCAACCATTGGATTGATATCCGCAACTCGGATGTCATTCTAATCATGGGTTCCAACGCAGCAGAGAATCATCCGATTTCATTTAAATATGTTCTTGAAGCCATGGACAAGGGCGCAAAGCTCATCAGCGTCGATCCTCGCTTCACCCGTACCAGCTCCAAGGCTGATCTTTACGCCGCTTTGCGTTCCGGGACTGATATTGCCTTTCTCGGTGGCATGATCAAGTACATCATTGAGAATAGCTTGCAGCACGATGAGTACCTTCAGCTTCATACCAACGCGACATTCCTGGTCAATCCGGACTTTAAAATGCCGGGCGAACTCGACGGACTCTTCTCTGGCTATGATGCAGACAAGCGCAACTACGACAAGTCGAGCTGGAGCTTTCAACGCGATTCCAACGGTGTGCCGCTCTCTGATCCGACCATGCAGGACCCAAACTGTGTTTTTCAACTACTGAAAAAGCAATACGACCGCTATACCCCGGAAGTGGTGTCTGACATCACCGGAACCCCAATCGACAAGCTGACTGAGGTTTACAAAATCTACGGTTCTTCCGGACAGTCCGGCAAGGCTGCGACCATCATGTATGCGATGGGGTGGACCCAGCACACGGTCGGCACTCAGAACATCAGGACAATGGCGATTATCCAATTGTTGCTGGGGAATATCGGGGTTGCTGGCGGTGGCGTCAACGCGCTACGCGGAGAGTCGAATGTTCAGGGTTCGACTGATCATTGTCTGTTGTTTCATATCCTGCCTGGTTATCTACCAACCTCCAAGGCGAGTTGGCCGGATCTGGCGACCTATGTTGAGAAAAGTACGCCCACGACCAACGATCCGATGAGCGCCAACTGGTGGAGTAATCGCAGCAAATACATCACCTCACTGCTGCGGGCCCATTTCAGCTCCAGCTTGACCCAGGCTGAGGATTTTGGCTACCAGTTATTGCCTAAGCTTGACGACGGACAAAACGCCTCCTGGCTGATGATCTTTGATCGTATGTTCAAGGGCGGCATCAAGGGATTTTTTGCCTGGGGACAAAACCCTGCTTGTTCGGGGAGTAATGCCAACAAGGTACGCAAAGCGATGGCCAAGCTGGACTGGATGGTCACGGTGAACCTGTTTGACAACGAAACGGCCTCTTTCTGGAAAGGGCCCGGTGTCAATCCGGCTGATATCGACACCGAGGTTTTCTTTTTGCCGATTGCTGCTTCGATCGAAAAAGAAGGGAGCATTACCAACTCCGGTCGCTGGGCCCAGTGGCGCTATCAAGCGGTCAACCCGCTCGGAAACTCCCGTCATGACTCAGAGGTCATGAATGATCTGCAGTATCGGGTTCGTCAGCTTTACGCCAATGAGGGTGGTGCTTATCCCGATCCAATCACGAAGCTTTCCTGGGATTATGGATTCAAAATGCCGGACGGAAAGATCGAGCACCTCGACATCCACGCCGTCGCAAAAGAGATCAACGGTTACTTCCTCGAGGACAAGGTAATTAAGGGGAAACTTTATAAAAAAGGTGACTTGGTCCCCTCATTTGCATACTTGCAGAATGATGGATCGACATCTTCGGGCAATTGGCTCTATTGCCAGAGCTACAATGGCAAGGGGAACAACATGGCCCGGCGTGGCCTCAAGGATCCAAGCGGTGTCGGGCTTTACCCCGAGTGGTCTTGGTGTTGGCCGGTAAATCGACGAATCCTCTATAACCGTGCCTCGGTCAACGCTGACGGCAAGCCTTGGGATAGTGAGCAGCCGGTTATCTGGTGGAACGGCAGTGGTTGGAAGGGAGATGTTCCGGACGGCGGCTGGAAACCACTCAGCAAAAAGGGAACGAAAAAGTCTTTTATTATGCTTCCGGACGGTGTTGCTTCGATCTTTAGTGCAGGCATGAAGGAAGGCCCCTTCCCTGAGCA
>JBFENN010000414.1:0-2578 GCA_041551115.1 Anaerolineales bacterium
ACGAGTTCACCTTGCGGATTGAACAGATATAATGCGCCACCGCGTTTCCCAGACAGGTACTCTTCTCCATAGTATTCAATCCCGGCTTGTCCCACCCGCTCATCAATCCGGTAGCCTTGACGCAAGTATTCCTCTTCTTCGCCGGCTTGGATTTGGCTGACATAACCCACGATGTGGGGGGCGATCCCACCTTCAAAGTAATAGCGTGATTTATAGGGGTTCAGTACCAAGCCGCTGAAGCCTGAGAGATCACCAAAGCGGCGCTCGATATCGTCAGCCGGTACTTCACCTAACGGGAGGTACCAGTCCGCACCAACGGGAAAGTTTTCATATTTTGCCAGGATCGTTTCCGAGGAGAGGCCTGTCAAACGAGTGAGCACTGTAAACAGATCTTCTTCCTGTCCGGGGTCAATAATCGCTGGCCGCAGGCCGATTGCAGTTGCATCTGCTTGGGCAACCAAGGCGTGACCTTCGCGATCATAGATATTGGCGCGTGAGGGGATATACCGCTCCATACCAAGGTAGTTGCCTCCCGCAAGTTCCGGCAACACAAGAGCATCATCCCACTGCACACGCCAATCGCCATCTTCGAGAGTTAGATTCATCAGCGTATCGCGCTGCAGTTCACCAACCAGCACGCTCTCCAGGAGCGTCCGGAAACTGACCTGGGCACTGGTTGGATCGAGCACCAAAGAGGAGAGGATCTCATAATTGATATCTGATAATGCGGCTTCGCTGGCAATGCCACGGTAGAACTGCTCAAAATCATCAGCCAGGATTGCATCTTGGCTGATGGAAGTCAGCATACTGTACATCAGCGAGTAATCTTCATCCTTCCAGGCATCCAGGTAGCTTTGAGCGGCCGGGCCAGGATCAGGAACGCTGGTTGTATTGATCCCGGGTTGGCTCAATGTCGGGGTTGGATCTGGTGTTATTGTAGCGGTTGTTTCAGAAGATGGACCGCAGCTTGAGACCAGGACGATCAATAGCAAGGGTACAAATAATCTTAATCTCATGAGGCGTTCAATTTGCTCCCTGCAATACTTCGGTAAAGATTGGACAAACGTAACCAATCTTTGCCTGACAAGCTTCCGGGATAGCTGTCAGCGGATATACATTCAACTTTGCCAATGCGCGCACCAGATGACAAAGCGGTAGTCCCATCACATTAGCATAGCACCCATTAAGAGAGTTCACCGGGCTGAAACCAGCGTGCTGGATCGCATACGCGCCGGCTTTATCCAGCGGGTCTCCAGTTGCTATATATGCCAAAAGCTCCTCATCGGAATACGGACGCATTGGAACAGATGTTTCGCATAATTCACAGATCATCCCATCACTACCAGTTTGGACTACGGCCACCGCAGTAAAAACCTGATGGGTGCGTCCGCGCAGCTGCTTAAGAATGTGTTCAGCTTCACGATCATCGGCGGGTTTCCCGAGAATATTGTCGCCATCCGCAACGGTTGTGTCTGCTGCAATGACGATGTTTCCGGTGGGCAACACGTCAGCCGCACACCTCGCCTTACGCACAGCTAAACGTTCAACATAGTCCTTTGGATGTTCACCTAACAAAGGTGTCTCATCGATATCGACGGCATTAACCGTAAAGTCCCAATCCCCAAGCGCCAGCAGCTCTTTACGCCGGGGCGAATTTGAAGCCAATACTAACATCAGGCGGAGATTCTAACATAATCTCCTTGGCAATCTCATTAAAGGCAATGTAGAATAGCTTAAGTGAATCTTACAGACCTAGAACCACAACAGATCTACGTTTTAATAATTTATACCGATGGGAGGCCGTATGCAGGAGCTCATTGACCGTATCCGCGCAGAGGGAAAATACCTCGGTGGTGGAATCCTAAAAGTGGACGGCTTTATCAACCACCAGGTAGATCCAATTTTGATGGATGCCTGCGGGCGAGAATTTGCCCGGATGTTTAAAGATATCGGTGCCACCAAAGTGCTGACGGCGGAGATATCCGGGATTGCACCTGCTGTGACGACTGCACTGCATTTAGGGCTACCAGTCGTTTATGCACGCAAGCATAAACCGATCACCATGCCTGACCAGGTCTTCCTGACCTTGACTCCCTCCCACACCAAAGGCCGCACCGTGGAGTTGATCGTTTCCCCAGAGTATTTAGTCGGCGGGGAGAAGGTATTGATTATCGACGACTTCCTGGCGAGTGGTGCCACCATATTAGGACTTGTCCGATTGGCACAATCTGCTGGTGCAGATATTATTGGGATTGGCGCATTAATCGAAAAAGTGTTTGAGGGTGGGCGTGACACCCTTACCCACCTCGGTGTGCCTATCCGCGCATTGGCACGCATCAAATCTATGCAAGGTGATAAGATCGTTTTTGAGAACGAATAACCACGCAATCACCAGACAAAACAATATCAGATTATTCATTCGCTCCCAACATACCTGAACAAGTTTCAATATGCACGAATCAATCGCTATTTTGGACTACGGGTCCCAGTATGCTCAACTAATTGCCCGGCGTATTCGTGAAATGTCAGTATATTCGGCATTATTCCCCTGGGACACCCCTGCAGAAGAAGTCCTGGC
>JBFENN010000415.1:0-2569 GCA_041551115.1 Anaerolineales bacterium
ATTCAGGGCAATTGTAACAGTATGGAAAACTATCCCGCATGGGACATTGTATATCATTGACGTTAGCTAGACTTGGATGAGCATTCAATTGAATACGTTTATTATGAATTTATTGGGAAGTGATTTGATCATGGAGTATGATTTGGCAATACTGGAAAATTTATTTCTTATGCATTGCTGGAGCTCAAAGATGGTTAAAGATCGCCGACCGATTGTATACTCGACTGATCCCAATTTTTCAAAACGCTGCCCACGCTGCCAGCAGTTCCCTTGTATTTGCCAAAAACCGAAGAGCTTACCCCCCGCCGAACAAACCGCGGCCATCTATCGTGAGCGTAAAGGGAGAGGGGGCAAGACAGTTACGGTGATCCGTGATCTGCAGTTGACTCCCGCGGATCGCAAAGCGCTTGCAAAGCAGCTGAAGAAGTTATGCGGTACAGGCGGTACCATTAAGGGGGTGGACATCGAGATCCAGGGCGACCATCGTGAAAAGCTAGCCGATTCATTGCGTAAGACGGGATACAAAGTGAAATTCGTTGGGGGATAAGTGCAGAAAGAACGGCTCTTCCCATTTAAGTAACAAGCGGATGTCTATCTTTTCTCTTGCTGGCAGTTTGCCTCCGTAATCGCTCCTCAGCATGAAAAAACTTTCATAATCCTGATCAAATATTAATAATTCGAAAATCTATATTGACAAAATGTAAATAAAGTGTATTATATTAAACAATTATTGGCATTGTTATTGATAATAGTTAGCGTTAGTTGAGAATAGGGATTGGATGAAGCACAATTTGAGGAATAAAGCGATGAATAATGAGATGCGAAATCATCCGGGCAATACATGGGCGCTGCCTTTCTTCACTATCTGGGGGGGGCAAGCATTATCCTTGTTGGGCAGCCAGCTTGTGCAGTTTGCGCTCATTTGGTGGTTAACAAAAACAACGGGCTCTGCAACTGTCCTAGCGATGGCAACCATGGTTGGACTGGTGCCTTCAATCATCCTCGGACCGGTAGCTGGAGCTCTGGTTGACCGCTGGAATCGGCGGGTGATCATGATTGTTGCTGATACAGTGATTGCAGCTGCTACGGTTGGGTTGGCGCTCCTTTTCTGGACAGGTTATGTGCAAATCTGGCATATTTACGGTCTCATGTTTATCCGCTCATTGGGGGGTGGGTTTCACCGCACTGCAATGCAAACTTCCACCAGTTTAATGGTACCGAAGGAACAGCTTGCCCGAGTGCAGGGCCTAAACCAGATGTTGAACGGGGGTTTGAACATCGCATCGGCGCCATTAGGTGCCCTGTTGCTCGAGCTGCTCACAATGCAGGGAATTCTATTTATCGATGTCGCCACGGCAGCTGTTGCGATCTTGCCGCTTTTCTTTATCTTCATCCCCCAACCAACGCATGCCAGTGCCCCATCCGGAGAAACCGCTTCTTCAATCTGGCAGGAGCTCAAATTGGGATTCCAATATGTGCGTGGTTGGCCGGGCTTACTGCTGATTGGATTGCTGGCGACTTTCATTAACTTACTGCTCACACCAGCTTTCACATTGATCCCATTGTTGGTCACCCAGCATTTTGGGGGTGGTGCTTTTCAGCTTGCCTGGATAGATTCGATAGCTGGTGTTGGCGTAATTGCTGGGGGATTGCTGTTGGGGATTTGGGGCGGGTTCAATCGCAGAATTGTAACCTCTCTCGCGGGCTTGATCGGCATTGGTTTTGGTGCTGTCCTCATGGGATTGACGCCCGGATATATGTTCCCCGTGGGTGTTGCGGCGGCTCTGATTATTGGGTTTTCCCTGCCGATCACCAATGGCCCTCTGCACGCGGCGCTACAGGCTACAGTAGCACCGGATATGCAGGGTCGTGTCTTTACCCTCATTGAGAGTGTTGCAGGTGCTATGTCCCCGATTGGATTGCTGATCGCCGGACCTGTGGCGGACCGGATAGGGGTCCAGTCTTGGTTTCTCATGGGCGGTGTCGTTTCTGGACTGATGGGCATCATCGGACTGATGACTCCAGCGATCATCCATTTTGAAGACGGGCGAGAGTATACAGCAGATGAGGAGATTGGGAAGGGCGACTTGGCGGCGGAAGCTCTTGAACTGTCGTAATCGCTGAACTGCGGCTGCCAGGTTTCTGATATCCATAACTACTGAAGTTTGTGCCACAGGGGGAGATTACCTCAACCCTAACACAATTGTTAATCCTTGATATGCTTATCGTATCTGAGAGGCTTGAACGCGCTAACTGGTTTGACAGCCAATATCTCCACGAGTAAACTATATGCGCTATGAATACTCGCTCCAAAAGATACTGGAAAAAATTCGAACTACAGCAGTATGAAGAACTTTTATCCAGCGGTATCGCAACCCTGAAGGGGGGAGATCGAGACCAAGCGCGAAATTTTCTAAATCGGGCGACCGAAATTCTTCCCACCGACACACGTGCGTGGTTGTGGCTTTCAGCTACAACTGACGACCTCAATGAGCAGCGCGAGTATTTGGAGATTGCTTTGGCTTCTGATCCCAATAACAGTGCCGCTAAGCGAGGATTGGTGTTGCTC